>CAMCES010000001.1 GCA_945873925.1 Bordetella parapertussis
GGCACAGCCAACAGCGTTCCCCGTGAAGATGGTTTTGATATCGTGGTGGCCTCAGAAGTGATGGCTATCTTTTGCTTAGCCACAAGCTTGTCAGATCTCAAGCATCGGTTGGGTCGTATTGTCGTGGCTTACAACACCGAAGGCGCGCCCGTGCTGGCCAGTGATTTGCAAGCCCATGGCGCGATGACCGCCTTGCTCAAGGATGCATTGGCGCCCAACATCGCGCAGACCCTGGAGAACAACCTGGCTTTCATCCATGGGGGTCCATTTGCCAATATTGCACACGGTTGCAATTCGGTGATCGCCACCACCACCGCCATGAAACTCGCTGATTACGTGGTCACCGAGGCCGGTTTCGGGGCGGATTTGGGTGCGGAAAAATTCATTGACATCAAATGCCGCAAAGCAGGGCTCAAGCCCTCTGCTGTGGTGCTGGTGGCGACGGTTCGTGCCCTTAAATACCACGGCGGCGTTGCAGTCAAAGAACTGGGCTCTGAAAACCTGCAAGCTTTGCAACAAGGCATGGTCAATTTAGAGCGACATCTGAAAAACATCCGCACCCACTATGGCTTGCCTTGTGTGGTTGCCATCAACCACCGCACCGAGGACACGGCCGCCGAGGTCGCATTGCTGGAGAAAACCTGCGCGCAGTATGGTGCGCAGGTGGTGGTGGCCAAGCACTGGGCCCAGGGAGGTGCGGGCGCGGTCGAATTGGCAAATGCCGTGGTGGCTTTGTGTGATAGCCCCAACCAGTTTCAGTTTGTCTACAGCGAACAAGCCACTTTGTGGGAGAAAGCCCAAACCATTGCGCAAAAAATTTATGGCGCCCAGGGCATCTCGGCTGACGCCAAAATCCGCACCCAAATTGAACAACTGCAATCCCAGGGTTACGGGCATTTTCCGGTGTGCATTGCGAAAACCCAATACTCCTTTTCAACCGACCCCAAGCAACTTGGTGCGCCAGAGGGGCACATCATGAACATCCGCGAAGTGCGTCTGGCAGCAGGCGCTGAGTTTGTGGTCATGGTGTGCGGCGACGTCATGACCATGCCTGGCTTACCCAAAGTACCCTCCGCCCACGCCATCGACGTGGATGCGCAGGGCAATATCGTTGGTTTGTTTTGAAATCAAGCATGATGAAGATCCCACTGAAACAGTTCGTCAAAGCGTCCTTCGCCACAGCAGTGCTGGCATTGGCATGGCCCTTGAATGCAGCCGATGCGGACCGAGCCTTGTTGGACAAAGCCAAAGCCTTGTTCAAGCCTCTGCCAGCTTCATCCGCTTTGGAAAACACCCCCCTCACGCCTTCACGGGTGGCCTTGGGCAAAGCCTTGTTTTTTGAAACCCGTGTATCCAACGATGGTCGTTTGGCTTGTTCCACCTGCCACAACCCGGCTTACCACGGCGCGGACTCATTGGCCTTGTCCGTGGGCATCAATGGCAAGGTTTTGCCCCGCAATGCGCACACGGTGTTCAACACCTCCTTGTTGGTGGCGCAGCACTACGGTGGTAACCGCGAAAGTGTGGAAGAGCAGGCTGTCAAGGCGCTGCTCAGTCCCTTGGCCTATGGCAACACCAGCTACGAGCAAGTGGAACAAAAACTGGCACAACTGGGCTACCAATCCTGGTTTGACAAGGCGTATCCGGGCGAAGCCAAGTCCTTGAGCGTGGAGAACTGGGGCAAAGCCATTGGCGCTTATGAAAGAACTTTGCTCACGCCCTCGGCTTTTGACAAGTTCCTCAAAGGCAACACCAAAGCCTTGTCCCCTCAAGCCAAGAAGGGCCTGGACAAATTCATCGACACGGGTTGTTCGGGTTGCCACAATGGTGTGACGGTCGGCGGTCAGAGCTATCAAAAATTTGGCATCACCCAAGACTATTGGAAACTCACTGGCAGCACTGAGAAAGAGATTTTCAAAGGCCACGACAAAGGCCGCTTCCACGACACCAAGAACGAGGCAGACGCCTACATGTTCAAAGTGCCTCAGTTGCGCAATGTGGCGGCCACGCCGCCTTATTTCCATGACGGCTCTGTGGCCACTTTGCCCCAAGCGGTGCGCATCATGGGTGAGTTGCAACTGGGTAAAACCTTGAGAGATGACGATGTCACTTTGATTGTGGCCTTCCTCGAAAGCCTCACTGGCGATGTGCCAGCCGATTTCGCCAAAGTGCCCCTCTTGCCTGTTGCACCTCATTGATGCGTGTAGGGCTTTGTTGCTTGCTCATAGGCATGGCGTCGCAGGCCCAAGCTGCCTGGACCTATCTGGGCAGCTTGGACGGCGACACGGTGTTGATCGACAAATCCACCTTGGTTCAAAAAAAACGAAACGCCACCATCTGGATGCTGACCAACTACGGCAGCCCCACAGCGCAAGAGGTGTTGTCGGTCTCCAAATGGGTTGAGTTTGATTGCGATAAAAACAAATACCGTTTTTTAGCTGTTTACGGCTATGAAGGCCAAATGCAAACCGGCGCGCGGTTGTTTGCCAACCCCAACACAGGCAATAACTGGGGCAATGTTGAGTACGGCAGTATTTTCAAAAGCATCCAAAATATAGCCTGTTTGCGTTACCCCTTGCTGCCCAAGCGATGAAAGAGGTGGCAAATTGATAGGCTGATCAGCTCTCGAGCCAATGACAAATGGCTTGCCACTGTTGCAGGTCTTTCTCGACCTTGCTGGCCGAGATGTCAAACAAACTCAGCCCGTGTGCTGCCAAGTGCAGGTAGTACTGGGTGTCGCGCAGAAAGCTGATGATCGGGACATCCAAGGTGTCCATGAATTCCCGCAGCTTGCTGGCAGCGATGGTGCGCTCATCGACCCGCATGCCAATGATGCCCAATTTGGTTTTACTGCCCTTGATGACATCCCGCAGTTGAGTGATGAAGGCTTGCGCGGCATACATGTCAAAGATGCTGGGCATGATCGGGATCATGACTTTGTCAGCACGAGAAATCACCTCTTTGAAGCGCCAGCCACCCAGACCACCGGGCGTGTCAATCACCACATGGGTCGTTCCGCGTGGGGGCTTGGCTGTCAAGACCAAATCGGCTTGCAACTCCCAGGTAGAGATCGCGGCCACTTCGGGTGGTCGCAAATCCAACCACAATTTCGAAGATTGCTGCACATCCGCATCCCCGAGCATGACCACATGCCCTCTCGTGGCGAAATATCCTGCCACATTGGTTGACAAAGTTGACTTACCCGACCCCCCCTTTGGGTTAGCGATCACCATGATTGGCATATCAGTACAAATCCCAGCCTTGACCGTTTCGGCAATGGGTCAAGGCTTGGTTGAACAAGGCCTGACCCTGTTGAATACCCGCGGTGGACAACAGGTACTGGCGTAGCGGCATCATATCCACAGACCGGGCGCAATCGAAACCTTTGCCTCGTTCACCACTGAGGTGGATAACGACCCGGCCATTGGCTTGAATTTGCTTGCGCTGAGCGCCCAAATAAGCCACGGCGCAGGCTGATTCACAAACTTGTCCCTCGGTCACGATCGCCTCGATACCCTTGGTTTGAAACCATTGACCCAACTGGGTGCCCAGCATCAACTCACCATGGGCCGAATTGAGGTAGACCGGGTTCACAACCCGTCTGCCATCTTTGCGTATGCATGGACTGAGGCTGTTCATCAAGCTGTTGAGTGTGCGCAAGCTGGTTTGGTGGATGGCCCCAGAAAACTCAACCATATCGAGCGAGCCCGATAAGCAATCTGGAAAGCGAAATTGGGTATGACGAGCCTCAAAATCCGCGCCTTGAACTGCGCTCAGTACCCGTATATTGGCGCTGGGGTAGCCGTAGCTGCTCGAACCCAAAACCACGTGGTGAGCTTCCGGGGTGGGTGTGGCACAGCCCAGCAACGCCAGCAGACCAGGCAAAAGCAGACGAGGGGTGAGTGACTTCATGAGAAACCTTTAGGCAGAGAAAATCAAATCGATCATCAGATTGTCGACCCGGCTGACCCAAACTTGAGCCGCTTCCATGAAAAAGCCGCCCCGAAGGGCGGCCCATGGTTTTGCCTTGAGGTCAGTCGACAACCATCAGGGTGAACGGGAACACATAGGCTTGCAAGGTCACCAAAATTCCGACCAGACAGGCCAGTGCAATGGAGTGGAAGAACACATAGCGAAGGATGTCCCCTTCATGGTTGAACCAACGGGTGGCGGTCGAGGCCACCACGATGGATTGGGCATCAATCATCTTGCCCATGACTCCACCGGAGCTGTTGGCCGCGCCCATCAAGTTGGGGGACAAACCGAGTTGTTCAGCGGCGACTTTTTGCATCCCACCAAACAGCACGTTGGAAGCCGTGTCAGAGCCAGTGAGGGCCACGCCCAGCCAGCCCATCAAGGTGCCAAAGAAGGGGTAGAACACGCCGGTGTTGGCAAAGGCCAGGCCCAAGGTGGTGTCTGTGCCTGAATAGCGGGTGAGGTAACCCAATGCCAACATCAACACGATGGTAATGAGTGAATAGCGAACCAGCCACAAGGTGGAGAAGAAAATCCGAACCATGTTGAGCGGGTTGTACTTCATGACCAAGCCACCAACGATGGCGGACAACAAAATACCGGTGCCGGTGGAGGACAACAGGTTGAGGGTGTAGATGGCGCTTTCGGTTTTAGGCGTTGGGACAACCGGTGGCATTTTTTCAATCAGGTTGTGCAAACCATCCATGGGAAATTGAGGCGCAAAGATGGCGTTGAGGTAGGCTTTCACCGCTGGTAGGCCCCAAATGAAGATGAACACGGTCAGGATCGCCCATGGGGTCCAAGCACGGATGATGTCATCACGTGAATGAACCGTGACAGCGCGCGGTGCCTGCGCTTGGCCGCCAGTGGCTTCATGACCTTTCAAGGAAACAGATGTCCAAATCTGTTTGGGCTGCCAGTAGCGCAAGAAGGTGACCAAAGAGGCCATGCTGACCACCGCGGCAATGATGTCAACCAACTCTGGGCCGATGTAGTTTGAAACCAAAAACTGCATGATCGCAAAGCTCAGACCTGTGACCAAAATAGCTGGCCAAACTTCCCACATGGCACGGCGTCCAGCAAAGGCCCAGATCAACCAGAAAGGCACCAGCAACGAGAAGAAGGGCAGCTGGCGACCGACCATCATCGAGACTTCCATGGCGTCATAGCCGTGCACTTTGGCCAAAGTGATGATTGGGGTTCCCAGGGCGCCGAAGGCCACCGGCGCGGTGTTGGCAATCAGTGACAAGCCCGAAGCGGCCAGGGGTGAGAAGCCCAGGCCAATCAAAATCGCGGCGGTAACGGCCACCGGCGTACCAAAACCAGCGGCACCTTCGAAGAAAGCACCAAACGCGAAAGCGATCAACAGCAACTGCAGGCGACGGTCTTCGGTGATGCCGGCGATCGAATCTTGCAGGACCTTGAAGCTGCCGTTTTGTTCAGTGAGTTGGTGCAAGAAGATGATGTTGAGCACAATCCAGCCGATCGGCAGCAAGCCAGTCAAACCGCCGTACAGGGCAGCGTTGGCTGCCATTTCGCTGGGCATGCCATAGACCAAGATGGCGATCACCAGGGCGGCTAACAAACCAGCGCCTGCAGCAATATGTGCTTTCAAATGGAAGAAACCCAAACCCGCCAACATGACCACCACAGGCACCGAGGCCAGCAGGGTGGATAAAAACATGTTGCCCAAGGGGTCGTATATTTGCTGCCACACCATGAGATCATCTCCAAAACGAAAAATTAAATTATAGAAACACCCGCACAAGGGTATACCCCTGAATCCCAAAAGTGAACCAACATGATTCAAAGAACTTTATTTGCGCCAGACCACGAAACTTTTCGTGACAGTTTCAAGCGTTTCATGACCGCTGAAATCGCGCCTTTCCATGCCCAATGGGAAGGGCAGGGCTATGTTGACAAAGCGGTTTGGCGCAAAGCCGGTGACCTTGGCTTTTTGTGCATGAGCTTGCCAGCGTCGCTGGGTGGATCAGATGCAGACAAGTTGTATTCCATCATCCAGATGGAGGAGTTGAGTGCGGCAGGCTTCAGCGGTATCGGCTTTGGCTTGCACTCTGAAATTGTGGCGCCCTATTTGATGCACTATGGCACGGCCGCGCAGCAAGCCAAATACCTGCCACGTTTGGCCAGCGGCGAGATGGTGGGGGCGATCGCCATGACCGAACCCGCAGCAGGCAGCGATTTGCAGGGCATCCAAACCACGGCGCGCCAACAAGGCGACGGCAGTTTTCTGCTCAACGGCAGCAAAACCTACATCACCAATGGCTGGCATTCAGACTTGGTGATTGTGGTGGCCAAAACCAATCCCAGTGCCGGCGCCAAGGGCACGAGCTTGTTGTTGCTGGAAGCCGGCACACCCGGCTTCACCAAAGGCAAGCCCTTGCACAAGCTGGGTTTGAAGGCGCAAGACACCTGCGAGCTGTTTTTCAACGATGTTCATCTGCCTGCTGACGCCTTGCTGGGTGGTGCCGATTACCTCAACAAAGGTTTCATCGGGCTGATGGAACAACTCCCCTGGGAACGCCTGCAAATCGCCATCGGTGCGGTGGCGGCTTCGCAAGCGGCCATCGGCTGGACCCTGGACTATGTGAAGCAGCGACAGGTGTTTGGCCAAGCCGTGTCAGCTTTCCAAAACACCCGTTTCAAGCTGGCCGAAATGCAAACCGAGGTGCAAATCGCGCAAGTGTTTGTGGATAAATGCACCGAGCTGCTGCTCAAAGACCAACTCGACACCGCCACGGCGAGCATGGCCAAGTACTGGTGTTCGGATTTGCAGTGCAAGGTGATGGACGAGTGCGTTCAGTTACACGGTGGCAGCGGCTACATGTGGGAATACCCGATCACCCGCGCTTATGCCGACGCGCGGGTGCAGCGCATTTATGGCGGCACCAACGAGATCATGAAAGAGGTGATCACCCGAAGCATGGGGCTGGGCAAATAAGGCTCAATTGATGGTCAGGGTGTGAAAGCCAAAAGTTTGTTTGGCTTGGTCGGCGAAATACAGACGCAGGGTTTCTTTGACGGTGCGAAAAGCCAAGTCGTCCCAAGGCACCTCATCTTGGGAAAACAGACGGGCTTCCATGGTCTCATGGCCTGGGTTGAGGCTGAGGTTACGCATGCTGGCGCGAAAGA
Organism: Bordetella parapertussis; assembly: GCA_945873925.1. Classification (GTDB taxonomy): domain Bacteria; phylum Pseudomonadota; class Gammaproteobacteria; order Burkholderiales; family Burkholderiaceae_C; genus Limnohabitans. The sequence continues at coordinate 7,129 of CAMCES010000001.1, forward strand.
AAAAGTGCACCTGCCCGACCCGTGGCACGTCAATCACAGAAAACAGCTCGTGCATGTCAATCTGAGCGCCAGCCTCTTCGTCGGTTTCACGCGCCGCGCCCTCGGCCAAGGTCTCGCGTAGTTCCATGAAGCCCGCAGGAAGTGTCCAAAAGCCTTTGCGCGGTTCGATGTTGCGTTTGCAAAGCAAAACCTTGCCCTCAAACACCGGAATGGTGCCGACCACATTCAAGGGGTTTTCGTAATGAACCGTGTGACAAGCTGGGCAGACAGCACGCATGCGGGTGTCGCCATCGTCAGGCAAGCGTCGCACCACGGCGCTACCGCAGTTTTTGCAGTGTTTGATGGCACTGGACCAAGCGTTGTCCATGAAGTGACTTTCAGGCTAGCGGGCAAAACGGCCCTGGTGAGCAGTTTAGGCCAAGGCACCCGTACAGCCTCCGACATGACTTGTTATCCTTACGCGCATGAAATTACACAACTATTTCCGTTCCTCTGCGTCCTTTCGCGTGCGCATTGCCCTGGCCCTCAAGAGCCTGTCATACGAGTACCTGCCGGTGCATTTGCCCAAGGGAGAGCAATGCCAAGCCGCTTTCACCGAACTCAATGGCGACGCGCTGGTGCCCTTACTCGAGGTCGATGGCTTGCGCCTGACCCAGTCCATGGCGATCATCGAGTACCTGGATGAAACCCATCCCACGCCTGCTTTGCTGCCCGCTGATGCACCCGGCCGCGCCAGGGTCAGGGCCTTGTCTCAATCGATCGCCTGCGAAATCCATCCGGTCAACAACCTGCGCATCTTGAAATACCTCAGCGGCACCTTGAAACTCGATGAAGACACCAAAAACACCTGGTACCGCCATTGGGTAGACCTGGGTTTGCAAGCGGTTGAAAAGCAGTTGTCCTTGCAACCGCACAACCGCTTTTGCCATGGCGATAAGCCCACCTTGGCCGACTGTGTCTTGGTGCCCCAGATATTCAATGCGCAACGCTTCCGGGTCGATTTGAGTGGTTTTTCGCGCACCATGGCGGTGTTCGAGGCATGCATGGCCTTGCCCGCTTTCCAGCAGTCACAGCCCAGCGCTTGCCCTGACTTTGAGAACTGAGCCTTCCCCCCCGTTACCCCATTGGCCTGGGGCGCAGGTGTTTTGCAGCACCCGCAGGGGAGGCTGGTCTGCGCCCCCTTTTGACAGCCTGAACCTGGGTGACCATCTGGGGGATGAGCCGCAAGCCGTCGAGGCAAACCGCCGGTTGTTGGCCGACCAGTGGGGTATGCAAGCTGTTTTTTTGAAACAAGTGCATGGCACTCGGCTGGTCGAGTTGAACCATCACACCCCCCATGGCGCCGAGGCAGATGCCTGCTGGACCCGCGAACAAGGGCTGGCTTGCACCATCATGGTGGCGGATTGTTTGCCCTTGGTGTTTTTCCATCCGAGCGCAAAGCTGGTGGCAGCCGCTCACGCCGGTTGGCGCGGTTTGGCTGCTGGGGTGATCGAGCAGACCCTGTCCGTTTTCAAGCCTTGGGGTGACCTGGCTGCCGTCAAGGTCTGGCTGGGGCCCTGCATTGGCCCGGGTGTTTTCGAGGTGGGAGAGGATGTCAAGGAGGCATTCACCGCTGGCGGTGCTGGCTGCGAAGAGGCTTTCCAAGCCCTGCCAGCCCGACACAAATACCTTGCAAATTTGCCCGGTTTGGCTCGGCAGCGGCTGCTTGCCGCTGGGGTGCTTGAGGTGCAAGGCAACGACGGATCACTGTCTTGGTGCACTTTTTCCCGGCCTGACACCTATTTTTCACACCGCAGAGATCGTCTCAGCGGACGTTTTGCGGTCGGCATCGGTTTGGCTTGAAAGGGTTTGTGTCAGGGGTTTGTAGGGGTATCGGCTTTTAATTACCGGCATAAGATCAAGACCGAGCCCTCCCAAGACAAGTGCCCATGATGTCCCTGCCTGCCCTGAACATTCCTGTCGACAAATTGCTTGAACTGCAGACCGGCTACGCCAAGGAGTTGCAAGCACTTTGGCAACAAGGCTTGCAAACAACACCTGTTTTGAAAGACAGGCGCTTTGCCAACCCGGCATGGCAACACAATTCCAGCGCAGCCTTCAACGCTGCGCTTTACTTGCTCAATGCGCGCACCATGATGGCCTGTGCCGATTCGCTCGACACAGACGAGAAAACACGCGCTCGCATTCGCTTTGCAGTTGAACAGTGGGCGGCTGCTTCCTCGCCCAGTAACTTTCTGGCGATGAACGCTGAAGCGCAACAAAAGGCCATCGACACCCAGGGCGAGAGCATCAAGCAAGGTCTGCACAACCTGCTCCACGATTTACAGCAAGGCCATATGTCCATGACCGATGAAAGCTTGTTCGAGGTGGGCAAAAACGTGGCCACCACCGAGGGTGCGGTGGTTTTTGAAAACGCGTTGTTCCAACTCATCGAATACAAACCGCTGACCAACAAGGTCTACCAACGGCCTTTTTTGATGGTGCCGCCTTGCATCAACAAGTTTTACATCCTGGATTTGCAACCCGCCAATTCACTGGTGCGCTATGCCGTGGCTCAAGGGCATCGCACTTTTGTGGTGAGTTGGCGCAACCCAGATACCGATTTGGCCAATGCCACCTGGGACGATTATGTGGAAAACGGTGTGATGCAAGCCATTGAGGTGGCGCGTCAAATTGGCAAGATGCCGCAAATCAATGCCTTGGGTTTTTGTGTGGGCGGCACCTTGCTGACAGCCGCTCTGGGGGTGCTAGCCGTCCGCGGTGAAGACCCGGTGGCCAGTGCGACCTTGTTGACCACCTTTGTCGATTTCACAGATACGGGGGTTTTGGATGTGTTCATTGACGAGGCATTTGTCAAATTCCGTGAAGCGCAGTTTTCGCAAGGTGGATTGATGACAGGGCGTGACATGGGACAGACCTTCAGTTTTTTGCGCCCGAACGACTTGGTTTGGAACTATGTGGTGGGCAACTACTTGAAGGGTGAAACACCACCGCCTTTCGATTTGCTTTACTGGAACAGCGACTCCACCAACCTGCCCGGCCCGATGTACGCCTGGTATTTGCGCAACACGTATTTGGAAAACAACTTCATCAAGCCGGGCAAGGCCAGGGTGTGTGGCGAACACATTGATTTGCGCCAAATCGACTTGCCTGTCTATGTCTACGGTTCGCGCGAAGACCATATCGTGCCGATTGGGGGTGCTTACGCCACGACCCAGGTTTTCCAGGGTCCCAAACGCTTTGTCATGGGCGCGTCTGGCCATATAGCAGGCGTGATCAACCCGCCAGCCGCCCACAAACGCAGCCACTGGGTTCGCGGTGACAACGCGTTTCCAAAAACGCTGACTGCTTGGCTGGGCAAGGCCAAAGAGCATCCCGGCAGCTGGTGGACCGATTGGTCCGCCTGGCTGAAGAAACACGCAGGACAACAAGTGGCCGCCCCCAAAACCTATGGCCGGGGCAAATTCAAAGCCATCGAAGCTGCGCCAGGGCGTTATGTGAAGCAACGCGCCTGAATCATTTTTTTCAAATAACCACAGGGGAAAACCAAATGAGTCAAAAAATCGCCTACGTCACCGGCGGCATGGGTGGCATCGGAACCGCCATCTGCCACCGCTTGCACCACATGGGTCACAAGGTGATTGCAGGTTGCGGCCCCAGTCGCGACTTCGACAAATGGCTGGGCGAGCAAAAAGCCGCTGGCTACACTTTCTACGCATCGGTGGGCAATGTGGCCGACTGGACCTCCACCACCGATGCCTTCAGCAAAGCCGTGGCTGAGCATGGCCCGATCGATGTGTTGGTGAACAACGCGGGCATCACCCGTGACCGCATGTTCTTGAAGATGACCGTGGACGACTGGAAAGCCGTGATTGACACCAACTTGAACGCCATGTTCAACGTGACCAAGCAAGTCGTGCCTGGCATGGTTGAAAAAGGCTGGGGCCGCATCATCCAAATTTCTTCGGTCAATGGTGAAAAAGGCCAATCGGGGCAAACCAATTACTCGGCCGCCAAAGCCGGCATGCACGGCTTCACCATGGCTTTGGCCCAAGAAATGGCCAACAAGGGCGTGACCGTCAACACTGTGAGCCCCGGCTACATCGGCACCGACATGGTCAAAGCGATCAAACCAGAAGTGCTGGAAAAAATCGTGGCCACCATTCCCGTCAAACGCCTGGGCACGCCTGAAGAAATTGGCTCGATCGTGGGTTGGTTGGCTGGTGACGAGTCAGGCTTCACCACCGGTGCAGATTTCTCCTGCAACGGTGGGTTGCACATGGGCTGATAAAAGCCGCTTGGCCTGTCGTTCGTTGCTGATTTGTAAAGCATGAAGAAAAGAATCGCGATTTTCTTGCAGCATCCCACCTGTTCGATCGATTCGGTCAATGGCGTCATTGCCGCCTTTGCTGGCACAGCCCAGCTGAAATTGTTCAGCAAACAGAAAGTGACCGGTGGGTTTTTCGACGATGTGGATTTGGTGGTGTTTCCGGGCGGCGATGGTGAAGCCACGGCTTTTCGCAGGGTGATCCAACCCAATTTGGCCGAGGTGCGCGAGTTCATGCTGCGCGGGGGCAAGTATTTGGGTATTTGCATGGGCGCCTATTGGGCCGATGCCTACTATTTCAATTTGCTGCAAAAAACCCGCTGCGTCCAATACATCAAACGACCGCGAGCTGAAATACGTTCTTCCTACGGCACGGTGGCGCAGGTGAATTGGTGGGGGCGCGAAGAAAGCATGTATTTCTACGATGGACCGACTTTCACGGGCGGTAGCTTTCAAACCGTGGCCAGTTATGCCAACGGCGACCCGATGGCGATCGTGCAAGGCAACGTGGGCTTGATCGGTTGTCACTTGGAAAGCCAGCAACATTGGTACACCAAAAAATACATGCAGCCGATGTGGCATGAAAACAAACACCACACGGTGTTGTGGCAGTTTGTCGTTAACCACCTGCTGAATTCAAGCCAAATGCAGCTGTTTTAAATCTGTTGTGTGGGCTGGTGGCTGATTGAGCCAGGCGTATTATTTCGCGAGAGACATTGGGGGGGGTGAGTTGCGCAAGGCATTGATTTGCGACGGCGATAACACCGGCAACAAGAAGTTGATTTGTGCCTTGGTCATGTTGATCAATTGCTCGGGTGTCAGCGCATTGATTTGCTTGTTGCTCAAGCCAGCCAGGGTTTGCAAGTCCATCTTAGGTAACACCAGTGGGTTGATGGCCCGGATTTGCGAATCAGCGTCCAGCAAACGTATCACTTGTTTTAATTGCAGTGCCTCCAATGCAGCCACTTGGGTGGCGGGCAGGGATTGCACTTGCGCATCACTCCATTGGCTCATTGTTCTTGGCGTGACACCTTGCATGGCTTGCTGCGCCAAGCTGGGCTTGTTGCCAGGCATTACCGGAGTGGGTGTGCTGCTCACAGATGTGGGAGTGTTGTTGGTGGTGGTGACTTCGGCATTTGACTCACTGGCTGCCACACTGTTTGGTGAGGCCTTGAAACTCACCACACCCGCAGCAGCTTGGTTTGTGCTTGTGGCCAGGGGCAGATTTGCAGGATCAACGACATCGCTGGCCACCACAGGCTTGGGTGTGATGGCGGCAGAGACTGAGGCTGTGCTGCTACTCAACTGGTAGTCGCTTGGCACACTGCCATTGCTGCCGGCAATGCTGCTCAGGCCCAAACCAGCCACGGTCACGGGGTTGTTGTTGGAGACATTGGCGCTGTTGTAGGCCGCGCTGTTGTGGCTGAGGGTTGCCGCCGAGTCGCCTGCCACCAAGCCAGTGACACTGAGCAGCGGCGAGAAGCCCACGGGGGCTGCTGTGGAGCTGTCGTAGAGCTTGGTGACGTTGCTGTTGCCCAGCAGTGGTGTCACGCTCTTGGGCGTGATGCTGCTGCTGGTGTTGTTGCTGAAACTGGCGGTGTAGTTGCTGCTCATGTCTGCTTTGTTGGCATCGGTGATCAGGGCCTGCGACACGCTGATGGTTTTGTTGTTGCCCGCACGGGCTGTGTCAAAGCCCAGGGTGCTGGAAGACAACTGGTCGCCCGTAGCGAGTGAGCCCATGGTGACGGTGGGCTGATAGGTGCTGGTCACGCTGGTCGTGCCATCGTAGGTTTTGCTCACCATGGGCGCTGTCAACGTGACGGGTCGCTTTGTGATGCTGGCGGCCACGCTTTGGCCAGCAGGCAGGGTGTAGTTGGTAGCCAAACCGCCGTTGCTGCCGTTCACCAAGCTCGTGCTGTCGACCGTCACCAGATTGGCGGAGGCCACATTTTTCGAATTGAAGCTGGCGGTGCCGGTGGCCGTCACGGTTTCAGTGCCCACAAACCCAGTAGCAAGGATGCTCAATGTCGGCGAGGCGCTGGTGGTGCCGTCATAGGTTTTACTGGGTGCGGTCACGCTGGCCGTCAAGCTCTTAGGCGTGATGCTGGCCGCCACGGTTTTGCTGGTGGCGTCAATCGCATAGTCACTCACCACACTGCTTTTGTTGCCAGTGACATTGCTCAGCACCAAACCGTTCACCGTGATTTGATTGGCGCTGATCACATCCTTGCTGTTGTAGGTCGAGCCGGTGTTGCTCAGACTGGCTGAGGTGTCGCCACTGACCAGACCCGACCATGTGTAGGCCGGTGCAAAGCCCGTGGGTGCAGCGGTGCTGCCGTCGTACACCTTGCTCACCCCCGTGTTGCTCAGGGTGGGTGTGAGGGTTTTCGGGGTGATCGTGCCCACCACGGTTTTTGTGTTGGCGTCCATCACATAGTCCGAGGCCAGGGTGTTGTTGCTGCCCGTGACGGTTGAGATGGCCAGACCATTGACCGTGATTTGGTTGGCGCTGTTGACACGGGCGCTGTTGTAGTCGGCGGATGTGTGGCTGGTGGTGGCGGTGCTGTCACCTGCGATGAATCCCAACCAAGTGAAGCTGGGCACAAAGCCAGTGGGTGCCGCGATGGTGCCGTCGTACACCTTGGTCACGCCAGCATTGGTCATGCTGCCGGTCAGGGTTTTTTGCGTGATGCTGGCGGCCACGCCCTTGCTGGTCGCGTCCAGCACATAGTCGCTGGTCAAGCTGCCCGCGCTGCCGGTGATGCCGGTGATGGCCAAGCCATCGATGATGACCTGGTTGGCCGTGCTGACATTGCGGCTGTTGTAGCTGCTGCCGGTGTTGGTCACCGTGGCCGCGTTGTCACCGGTCACCAAGCCCGACCAGGTGTAGGTCGGCGCAAAACCGCTGGGTGCCGTTGTGCTGCCGTCATACACCTTGGTCACATTGGTGTTGCTGAGGGTCGGCGTGATGGTTTTGCGCGTGATGCTGGACGCTGCAGTTTGGCCCGCTGCCAAGCTGTAGTTGGTGGCCAAGCCGCCATTGTTGCCATTGGCCAAGCTGGTGGTGTTGACGGTCACCAGGTTGGCGGTGCTGACGTTTTGGCTGTTGTAACTGGCGGTACCTGTGGCGGTCACGGTTTCCGTGCCCACCAGACCATTGGTGATGCTCAGCACGGGGGTGGCCGCATTGGTGCCGTCATAGGTTTTGCTCGCGGCGGTTGCCGTGGCCGTGAGGGGCTTGGCCGTGATGGTGGCTGCCACGGGTTTGGCCGTGGCGTCCAGCGCATAGTCGGACAAGGCGCTGCTGTTGCTGCCGGTGATGCTGCCTGTCAGGGCCAAGCCATTGACGGTCACCGTCGTGGCCGCGACCACGTTTTTGCTGTTGTAGCTCGAGCCGGTGTTGGTCAATGTCGCAGCGGTATCGCCCGCAATGAAGCCCGACCAGGTGTAGCTGGGTGTGAAGCCCGAAGGCGCGTCGGTGCTGCCGTCATACACCTTGGTGACCCCGGTGTTGCTCACGGACGGTGTCAAGGTTTTGGCGGTGATGGTGGCCGCCACGGTTTTGCTGTTCGTGTCCAGCGCATAGTCGCCGGCCAAGCTGCTGTTGCTGCCCACGATGCTGGAGAGCGTCATGCCGCTCACCGTGATTTGATTGGCCAAGGCCACCCGTGGGCTGTTGTAGGCCATCCCGCCGTTGACCACCGCAGCACCAGTGTCGCCTGCCACCAAGCCCGACCAGGTGTAGGTGGGTGCAAAGCCTGTGGGCGCAGAGTTAGCGCCGTCATAGACCTTGCTCACGCCCGTGTTGCTGATGTTGGCGATGATGGTTTTCGGCGTGATGCTGGCCGCCACGGTTTTGCTGGTGGCGTTGAGCACATAGTCCGTCGCCAAGCTGCTGTTGCTGCCGGTGATGCCCGTGATGGCCAAGCCATTCACGGTGAGTTGGTTGGCGGTGCTGACGTTCTTGCTGTTGTAGCTGGAGGACGTGCTGCTGAGCGTGGCGGCGCTGTCACCCGCGACCAAACCGGACCAGCTGTAGGTGGGGGCGAAGCCTGTGGGTGCGGCGGTGCTGGCGTCATACACCTTGGTCACACCGGTGTTCGAGAGGGTTGGGGTCAAGGTGGCCGGAGTGATGGTGGCCGCGACGGTTTTGCTGGTGCTGTCCAACTGGTAGTCGGTGGCGGCAGTGCTGTTGCTGCCGGTGACCGCGGTGATGGCCAAGCCACTGACCGTGACTTGGTTCGCCGTGCTGACGTTTTTGGTGTTGTAAGCCGAGGAGGTGTTGCTCAGGGTGGCGGCGGTGTCGCCACTGATGAATCCCGACCAGCTGTAGCTGGGCGTGAAGCCGCTGGGGGCTGCTGTGGTGGCGTTGTATTCCTTGGTGACACCGGTGTTGGTGAGGGTGGTTGTCAGCGTTTTCGGTGTGATGACGCTGGCATTGTTGGCGTTGTAAGTGATGGTGTAGTTGCTGTTCATCACCTCACCCGCGCCGCTGTTGTCGCGGATCACCAGGTTCGAGGCATTCACCACTTTGCTGGTGCCTGCGCGGGCGCTGGCATAAGCCAAGTCGCTGGCCGTGATGGCGTCAGAGGTGCCCAAGCTGCTGCTGGTCGCTGTGGTGGGCAACAAGGGGTTGATGGTGGCGATCGACGGCGTGATGCTGCTGCTGCCGTCGTAAATTTTGGAGACGGTGGGGGCATCGACGGCAATGGCGCGTGCCGTGATGCTGGCCGCCACGGTTTGGCCCGCGGCCAGGCTGTAGTTGCTGGCAACGCCATCGTTCGTGCCATTGGCCAGTGTGGTGGTGTTCACCGTCACCAGGTTGGCGGTGGCCACGTTTTTCGTGTTGAACGTTGCCGTGCCGGTGGCCGTGACGGTTTCTGAACCCACAAGACCAGCGGGATTGATGGTCAATGTGGGCGCGGCGGTGGTGGTGCCGTCATAGGTTTTGTTTGGCGCGGCCACGGTCGCGGTCAAGGTCTTGGGCGTGATGTAGGCGGCCACGGTTTGACCCGCCGCCAAGCTGTAGTTGTCTTTCAAACCACCGTTGAGACCATCGGCCAAGCTGGTGGTGTTGACCGTGACCGTGTTGGCATTGGCCACATTTTTCGAATTGAAGGTGGCGATGCCAGTGGCGGTCACGGTTTCAGCCCCCACCAAGCCGCTGCTGATGCTCAGTGTGGGCGCGGCGGTGGTGTTGCCGTCATAGTTTTTGTTGGGCGCGGTCACGCTGGCGGTCAAGGCCTTGGGCGTGATGTTGGCGGTGGTTGTGGTGGTGGTGTTGACCAAGCTGTAGTTGCTGGCATCCGTGCCCGACAGGGCGATGCCACCCACGGTCACGGTTTTGGCGTTCGCTGCGTTTTTGTCGCTGAACAAGCCGGTGGTGCCGGTGATGGTCAACAGGTCGGTCAGGTACTGGTCGCTGCTGAGCACATAGGTGGCGGTGGCGGTGCCGTCATACACCTTGTGGTTGGCCGCCGCGGTGACCGACAAGCTTTTGGCCGTGATGTTGGCGGTGGTCGTGAAGCCGTTGGCCAAGCTGTAGTTGCTGGCCGCACCACCGTTGGCGCCGTTGGCCAAGACCACGCTGTTGACGGTCACGGATTTGCCCGTGCCGACGTTTTTGTTGTTGAAGGTCGCGGTGCCTGTGGCCGTGACGGTCTCGCTGCCGACCAAACCGGTGATGCTGCCAATCGTGGCGCTGGCTGCCGTGGTTTGGTCATAGACCTTGTTGCTGGCAGTCAAAGTCGCCGTCAGCGTTTTCGGTGTGACCGAGCCGGTGGTGCTGGTTTGGTCCACCACGTTGTAGTTGGCCAAGTCGGTACCTGTGTATCCATTGGTCAAGCTGATGGGCTTGTTGGTGCCCACGTCCTTGCTGTCGGTGAACACGCCGCTGCTGCTGCTCAGGCTCAGGCTGTCGCTGCTGACCTTGTTGCCGTAAACGATGCCCGAGGTGACCGGCGTGGCGGTGGTGGTGCCGTCGTAAGCGCGGCTGGGCCCGGTGATGCCGCTGATGGTCAGGGTGCGCTGGGTGATGTTGGCGGTGGTGCTGCCGGTCGTGCTGCTGAGGCTGTAGTTGCCGCTGTCGGTGCCCGACAAGGCTGCGCCCGACACCGTGACGGTTTTGCCGGTGGCCACGTTTTTATCGCTGAACACGGCGGTGCGACCGATGGTCAACACATCCCCAGCAACCCGGTCATCGGTCACGGTGACGGTGGCGATGGTCGTGCTGTCATACACCTTGTTCTCCCCGGCATAGCTCAGGCTCAGGGCTTTGGCGGTGATGTTGCCGGTGGAGGTGGTGCTGGTGCTGCTCAGGCTGTAGTTGGCCGCGTCCGCGCCGGTCAGGCTCAAGCCGGTGGCCGTGATGGTTTTGCCGGTGCCCACATTTTTGTTGGCAAAGAAGGCGCTGCTGGGCACGGCGGTGACCAGATCGTTGTCAAACTTGTTGGTGCTCAGTTGCAAGGTGGCGGCGGCCGTGCCGTCATACACCTTGTTGTTGGCATCGGTCACCAAGGCGGTCACGGTCAGGGCTTTGGGCGTCACAGTCAGGGTGCCGTTGCTGCTGCTGGTGCCATAGCCCAACAGGCTGACAACGGACGGGGTGATGGCATAGCTGCCCGCTTTCGTGTAGCCCTGGGTGGACGTGCTGTTGCCGGTCAAACTTTCGCTCAAGCCTTGCAACGCCAGCCCTGTGGTGTCGGCATTGACCAGTCCCGACACCGAGGGGGTGAGGGCGCTGAAGCTGGTCCCATAGACGATGCTGCGACTGCTCGAGCTGATGGTCAGTTGCGGGTTTTGGCGGTAAATCAGGTTCAAGCCGGTGCCCAAGGCTTGGCTGTAATTCGTGGTCGTGGCATTGCTGTTGTAGCGGAACCGGCCGCTGCCCGAACCCACATAGGTGCTCAAGGCCTGGCCACTGCCAGCCACCGATCCGCTGTAAAGCTTGCCGGTGCCGCCACTCCCCATGGTGATGGTTTTGCCGGAGCCCAAAATGATGTTGAAACCATAGGGGTTGACGCTGCTGGTCGCACCCGTGTAGGCACCCACAGCCAAGTCCGCACCCGCGTTCAACACCAAGGCCGTGGCATTCGTGCTGCTGGTGGCGATGTTTTGATTGACAAACACATTGCCGTTGCGCACCGCAATATTCACATCACCGACAGCGGTGACGCCATTCAAGCCCGCCACGGTGCCGATGTACAAACCCGTGCCATAGGGGTCGGACAAATTGGCCCCGGTGGTGCTGACCAGCCCCAGGCTGTTCACATTGGCCGCCAGTGTGCCAATGCGGTTGCTGGTGTGGTTCAAAGCCACGGCAGAGCCGGTGCCCACCAATTTCAGGTTGTTCACGTCCATCGCCGCCGATTGCGTCACCGTGCCAACGCCAGGCACGCTCACATTCAAGGTATCCACCGTCACGGCGGCATTCAATGCCACCCCGCCGGTGCCACCGGCGTTCAGGTTCAGGTTCGAGCCACTGCCGCTGATGTTGACCGCGCTGCCGATGATGATGTTGTTGTCGGCATTCAAAGTCAGGTTGGCCGAGCCGGTGCTGGTGCTGCGCGTGATGGGCGCACTGACCGTGATGTTGCCCGCTTCTGTGCCGATGCCCGTGGTGCTGACCACCACATTGGTACCCGCTTCGAGCAAGCTGTTGATGGCGGTATTGGCAATCGTCGAGCTGCTGCCGCTGGCCGTCCAGGTGCCGCTGCTCTCGTTGTTGTTCAGGCTGGCAGAGGTGATTTCGACGTTCCAGGGGTCAAACAACCAAGTGCCTGCTTGGCCTGCGGGTGCACTGGCGTCGCCCTGCACGCCGTTGGTGTTCAGCTGGTGGCCCGAGGTTTCAATGCGGCCGCCGTCGCCGCCCAAGGCGCCGCCCCGCGCCAGCAACTGGCCTTGCACCTGGGTGCTGCCTTGGGTGTTACGGGTGTTGGACCAGACCACCACGGTGCCGCCGTTGCCTTTGTTCAGCGCAGATGCATTCAGCACAGCACCGGGTTTCACGATCACTTCATTGGCTTGGCGAATCAGCGGGTTCTGGCCTTGCCAGTCGCCACCGATCAGGACCTTGCCGCCACCGCCTTGGCCACTGGCATCGACCCGTGCCTGGCCCGAGAGGGTGACTTTGTCGCCGGTCACCACCACCTCGCCGCCCTTGCTGCCAGGGGCCACACCAGCGGCGCTGATCTGGCCACTCATGTCGACCAAACCTTGCGTGCCGCCATCCAAAAACACGCGGCCTTCGCGACTGACCAAGGACAGGGTTTCAATCGTGCCGCTTTGCTGAATCACGCTGCCCAAGATGGCATTCGCGCTGCGTGCCGACAAGACCACCAAGCCGCCATCGGCCCGAATGACTTGCTTGTTGACCACCAAGGCGTCCATCACCGATTGCTCGACCAACACCGACACCAGCTTGCTGTCGGCGAATTGCAAAACGGTTTTCGAGCCCGCAGCCAAGGCCACTGTGCCTTCACGCGCCAGCAACACACCTTCATTGCGCACCTCGGGGGCCAGCAAGGCGATGTAGCCACCCAAGGCCGCGGTGATTTGCCCTTGGTTCACCACCGCGCCTTGCTGGCCGTTGACGGCCAGGGCTGCGCCAAATTGATTGAAATCTTCGTTGGAAATCGCTTGCGTGGTGGCCACCAAACCGGCCACATTCACCTGGGCTGTGGGACCAAACAACACACCGGCAGGGTTGCTGATGAACACCTGGCCATTGGCGCTCAAGCGGCCCAAAATTTGACTCGGGTTGGTGTCGAGCACCCGGTTCAACACCACAGCGTTGGCATTGGGTTGGTTGAATTGCACCGAGGCTTGGCCGCCAATATTGAAACTGTTCCAATCAAGCACCGCGCGGTTGCTGGTTTGCCCAATGGATAAGACATTCGGCGCGGTTTGCGTCACCGTGGCTTGGCCAGACACCACTTTCGCGCCTTGCGGCAAGGCGCTGCTGGCCACGGGGGGTGTTTGTGCATGCAATTGCAGCCCCAACAAGGCCAAGCACGAAACCAAGGTGGTGTGGCGGTGGACTTGTTTCATGTCAGAACGCATGGTTGAGGTTGAACAAATAGCGATTCAGCACCAGGCTGCCGTCTTGGTCTAGGCCACTGCTGGGGTGGGGATTGGGATTGTGACCGATGCGCCGCGCCCAGGTCAGTTTGAAATCGGTTTGGCCCAAGCCCGAGTTTAGGCTGCTGCCCAGCCACAATCCCCAGCCTTCGAGTTGGTAGTGGTTCAAGACGGTGGGTGCACTGCTGAACTTGTTGACCGTGACATCGCCCCAATCGTAGAAACCAGCCACGGTCAGGTTTTGCCCGGCCAAGGGCACAAGCTGTTGGAACTCCAGGTTTAACAGACTGCCTTGGCTACCGCCTGCTTCGTTGGCAGGGTAGGCACGCACACCTTGGGCACCACCAAGGTAGATTTTCTCAGCACCATCAAGGTTTTTGCTTGCCCATTGGGTTTGGAATTGACCGACCAAAGCACGACGATCGTTCAAGGCATAGCGCTGATGGTGGCTCAAGCGCAAGCGCTGGTAGTGCCCAGCGGTTTGGGTTGTGGCCGAATCGCCTTGTCTATGTGCCGTGGTGGATTGACTCAGGTCGATCTTGCCGATCACCACAGAAGCAGAGCTGCGGTATTGCAAGGGCGACGATGGGTCTTGGCCGCTCAGGTCCAAGCTGAAGTTGGTCGACTGGCCACTGTACTTGGTCACCGTTTGGTTCAACACGTCGTTGCGGTACTGTTTCGACTCACCTGCGATATTGAGGTTCATGGCCTCAACCGAGGTGCGCACCAGAGGAAGGCTCAATGCCAAGCCCAGCGTGGAAGAGGGCCCTTCGGCTTGCAAGGCAGCGAAATCTGCCGTGATCAGTTTGTAATGCATGGCCGAGGCGTAGCTGGACAGTCGCCAGCCACTGCCTGCCAGGGGAAGGCTGTACATCAGACGGCCGTATTTCACACCTTCGCTGTTGAGCAGGTTGACCGCAATCTGGTCACCGCGTTGGCTGGGGTTGTTCAGGTTGAAAGCCAGCGATTGCCGAAAGGCACCCACCGCCCGCGAGCCGTGGTTGTCCAAGTCGACCTGTGTTTGCTGTTCTTTATCTGGCGTCACCTGCACCAGCGCCACCGACTCGCCCGCTTGGTTGCCCGGTTGCAAGCTGATTTGGGTTTTGATACCTGGCCATTCGGCCGCCAATAACGAGGCAGTTTCCAGGGCTTTGAGGCTGATGGCTTTGCCCACAGGCTGTTTGCGCTCAATCAGTTTGACCAAGTGGTCCGAGGCTTTCAAGGCACCCGACGGGTCATTGATCACCGTACCACCAAATCGGGCCTCGGTGATGTTGATCCGCAAGATGCCGCCGCTCAAATCTTGTTGCGGCAAATCCGCGCGCGCCAGCCACCCGCGCAGCCGGTAATGGCGGGTGACTTCATCTGCGATCTTTTCAAACTCGCCCATGTTGGATTTCATGCCCAACTGGCCCGCCAAGGCCTGGCCCAATTCGGCGCTGCTGATGGCTTGGTTGCCGACAAACAAAAAGCCTACCAATTCGATGCCCACCTCGGCCTGATTCGCCACACGCGGCACCTCGGCGGGCTTGGCCGCTTCAACAGGTTTGCTAACTTCAGGTGGTTTAGCGGTTTCAATGGGCTTGGCGGACTCGGGCGGTTTGGCGGCTTCAGGTGGCTTGGCAGCTTCAACGGGTTTGGCGGCTTCTGGTGGTTTGGTCGCTTCAGCCGGTTTCGGGGCGACGCTGTCGCGGTCGGCTTGCACGGGTTTGGGCTTGGGCGGGGGGAACTGCACCCAGCTGGCGCGGTCATCCACCGCGCTGATCGCCACTTGTTGATCAGCAGCGGCGCTTGGCACAGGCAGCAGACCAACGACCAGGGTCGCGAGCAAGCTGCCTGACATCGCTTTGGCAACATGCCTTCGCCAGGTTGGTGCGAGGAAGGGGCAGAATAATTCGTTAATCACATCTGATCCACAAAGGGTTAATGGTATTCGGCACCAGCTTTGTGATCTTTAAAAAATATTTTTAAATGATTTATTTGGTATTCATTTGACATCTCTTGATTCATTCCCCCTAGGACGATTTAATCCAACGGTCAAAAAGACGTCGGAAAATGACCTCAGCTTTATCCAATAATGCAAGACATACATGCGTTTGTGATTGGCTGACCAATCGATTCATGATGGGGAAATTAACATGTTCAAAGTCGCCGTGCGCGTTTTTGCCCTCGGGTTCATATTGCTGTTTGGATTTTTTCAGGCACGCACCAGCTTGGCCAACAGCGATATTTTGTTAGATATTGTCCAGCAGTGCCTTCGCACAGACACGCCGGCTTACTGCGAGCAGTGCCGTGCGCCGCAGCGGATTGCAAATTGCGCTGGCAAGACCACCTGTCGTGCAACGTCTGAAGTTTGGGCTGAGAGTGCTGAATTTGTAGCGATCAGGGACATCAAAATGTGTGGCTGTCCCAAAGACTTTGTCCACGGCTTGGTGATGCCCAAAGCCACTGTCACAGGCATAGAAGACAGCAGGCGGCCGGATTCCATTTGGTCTTTTTCATGGCAAGTTGCCCTCGAACGACTCAAGCCCCACGAAATAGCACTTGCCGTGAATCCCCGAACCAAACGCACCCAAAATCAGTTGCATGTTCATGTGGTTCGCCTCAAGCCCGGCTTTGAGGAAAAGCAGGCTCAGTTGGTGGTGGTTTCAAGCCGCGATCTGAATGCCGTTTGGCGTTTGGCCCAGCAGGCTGCGGAAGAGCGACGCATGCCTGATTACGGGGTGTTGGTTTCAGCCTCAGCGAACGGTGAATTTTTGGTGACCCTGACCTCAGAAAGCCCGGAAGGTCAATTCACGCAGGCTGTATGCTCACCGTGAATGAAGCGCTGTTCTGAAAAAACACCCCCGATTGGTCTGGCAAAACGTCGTCATCGCGTCAGCGTTGCGCCAATGATGGATTGGACCGACAGGCACTGCAGATACTTCCATCGCTTGCTGTCGCGCCACGCTTTGCTCTATACCGAGATGGTCACCACCGGTGCCTTGATCCACGGTGATGTTCCGCGCCATCTTGACTTCAACCCTGAGGAGCAACCGGTGGCATTGCAACTCGGTGGCAGTGAGCCAGCCGATCTGGCCCAGGCGGCCAAACTGGGTGCAAAGTGGGGTTACCAAGAAATCAACCTCAATTGCGGCTGTCCGTCTGAGCGGGTGCAGCGCGGCGCGTTTGGCGCGTGCCTGATGGCCGAGCCGCGACTGGTGGCCGATGGCGTCAAAGCCATGCGCGATGCGGTGGAGATTCCGGTGACGGTGAAACACCGGATCGGCATCGACCGAGGCGAGAGCTACGCATTTGTCCGTGATTTTGTCGGCATCGTCTCTCAGGCAGGTTGCCAGCATTTCATCGTGCATGCCCGCAACGCTTGGCTGCAAGGCCTGTCACCCAAAGAAAACCGCGAGATTCCGCCTCTGAAGCCCGAATGGGTGCTCAAGCTGAAAGCCGATTTCCCTGCGCTTGGGTTTGTCATCAACGGGGGCATCAATTCCTCAGCCCAAATTGCCCAACACCTGAACACGCTGGACGGCGTCATGGTCGGCCGTGAGGCCTACCAGCGGCCTTGGTTTCTGAGCGAATGGGACCGGCTGATGGGTTTTGACAACATGCCCTTGAGCATGGATGAGGTGGAGGAACAGATGGTGCGCTACATGGGTTTGCAGGCCAGCCATGGCGTGGGCTGGTTTGCGGTAGCGCGTCACATGCTGGGCTTGCGTCACGGCCAAGCCGGAGCACGGCGTTGGCGTCAAGTCTGGAGCGATCACCGACTGAAAGACCACCCAGCGCTGGACGTGGCGAAGCTGGCCCAAGCGGCATTGAAATTTTGAACCGCATGGGCGTGTCTGCTTCGGTTCGGTTGGCCGCGATCGCCATTTGGTGTGTACCCGCCATGTGGGCCTTCAATTTCACGGTTGCCCGCATGGCCCCCGGCGTGATCGAGCCGCACGGCTTGGCGCTGGGACGCTGGCTGATCGTGACCCTCAGCTTGGGATGGTGGACCCGGGACGAGATTTGGCTTCACCGTTCACATGTCTTGCAAGACTGGCGCAGGTACTTGGTGCTCAGCTTGTTTGGCATGTTGATTTGCGGCGCTTGGGTGTATGTCGGGGCGCGCACTACTTCGGCCATGAACATTTCCCTGATTTATGCCTCTGCGCCGGTGTTCATCTGTCTGGCCGCCGTTGTCTGGTTGAAGGAACGCATGCGCTGGTGGCAAGCGCTGGGGGTGCTGTTGGCCCTGGTGGGCGTGCTGCATGTGGTTGTTCAGGGCCAGTGGGCAGCGCTGAGGCAAGTGCAATGGGTCGAGGGCGACGCGCTGATTTTGCTGGCTGCTTGCAGTTGGGCGGCTTTTGCTTTGCTGCAAAAACACTGGCCTTCACCGTTAAGCGGTTTGGCGCGTTTGTCGGTGATGGCTTTTTTTGGTTGTCTCGTGGTGCTGCCGTTTGTGTTGTGGGAAGCCAGCCTGCCGAGCACACCAGCATGGACGGCGAGGGCGGCGCTGCTGGTATTGGTGGTGGGTGTGTTCCCAGGCATCCTGGCTTACAGCGTCTATGCCTGGGGACAAAAAATATTGGGCGCCAGCCGAGTCAGCATGGTGCTGTATTTGGGGCCGCTGTGGGGCGCGGTGGTGTCGTGGGGCGTGCTGAACGAACCGCTTGGCTGGCACCATTTGGTTGGGGCCGTGCTGATTTTGCCGGGCGTGGCGTTGGCGCAATGGACTTTCGCAGAACAATTGGGGTCAGATTCCAATTAACCAATGACCCCAATTTGCAACAGGGCGGGCGTTTGAGAGAGGCGTTTGTGGAGTCGGCCCAAAACAGCTTGTTTTGGGCAGGTGGTCATAGAGGACGAGGCTTACAGCCGTTTTTAGACACAAAAACGAAATTACTCTGAATTTTTTGTATCACGCCGAGACCGAAGCAGCTGATCGAATTTGCAACTCCACTTGCAACCCGGCCGCCACCGCCATGTTCACCATGGCGTCCAAAGCAAACAAATTGATCTTGCCGCGCATCAGGTCCGATACGCGAGGTTGGGTCACGCCCAACAGCTTGGCGGCTTGTGCCTGACTCCAGCCCGCGCTGCTCATGTGCGCCTTTGGCGCCATCATCAAACGTGAACGCATCTTCATGTTTTCAGCCGTGCCGGGGTCTTCCTCAACCGCGTTCCAGATGCTGTTGAACATGTCCTTGTTCATGCTTACCGCTCCTTGATGACTTCTTGATATTTTTTTGCCAATTGAACAATTGGAATCTGACCCCAATTAATCGGCCATACCCGGCACCACTTGGCTGAAACCGCCGTCCACATAAGTGATCTCGGCAGACACGCCGGCGGCCAAATCGGACAACAAGAAGGCAGCCACGTTGCCCACATCTTCGATGGTCACGTTGCGCCGAATCGGTGAGTTGTTGGCCACCACATCCAAGATCTTGCCAAAGCCTTTGATACCCGATGCCGCCAAGGTTTTGATGGGCCCTGCGCTGATACCGTTGGCCCGCATGCCGCGGTTGTGGCTGCCCAGAGACTCGGCCAAATAGCGCACGGATGCTTCGAGCGAGGCTTTGGCCAAGCCCATGGTGTTGTAGTTGGGGACGTTGCGCAGGGCACCCAGGTAGGAAAGTGTCAGGACCGAGGCCTTGTCGTTAAAGAAGGGCAGCATGGCCTTGGTCATGGCGGGGAAGCTGTAGGCGCTGATGTTGTGTGCAATCGCAAAGGCTTCGCGGCTCAAGCCGTCCAAAAAGTCGCCGGCAATTGCCTCGCGCGGCGCAAAGCCAATGGCGTGCACAAATCCATCAAACTTCGGCCAGGCAGCGGTCAAACCGCTGACCATGGCGGCGATCTGCTCGTCGCTCGAGACATCGCAGTCGAACACCAGGCTGGAGCCAAAATCGGCAGCGAATTCGGTGATGCGATCTTTGAAACGCTCTCCTTGGTAGCTGAAAGCCAACTCCGCACCCTGGGCATGACAGGCTTTGGCAATCCCATAAGCGATCGAACGGTTGGACAACACGCCCGTGATCAATAATTTTTTGCCCGCCAAAAACCCTTGGTTTGCTTGCATTTTGCTGCTCCTGAAAAATCTTGCAGAATTGTCTCATGCGAACTTTTCTAATTTGCTTGCTACTTTGCAGCACGACGGGCGCCTGGGCGGCGCACGCCTATGCCCAGTTTGGCGACATCAAGTACCCACCCGACTTCAAGCATTTCAGCTATGTCAACCCGAGCGCGCCCAAAGGCGGCGAGATCGTGCTGGTGGCGCCCACCCGCGCCTCCAGTTTTGACAAATACAACCCCTTCACCTTGAAGGGCACACCACCCCCCGCACTGGGCAGTTTGCTGTTTGAAACATTGTTGGTGGGTAACAGCGATGAGCCCACCACAGCCTACGGTTTGTTGGCTGAGGACGTGAGCGTCGCAGCCGACAAGTTGTCAGCCACTTTTCGCTTGCACCCCGAGGCCCGCTTCCACAATGGTGACCCGGTGTTGGCCGCCGATGTGAAGTACTCGTTTGACCGTCTCACCAGCAAGGAAGCCGCCCCTCAGTTCCGTACCTATTTCAGCGAGGTCAAGGCGGCGGTGGTGCTCTCACCGCGCGAAATCCGGTTCGAGTTCAAGCGGGCCAATGCCGAACTGCCATTGATCGTGGGTGGCATGGGCGTATTCAGCCAGCAATGGGGTGCTGGCAAAGCCTTTGACCAAGTGGTCACCGATGTACCGATTGGCTCTGGCCCCTACAAAATCGGCAAGACCGACTTCGGCAAAGACATCCAATACCTGCGCGACCCCAACTACTGGGGCAAAAACCTCAATGTGCGCCAAGGCATGTTCAATTTTGACCGCATCACCTACAAGCTCTACAAAGACACGACCGCCCAGTTTGAAGCCTTTAAGGCGGGTGAGTTTGACTACATCCAAGCTTTTGTGGCGCGTGAATGGGCCCGCGGTTACAAGGGCAAATTGTTTGACAACGGCACGCTGATCAAACAAGAGCTGCAACACGGCAACGCCGGTGATTTCCAAGGCTTCATGTTCAACACCCGTTTGCCCAAGTTCAAGGACAAACGGGTGCGCCAAGCGATTGCACTGGCGATGGACTACGAATGGATGAACCGCCAGCTGTTCTACCAAGCCTACACACGGGTGCGCGGCTACTTTGTTGGCAGCGATTTCGAGGCCAAGGATCTGCCTGAAGCTGAAGAGTTGGCTTTGCTCGAACCCCTGCGTCCACAACTCGCGCCCGCGGTGTTCACCGACAAAGTGCCCTTGCCACCGGTGACCAGCCTGGACCCTGCCAGCGGCCATACCCTCAGGGACCATTTGCGCCAAGCGCGTGACCTGTTGGCCCAAGCCGGGTGGACCTACCGCGACGGCGCTTTGCGCAACGACAAGGGTGAGGCGTTCACCCTGGAGTTTTTGGACAACTCAGGTTCGATGGGTCGGGTGGTCACGCCGTACGCCAAAAATTTGGAGAAGCTGGGTTTCAAGGTCAATTACAAGGTGGTGGATTTCGCGGTGTTGCAAAAGCGCATGGACGTGTTTGATTTCGAGCTGATCAGCAACCGCATTGGCGGCAGCGAAGCCCCGGGCACCGAGTTGCTCGAACGCTTTGGAGCCAAAGCCGCGGACACCGAGGGTTCGAGCAATGTGATCGGCGTGAAAGACCCGGCGGTCGACGCTTTGTTGGACAAGGCTGTGGCCGCGCAAACCCGTCCGCAATTGGTGTCGGCTTTGAAAGCCCTGGACCGGGTGTTGAGACACGGCCATTACAGCGTGCCGCACTGGTACGGCAGCGTGCACCGGGTGGCTTGGCGTTCAGGCCGGTTTGAGCGGCCTGCGGTGACGCCTCGCTACTACCAGCCCGAAACCTGGATCACCTCGACCTGGTGGGCCACCTCTGACAACCTGCTGGGAATCCGCTGACATGTTCGTCTACATACTCAAACGCTTGCTCTTGATGATTCCCACGCTGTTTGGGATTTTGTTGCTGACCTTCGTGGTGATTCAATTTGTGCCGGGCGGACCAGTCGAGCAAATGGTGTCGCAACTCCAAGGGCGCGACACCGGTGGGGAGGGTGCCGCTGCATCTGGTGCGGGTTACCGTGGCCGCCAAGGCGTAGACGCTGCTCGCATCGAAGAAATCAAGCAACTTTATGGCTTTGACAAACCGCCGCTGGAGCGTTTTGGCCAAATGCTGGGCCAATTCGCCCGTTTTGACTTGGGCAAAAGTTTTTTCTATCCCAAGGATGTTTGGCAGCTGATCAAGGAAAAGCTGCCTGTTTCGATCAGTTTGGGGCTGTGGACTTTCTTTTTGAGTTACACCATATCGGTCCCGCTGGGCATTGCCAAAGCGGTGCGCGCCGGATCACGTTTTGACATGGTCACCAGTTTGGTGGTGCTGGTGGGCTACGCCATCCCCGGCTTCGTGCTGGGCGTGGCTTTGTTGGTGGTGTTTGGCGGGCAGTTGCAGTGGTTTCCCCTGCGTGGACTGACCTCCAGCAACTGGGAAACCCTGAGCATGGGTGCCAAGGTGGTGGACTACCTGTGGCACATCGCGATGCCAATCACCGCCAGTGTGCTGGGTGCATTTGCTGTCACCACCATGCTGACGAAAAACGCCTTTCTCGAAGAGATCGGCAAGCAATATGTCTTGACCGCGCGCGCCAAAGGCCTGTCCGAGCGCAGCGTGCTGTGGAAGCATGTCATGCGTAACGCCTTGATTCCCTTGGTCACCGGTTTCCCTGCCGCTTTCATTGGTGCTTTTTTCACCGGTTCTTTGCTGATCGAAACCTTGTTCTCGCTCGATGGCCTGGGGCTTTTGAGCTATGAGAGTGTGATGCGCCGTGACTACCCGGTGGTGCTGGGCACCCTTTACCTATTCACCCTGATCGGCCTGGTCACCAAGCTGATCAGCGATCTCTGCTACGTGTGGGTGGACCCCCGCGTGAAGTTCGATTGACCGCCATGACCACCGTTTCCCTGTCTCCTTCTGCGCTGGCCTGGCAACGCTTCAAGCGTAACCGCTTGGGTTTTGTCAGTTTGGTGCTGTTCGTGGTTTTGTTCTTCGTCAGCCTGGCCGCCGAGTTGGTTTGCAACGACAAACCGCTGGTGGCCAGTTACCAGGGCAAGCTGTATGTTCCGGTTTTGAATAACCCACCCGAGACCGCGTTTGGCGGTGACTTTGCCACGCCCACCGACTTCTTTGACCCGTTCATTCGCCAGCAGTTTGAACAGCCCGGCAATTGGGCGATTTACCCCTTGAACCCCTATCACCACACCACGCTCAACTATTTCGCCAAAGAGCCCAACCCCGCACCGCCTTCGGCGGACAACTGGATGGGTACCGATGACCGCGGCCGCGATGTCCTGGCCCGCTTGCTGTATGGCTTTCGGGTCTCTGTTTTGTTTGCCTTGGCCTTGACCATCACTGGCACGCTGCTGGGCGTGGTGACTGGCGCCATACAAGGTTTTTTTGCGGGCAAGACCGATTTGGCTTTCCAACGCTTCATCGAGATTTGGGGCGCCATGCCCGAGCTCTACCTGTTGATCATTTTCTCGGCCGTGTTCGAGCCCAGCGTGGGTCTGCTGCTGCTGTTGCTCAGCCTGTTTGGCTGGATGGGCTTGTCCGACTATGTGCGTGCCGAGTTTTTGCGCAACCGCCAACTCGACTACGTGCGAGCGGCCAAAGCCTTGGGACTGTCCAACTGGGCGATCATTTGGCGGCATGTGTTGCCCAACAGCATGACCCCGGTGGTCACGTTTTTGCCGTTTCGCATGAGCGCCGCGATCTTGGCGCTGACCAGCCTTGACTTTTTGGGCCTGGGTGTGCCACCGGGCACCCCCAGCTTGGGTGAGTTGTTGTCCCAGGGCAAGAACAACATCGACGCTTGGTGGATCTCAATCTCCACCTTCGGGGTGTTGGTGGTCACGCTGCTTTTGTTGACATTCATGGGAGACGCCCTGCGGGACGCCCTGGACCCCCGCAAACTGCGTCAGGAGCACAAGCCATGAGCGCGCCTTTGCTCAAGGTGCACAACCTGCACATGTCATTTCAGGGCCGTGAGGTGGTTCACGGCGTGTCTTTTGAGATGCAAGCCGGCGAAAAGCTGGCGCTGGTCGGCGAATCGGGTTCCGGGAAAACAGTTACTGCGCTGAGTTTGCTGGGGTTGGCCCGAGGGGCTTGGGTGCGCGGCCAGACCCTGTTTGGAGGCCAAGACCTGCTGCAAATGAGCGAAGACCAATGGCGCGGTATACGTGGCAGCGACATCGCCATGGTTTTTCAAGAGCCCATGACCGCGCTCAATCCCTTGTTCACCATCGGTGACCAAATCGCCGAGGTGTTGACCCTCAAAAAAGGCCTGTCCACCAAAGACGCTTGGCAACGCGCCATCGCCTTGCTCAATGACACAGGCATTCCTGAACCAGCGCGTCGCATCAACAGTTATCCGCACCAGTTGTCTGGCGGACAGCGGCAACGCGCGATGATCGCCATGGCCTTGGCAGGCGAGCCAAAACTGCTGTTGGCCGATGAACCGACCACCGCGCTGGACGTGTCGCTGCGTGGTCAAATCCTGGATTTGCTCGACAGCCTGCAGCGCAAGCACGGCATGGCGGTGCTGTTGATCACCCACGACTTGAACATGGTGCGGCGTTTCGCTGACCGGGTGGTGGTCATGGAAAACGGTTGGGTGGTCGAACATGGCGAGGTCAGCCAGGTGCTGAGCCATCCTCAGCATGCCTATACCCGGCGGCTGGTGGAGAGCCAGCCCGAGCGCAATGTGTTCGAGCCGGTCGACAGCGCCCCAGTCTGTTTGCAAGCCCAGGGCTTGCGGGTCACCTACCCGGTGCCCAGACCTGGCATCCGTGGCTGGTTTCAACGTGGGCAGTTCGTGGCCCTGCAAGGCGCAGACTTTGCGCTGCGGATGGGGCAGACGCTGGGGATCATTGGCGAATCAGGCTCTGGCAAGTCCTCCTTGGCCTTGGCAGCACTGGGCCTGATTCCATTCCAAGGCGAGTTGCAGATCGAAGGCCAGACTTGGCGCGGCCATGCCACATCCGATCTGCCGCTGCGCCGTGCCTTGCAAGTCGTGTTTCAAGACCCGTTTTCATCTCTTTCGCCGCGCATGAATGTCGAGCAATTGGTGGGCGAGGGCTTGCAGGTGCATGCGCCAGACCTCAATCCTTTGGCCCGTCAAATCAAGGTGCGCGAAGCCTTGGCCGAGGTCGGCATGGACGAGGAGCAGTTTCCAGGCCTCTTGGCGCGCTATCCCCACGAGTTTTCGGGCGGACAGCGCCAACGCTTGGCGATCGCCCGGGCCTTGATCGTGCAGCCGCGCATCCTGGTGCTCGATGAGCCCACCAGCGCCTTGGACGTGTCGATCCAAAAGCAGGTCTTGGACCTGTTGCAACGCTTGCAACGCGAGCGCGGTTTGAGCTATTTGCTGATCACCCATGACATCGATGTGATTCAAGCCATGGCCCACCACGTGCTGGTTCTCAAAGACGGCAAGGTGGTCGATACCGGTAGTTTGGATCAGGTGCTTGTCCACCCCCAGTCGCCATACACCCAAAGCTTGCTGACCGCCTCGTTGGCAATGTCCCACGGACCGGCATCTGCATGAGCCTTGGGGTGACCGCTGAAAAACAGCCATGTTTTGCGGGTACAATGCCGACCTAATGAACGATAACGGGCGGACATCCCAACCGCCCGTTTTTTTTGGTCGGGTGAAAAGCGTTGGCATTGCAAGACATCATTGAACAAACTGTCACTGGCTTGGGCTACCAGTTGGTGGAGGTGGAGCGATCAGCCGGCGGCTTGTTGCGCATCACCATCGACTTGCCTTGGGCGCCTGGTGTGCCAGAGCAGTTCGTTTTGGTGGAGGATTGTGAAAAAGTCACCCGCCAACTGCAGTTTGTATTGGAAGTCGAAGGTACCGAGTACAGCCGTTTGGAAGTTTCTTCGCCGGGCATCGACCGACCTTTGCGCAGCGAAAACGATTTTTTGCGTTTTGTTGGCGAACCAATCGACATCACGCTCAAAGCGCCCATGGGGGCAGCGGCAGGGGGCCTGGTGGCCCCCAACCGCAAGAAGTTTCGAGGTGTGTTGGAAACCACTGACACCCCCCAGACTTGGCAAATCACCTGGCGTGATGAGCCTGCCAGCAAGCCTGGCATGCGACCAGCCAAGGTCAAAAAAGACTTGCCAGTGCAAGCCTTGCAGTTCACATTGGGTGAATTGCGGGATGCGCGCTTGGCGCCGATTGTGAATTTCAAGGGCCGCAGGCCCGCTGAGAACAGGAGTAATGAACCATGAATCGCGAAATGCTCATGTTGGTGGACGCCATATCGCGCGAAAAAAACGTCGAGCGCGACTTGGTGTTTGGCGCGGTCGAGTCTGCGTTGGCCCAAGCCACCAAAAAACTGTTGCAAGCTGACAAAGAAAACCCAGTGGAAGACGCAGACATCCGCGTCGCCATGGACCGTGATTCAGGTGAGTACGAGACCTTCCGTCGTTGGTTGGTGGTGCCTGACGAAGCCGGTTTGCAAAACCCGGATGCCGAAGAAATGCTGATGGACGCCAAAGAGCGTTTGTCTGACATCGAGGTGGGCGAGTACATTGAAGAAAACATCGAATCCTTGCCGATCGGTCGCATCGGTGCGATGGCCGCCAAGCAAGTCATCCTGCAAAAAATCCGCGACGCCGAGCGTGAAATGCTGTTGTCTGACTTTTTGGCCCGTGGCGACAAAATTTTTGTCGGCTCAGTCAAGCGCATGGACAAGGGCGACATCATTGTCGAGAGCGGCCGCGTCGAAGGCCGTTTGCGCCGTGGCGAGATGATTCCCAAAGAAAACCTGCGCAGCGCCGATCGGTTACGCGCCATGATCATGGAAGTCGACACCACCTTGCGTGGCGCACCCATCATCTTGTCTCGCTCGGCCCCTGAATTCATGATCGAGTTGTTTCGCCAAGAGGTGCCAGAGATTGAGCAAGGCCTACTCGAGATCAAATCCTGCGCCAGAGACCCTGGTTCACGCGCCAAGATCGCGGTCCTGTCCCACGACAAACGCGTCGATCCGATCGGCACCTGTGTGGGTGTGCGCGGAACGCGTGTGAACGCGGTCACCAATGAATTGGCCGGTGAGCGGGTCGATATCGTGCTCTGGAGCGAGGACCCCGCGCAGTTTGTGATCGGTGCACTGGCTCCCGCCAATGTCTCCTCGATCGTGGTGGACGAAGAAAAACATGCCATGGACGTGGTGGTGGACGATGAAAACCTGGCCATGGCGATTGGCCGTGGCGGTCAAAACGTCCGCTTGGCTTCAGACCTCACTGGCTGGAAGATCAACATCATGGACGCGGCCGAATCGGCACAAAAAGTCGCCAACGAAACCGAAGGCCTGCGCGCTTTGTTCGTGGAAAAACTCGATGTCGACCAAGAGGTGGCTGATATCTTGATTGAAGAGGGTTTCACCAGTTTGGAAGAGGTGGCTTATGTGCCGCTGCAAGAAATGCTGGAGATCGAAAGCTTTGACGAAGACACTGTGAACGAATTGCGGGCTCGCGCCAAAGATGCTTTGTTGACCATGGAAATTGTCCATGAGGAAAGTGTTGAAGAAGTCTCGCAAAACCTGCGTGATCTCGACGGCCTGGATGCCGAGTTGATCGCCAAATTGGCCATGGGCGGTATCAACTCCCGTGACGATTTGGCCGATTTGGCGGTGGACGAGTTGGTGGAGATCACCGGCCAGTCTGAAGATGATGCAAAAACTTTGATCCTGAAGGCGCGTGAACATTGGTTCACGGGTCAAGCGTAACGGTCATGAAGAGGAACACCACAGATGACCATCACCACGGTTGCCGAGTTTGCCAAGGAACTCAAAAAATCTCCCGCCACGCTGCTTGAGCAGCTCAAGTCTGCAGGCGTTGTCAAATCCGCTGTGTCTGACGAATTGACCGATGCGGACAAGCAAAAATTGCTGGGCTTTTTGAAAGCCAGCCATGGCACAGATTCGCCTGAGCGCAAAAAAATCACCTTGGTGAAAAAATCCACCTCGGAGATCAAGCAAGCTGACGCCACCGGCAAAGCCCGCACGATTCAAGTGGAGGTGCGTAAAAAACGCACTTTCGTCAAACGCGATGACGAGGCGAGCGAAGGGCCTGCCCAAGCCGAAGTCGACACCGCTGCGACTGCTGCTTCTCAACAACCGATCCTTGACCAGGCCGAACTGGCCCGCCGTGAAGAGGAAGCGCGTCGCCAAGCCGAGTTCATCCGCCGCCAAGAAGAAGAGTTGGCGGAGAAACGCCGTTTGCGCGAAATCCAAGAAGCCAAAGACCGTGCAGCCTTGGCTGCCAAAGCAGCTCCTGCTGCAAACAAAAACGCCGACACAGCCGCTGCCGATTTGGCCCAAGCCCAAGCTCAGGCTGCTGAGCGTGAAGCCACTGCCATAGCCAACGAGCAAGAAGACGCAGCGCGGGCCAAAGACCTCGACAGCCGCCGTCGCAACGCTTTGGCCGAGGCTGAAGCGATCCGGACCATGATGAATGCGCCCAAGAAGGTCTTGGTCGCCAAAAAAGCCGAGCCCGAAAAGCCTGCTGCCGATCCCAAAACCATCAAGGGCACCTTGCACAAACCCGCCGCTGGCAGCACCGCCCCTGGCGCACGTCCTGCCGGGGGCGCTGTCGTTAAAGATGCCCAAAAAGAAGTCAAGAGCGCCAAGCTGTCTTCGAGTTGGGCTGACGAGCAGGCCAAAAAGAAAGAAATCAAAACCCGCGGCGACGCCAGTGGTGGCGTGGGCCGCAACAACTGGCGTGGTGGCCCGCGTGGTCGCCGTGAACGCGACCGCGAAGACACGCCGGTGCAAAGCGCACCCGTCGAAGCACGTGTCATTGAAGTGCACGTACCCGAAACCATCACCGTGGCCGAGTTGGCCCACAAGATGGCGATCAAAGCCTCTGAGGTCATCAAGCATCTGATGAAACTGGGTCAGATGGCCACCATCAACCAGCCCTTGGACCAAGACACCGCCATGATCGTGGTGGAAGAATTGGGTCACAAGGCCGTGGTTGCTGCCCTGGACGATCCCGAGGCGTTCACCGAAGAAGAATCCTCTGCCCATCATGCTGAATCCGTGACCCGCGCACCGGTGGTGACTGTGATGGGTCACGTCGACCACGGTAAGACCTCCTTGCTTGACTACATCCGCCGCGCCAAAGTGGCCTCGGGCGAAGCCGGGGGCATCACACAACACATCGGCGCATACCATGTGGAAACACCCCGCGGTATGGTGTCGTTCTTGGACACCCCAGGCCACGAGGCGTTCACCGCCATGCGCGCCCGAGGGGCGCAGGCCACTGACATCGTGATCTTGGTGGTGGCGTCCGACGATGGTGTCATGCCGCAAACCAAAGAAGCGATCAAACACGCCAAAGCCGCTGGTGTTCCTATCGTGGTGGCGATCAACAAGATCGACAAACCCGACGCCAACCCTGACCGCGTGAAAAACGAACTGGTGGCCGAAGAGGTCGTACCCGAAGAATTCGGTGGCGACTCGCCTTTTGTATCCGTTTCAGCCAAAACCGGTCAAGGTATTGACGACTTGCTCGAACAAGTGCTGTTGCAAGCCGAGGTGTTGGAGCTCAAAGCACCGATCGATGCCATGGCCAAAGGCCTGGTGATCGAAGCCAGTTTGGACAAAGGCCGAGGTCCTGTGGCCACGGTCTTGGTGCAGTCGGGTACCCTGAAAACTGGCGATGTCGTGTTGGCGGGTCAAACCTATGGCCGTGTTCGCGCCATGCTCGACGAGAACGGCAAATCCATCAAGTCGGCTGGCCCATCTATTCCGGTGGAAATCCAAGGCCTCACCGAAGTCCCCCAAGCGGGTGACGAGTTCATGGTGCTCAGCGATGAACGCCGCGCTCGTGAAATTGCCACCTACCGCGCTGGTAAATTCCGCAATACCAAACTGGCCAAGCAACAAGCCGCCAAGCTAGAGAACATGTTCACCGACATGGCCTCTGGCGAAATCAAAAACCTGCCCATCATCATCAAAGCCGATGTGCAAGGTTCGCAAGAAGCTTTGGCGGCCTCATTGCTCAAGCTCACCAACGAAGAGGTGCGCGTGCAAATGGTCTATGCCGCCGTGGGTGGTATCAGCGAGTCCGACATCAACTTGGCGATCGCGTCCAAAGCGGTGGTGATTGGCTTTAACGTGCGAGCCGATGCTGGTGCGCGCAAGTTGGCCGAAGGCAATGGCGTTGACATCCACTACTACAACATCATTTACGACGCGGTCGATGAATTGAAAGCCGCCATGTCGGGCATGTTGACGCCTGACAAGAAGGAAGAAATCATTGGCATGGCCGAGATTCGCCAAGTCTTCCGCATCAGCAAAATCGGTGCGATTGCCGGTTGCATGGTCACCACTGGGGTTGTTCGCCGCAACGCCCGTTTGCGTTTGTTGCGCGAAAACGTGGTTATCTTCACTGGTGAGCTCGAGAGCTTGAAGCGGTTCAAGGACGATGTGCGCGAAGTCAAAGAAAACTTCGAGTGTGGCTTGAACCTCAAGGGCTACAACGACATCCAAGAGGGCGATCAACTCGAATTCTTTGAAATCAAGGAAGTCGCTCGCACGATTTAAACCACCTGCATGCCCGCCAAGAAGTCCTCCACAGCCCACCGCGGTTTCCGCGTCGCCGACCAAATCCAGCGTGATTTGGCCGAGTTGATCCGTGAGCTGAAGGACCCGAGGTTGGGCATGGTCACCATCCAATCGGTGGAAGTCACCCCCGACTATGCCCATGCCAAGGTGTTTTTCAGTGTGTTGGTCGGTGACGCAGACACCTGTGCCGAGGGATTGAACCAAGCCGCTGGTTTTTTGCGCAATGGCTTGTTCAAGCGCTTGCATATCCACACGGTTCCCACACTGCATTTCCAATACGACCGCACCCCCGAGCGCGCCGCGGACATGAACGCGCTGATCGCGCGTGCGGTGGCTTCCCGCGCCAAAGACGCCGAGTAAGCCTATGAACACGCCACGCACACGGGTGCAACGGCGCCCCGTGCATGGGGTGTTGCTGTTGGACAAACCCCTTGGACTCTCTAGCAACCAGGCTCTGCAAAAGGCCAAGTGGTTGCTGCGTGCTGAAAAAGCCGGGCACACCGGTACCTTAGACCCACGTGCCACCGGCGTCTTGCCTCTGTGTTTTGGGGCGGCCACCAAGTTCAGCCAGTTGCATTTGGACGCCGACAAAACCTACGAAGCCGTATTGCATTTGGGCCAGCGCACCAGCACCGCAGATGCCGAGGGCGAAGTCATTGCCGAGGCGCCAGTTGACTTCACGCCGGAACAATTGCAGCAAGTGCAAGCCTTGTTCACTGGCGAGTTGATGCAAGTCCCGCCGATGCACAGCGCTTTGAAGAAAGACGGCAAGGCCTTGTACGAATACGCCCGTGAGGGCGTGGAAGTCGAACGGGCACCACGCAGGGTCACGATTCACGCCCTTGAGCTCAGAGCATTGCCCGCGCAGGACGGTGTGCAAAGCGTCTGGCTCAAAGCCCATTGCTCCAAAGGCACCTACATCCGCACCTTGGGCGAAGACATTGGCATCGCCTTAGGTTGTGGCGCGTATTTGAGCGCTTTGCGACGTGTGCAAAGCGGTTGTTTCGAGGTCGACATGTGCATCTCACTTGACGCGCTGGAAACGATGCCTGAAGTCGATCGCCACAGACAGTTGCTTGCCGTTGATTCCTTGTTGGACAGTCATCACCCGATCACATTGCAGCCCGATGATGCAGGTCGTTTCCTGAGTGGCTTACGCCGCCGGGGTGACTGGCCCGACCAAGACCAAGTGGCGGTGTATGGTGCCAGCCCGCATGCCTTGCTGGGCACCGCCCATGTTCGCGCTGGGGAATTGATTCCCGAGCGCTTGTTGAATCCCCAAGAAATCCAATCTTTACTCGAGAGTGCAGCATGACCTTACAAATTCGAAACATCGCCATCATTGCCCACGTTGACCATGGCAAAACCACCATGGTGGACCAACTCTTGCGCCAGTCCGGCACCTTTGCCGACCACGAAAAAGTGGTGGACACCGTGATGGACAACAACGCGATCGAGCGTGAGCGCGGTATCACCATTCTGGCCAAGAACTGCGCGGTCAGCTGGAAGGGCACACACATCAATATCGTCGATACCCCCGGACACGCGGACTTTGGCGGCGAGGTGGAGCGTGCTTTGTCCATGGTCGATGGTGTCGTGCTGTTGATCGATGCGCAAGAAGGCCCGATGCCGCAAACCCGCTTTGTGACTAAAAAAGCCTTGGCCTTGGGCTTGAAGCCGATCGTCGTGGTGAACAAAGTGGACAAGCCCGGTGCCGACTGCGGCAAGGTGATCAACGCGGCTTTCGATTTGTTTGACAAGCTGGGCGCCAACGACGAGCAACTCGATTTCCCTGTGGTGTATGCCTCCGGCATCAACGGCTGGTCCTCACTCGACGAAGGCCCGCAAGGCGAGCAATGGGGCCCCGACATGTCGGCTTTGTTTGACACCGTCTTGAAGCACGTGCCCGCCCAACAAGGTGACCCTGATGCGCCGTTGCAATTGCAAATTTCAGCGCTCGATTTCTCCACGTTTGTGGGTCGCATTGGCGTGGGTCGCATCAGCGCAGGCAGGATCAAGCCCAACATGGACGTGGTGGTGATGGAAGGCCCGGACTGCACGCCTGTCAAAGGCCGCATCAATCAGGTGTTGAAGTTCCAAGGCCTGGACCGCATCCAAGCCACCGAGGCAGGCCCCGGCGACATTGTGTTGATCAACGGTATCGACGAGATCGGCATTGGTGTGACCGTGACCGACCCCCTGAACCCTGCGCCCTTGCCGATGCTGAAGGTGGACGAACCCACGCTGATCATGAATTTCTGCGTCAACACCAGCCCCTTGGCCGGTCGCGAAGGCAAGTACGTCACCAGCCGTCAAATCTGGGACCGCCTGCAAAAAGAGTTGCAACACAACGTGGCGCTGCGCGTCAAAGAAACCGATGAAGACGGTATTTTTGAAGTGGCCGGTCGGGGTGAATTGCACTTGACCATCTTGTTGGAAAACATGCGTCGCGAAGGCTACGAGATGGCTGTGTCCAAACCACGCGTGGTGTTTCGTGAGATCAACGGCGAGCGTTGCGAACCCATTGAATTGGTCACCGCCGACATTGAAGAGCAGCACCAAGGCGGCGTCATGCAAGCCCTGGGCGAGCGCAAAGGCGAATTGGCCAACATGGAGCCCGATGGCCGTGGCCGGGTGCGTTTGGAATACCGCATTCCTGCACGGGGCTTGATTGGTTTCACCACCGAGTTTTTGAACTTGACACGTGGTTCGGGTTTGATCTCCAACATCTTCGACAAGTACGAACCGCACAAGGGCGAGATCGGCGGCCGCAAAAACGGCGTTTTGATTTCCATGGACGACGGTGAAATCTTCACCTACGCCTTGGGCAAACTCGATGACCGTGGCCGCATGTTTGTCAAACCCAACGACCCGGTGTACGAAGGCATGATCGTGGGTATCCACAGCCGCGACAACGATTTGGTGGTGAACGCCACCCGCACCAAGCAGCTGACCAACTTCCGCGTGTCCGGCAAAGAAGACGCGATCAAGATCACCCCACCCATCCAATGCACTTTGGAATACGGTGTGCAGTTCATTGAAGACGACGAGTTGGTGGAGATCACACCCAAGAGCGTTCGCTTGCGCAAGCGCCACTTGAAAGAGCACGAACGCAAACGTGCCAGCCGCGACGCCTGATCGACACGCCATGGTTCAGAAGCTCAGCCACACTCAAGCCTTGGGGCTGATGGTGCTGGCCACCTTGCTGTGGTCCATCGCGGGTGTGGTGTCGCGCCAGATGACGCATGCCCAAGGCTTTGAAGTCACGTTTTGGCGCAGTTTTTTCACGGTGCTGTCGCTCAGTGTTTTGTTGCCGATGCTCAAAGGCCGGACGCTGTTCGTGCTTCTGCCTTGGCGTGACAAAACCTTTTGGCTCTCGGGTGTCTGTTGGTCGGTGATGTTCACTGCCTTCATGTTGGCCTTGGCTATGACCACCGTGGCCAATGTGCTGATCACCATGGCGATGGGGCCGATGTTCACCGCTTTGCTGTCGCGCCTGGTGCTGAAAAAACCCCTAGAGACGCACACCTGGTGGGCGATTGCTGCCGCTGGTGTGGGCATGGCCTTTATGTTCATCAGCCAAGTGCAGTTGGAAGGTACACGGCATGTCTGGGGCATGGCCGTGGCCTTGTGTGTGCCGCTCGCGGGTGCGGTTCAATGGACCGTGACACACCGTCTGCAACATGCGGCGCAACCCCCAGACTTCATGTCCGCCGTTTGGGTGGGTGCCTTGTTGTCTTGTGTGTACACCGCGCCACTGGCTTGGCCCACCGTGGGCAGCGCCAACGACATCGCTTGGTTGGCCGCATTGGGTTTGTTTCAATTGGCCGTGCCTTGTTTGTTGGCAGTGCGGGCCGCGCAGGTGTTGGCCTCGCATGAGGTGGCCTTGTTGGCCCTTCTCGAGGTGTTGTTTGGCATCGCTTGGGCTTGGTGGGGTGCGGGTGAAGAGCCCGGCTTGAATGTGTTGGTGGGCGGCGGCCTGGTGCTGTGCGCCCTGGCGTGGAACGAATCGCGAAGCAGGAGAACGCAACATGGATGATCCTTTCTCAATTCAACAAGGTGATGTGTTGGCCGAGGTACAAGGCTCGGTGGGTCTGATCACCTTGAATCGTGCCAAGGCCTTGAATGCCTTGTCACTGGGCATGGTGCGCAGCCTGACCGAGGTGTTGTTGGCATGGGCGCAAGACGATGGTGTGCAAGCTGTGGCCATGCGTGGCATGGGCAAAGAGGGCGCGTTTGGTGCGTTTTGTGCGGGTGGTGACATTCGCTTTTTTCACACCGCGGCATTGGCGGGTGATTCTGCTTTGGATGATTTCTTTACCGAAGAATACCGCTTGAACCATTTGATTCACCACTACGCCAAACCCTGCATCGTGTTCATGGACGGGGTGGTGATGGGGGGTGGCATGGGCTTGGCACAAGGTGCATCACTGCGCATCGCCACCGAGCGCACCAAGATGGCCATGCCCGAAACCATGATTGGTTTGTTTCCCGATGTCGGCGGCGGTTATTTCCTCAGCCGTTGTGACGGCGCCTTGGGCGAGTACTTGGGCCTGACCGGTCAGATGTTGAATGGGGCAGAAGCTGTGTTCGCAGGCTTGGCCGATGTGTTGGTCGACAGTGCCTCTTTGAACGCACTGTGGGCAGAGTTGCCTGCACACCTTTGGTCGCAGCCCGATGCCTTGGAAAGTTTCAGCGCCGCCTTCAAAGCAGCCACGCTGACAGCGCAAACCACCGCGCCCGCTTGGTGGAACGACAGCTTGAACCAAGCTTTCAGTGCAGCCGATGTGCAAGCCGTTGCGCAAGCATTGGATGCCGCTGGCCACACACATGCCTTAGAGGCTTTGCACAAACGATCCCCTTTGATGTTGGCTGTGACGCTCGAACAAATTCGCCGTGCGCGACACATGAACCTGAGTGACGAGTTGCGCATGGAGCGTGACATGGTGCGCCACAGTTTTCATCCTGTCCATTTGCAGCGCACACCTGCGCAAAGCGACACGGTGGAAGGCATCCGCGCTTTGGCCGTGGACAAAGACCATGCGCCGCGTTGGTTGCCCGCACAAATTCATGAAGTCGCCGCCGACATGGTGACGCCTTTTTTCAACAGCCCTTGGCCTGCCAACGCCCATCCCTTGATGGACTTGCGGGCGCGAGTGGTTTGAGTTTTCACAGGACAGCCATGGCCAGCCCGATCAAAGTCATGTTTGGATTTCATGCCGTTGGAGTGCGCCTGAAAACCGCGCCTGCTTCCGTCATCGAGGTGTTCATCGACCCAAGCCGCCGCGATGCACGGATGCGCCAGTTTCAAGAGCGTGCCAAAGAAGCCAAAGTGAAATTGCTTGAGTCTGATGGCCTGCGCTTGTCTCAGCTGGCTGGTAGCCATGGTCACCAAGGCGTGGTGGCGCGGGTGCACCAGATTGACATTGCCAAGTCCCTCGATGCGTGTTTGGAAGCCTTGCCCGCCGATGAACCAGCCTTGATTTTGGTTTTGGATGGCATCACCGACCCGCACAACCTGGGCGCGTGTTTGCGCGTGGCCGATGGGGCAGGTGTGCACGCGGTCATCGCACCCAAAGACCACGCCGTCGGTATCAACGCCACGGTGTCCAAAGTGGCCAGCGGTGCGGCTGACACCGTGCCTTACTTCATGGTGACGAATTTGGCCCGCACCTTGAACGAACTCAAAGAGCGCAACATTTGGATCACGGGTACCAGTGACGATGCGCCGCAAACACTTTATGAGGTGGATTTGAAAATCCCCACTGCGTGGGTCTTGGGTGCTGAGGGCGATGGCATGCGTCAACTCACCCGCAAAACCTGCGATCAACTGGTGCGCATTCCGATGGCTGGTGGCGTGGAGAGTTTGAACGTGTCAGTGGCCAGTGGCATTTGTTTGTTTGAAACGGTGCGGCAACGCTTGTTACAAACCTAACACCGCACCCAACACGGCACCACCCAACATCAGCCACAACAAGTGCAAGCGGGTTTTCAACACCAACACCATGCTGAGGCCGCAGATCAGCAACAAGCGCCAATCTGTTTGCGGATTGCTCGCCGTTTGCAACAACCAACCCGCTGACAGCATCAGGCCCATCACCAAGGGGATCATGCCTGCTTTGAAGGCCCGCACACCGCGCGCATGTTGGTGCAGTTGCAACCACTTGACCATGAAGTAGCTGAGCAGCGAGGAGGGCAGTACCGCAGCAGCCAGCAAGCCCAGCGCCATGAACAAACCCCAAGCGATGGCGGCCGTGCCTGTTTCAAAGCCACCCGCACTTTGCAAGCCGATGTTCCAACCCATGACAGCGACCAACAAAATGTTCGGTCCCGGGGCAATTTGCGACAGCGTCACCGATTGGCTGAAAGCGGTTTCGCTCATGAGTTGCAAGTCGCTTACCAAATAGCGGTGCATCTCGGGGATGATGGTCAAGGCACCACCCACCGCCAGCAGGGACAACATGCAGAAATGCAGATGCAGATCGAGCCACAGTGCCCAAGTCATGAAGCCACTTTCTGTTTGAAGCACAGTGCCCCAATCATGACGCGTCCTTTGGAACCAAACGCCACCACGTCAGACCAAACGACACACTGCCCAACAAGGCAATCACATGCGCTAAAGGCCAATGCGCCAGCGCAGCAAGTGCAAAGCTGGTCGACATGAGCAACAAGGCCAGACGCCAACCCAAGGGATGTTGTTTCAGCATAGGCCAAAACCGCCAACCGGCGGCCATCACCATGCCTGCGGCAGCCACGCCCATGCCATGCAAAGCCGAGGCCACCCAGGGCAAATGCGCAAAGGATTGGGAGGTGAACACGATACCCAACATCAAGAGGCCTGGAAAGAACAGCAAACCGCTGAGTGCTGCAAAAGCACCGCTGGGGCCAAAGTGTTTGCCGCCAAACATGACCGACAGATTCACCACATTCGGGCCGGGCAGGGTTTGCGCCAGCGCCCATTCTTCGGCGAATTCAGCCAAGGACATCCATTGTTTGCGGTCGACGAGTTCGCGTTGCACCACCGCCAACACGCCGCCAAAGCCTTGCAGGCCCAGCCAGCTGAAGGACAAAAACAAGTCGGTGCGGGAGCGGGGCAGGTTTGTCATTTTCAGGTTTCCCAAGGATTGAGCAACTGTACGCCCGTGCTTTGGAAGTCTTTGAGATGGCGCGTGACCACGGTGAAGCGGTGTTCCAGGGCGGTGGCGGCGATCATGGCGTCGCGCTCTGAAAGCGCGTTGGGGAAATGCAGTGCTGCACAGCGCTTGGCCATGCTGGCAGAAAAAGGAATGGTGCGGCCGTCAAACACATCGGTCACGCCGTCCAACCATCGGCGCAGCGCCTGGCCTTGCGGCGGTTGTTTGTGTTCCAGCGCTAGAACGCCTTTTTCAAGTTCAAGGATGGTGATGGCAGACAAAAAGAACCGATCAAAAATGTGACCCTTGGCCCAGGCCAGAACCTGGGCGTTTTGCATGGGCTTGCCTTGTCGCAGTTCTGAAATGACATTGGTGTCAAGCAAAAACATGGTCAGTCTGATTGCAGGCCCTGTGTTGGTTCGATGGTCAATTGCAAACTGGGTGGTTCGAAGTCGATGCCGTCGCCACCCGCAATGGCGTTCATCATGTCCCACAGGCTTTCGGTGGGCTGGCCTTGCAGTTTGTAATAGTCCTCGATGCGCAGCAAGGCGTAGGCCGGGCGGCCCCGGTCGGTGATGAACACGGGCCCTTTTTCGGCGGCGCGTTTGGCGGCAGAGACATCGCGTGTGAATTCGCGGCTGGAATAGGTTTGAAGTGGCACAGCAGGCTCCTGGTTGAAGCAATGTTTGTATGTTAGGACATGCATCTGTGGATGACGCGTCTTTTGGCCCAGCATACCTTGGCAGTTCAAGATCATTTTCCTTGCCAGCACTTCAAAGCAGGCCTGCCAACTAGAATGGTGGGCTGATGAACGCCCCCCTCGACGTCTCCTTTTTTCAACGCGCCGCCAAGCCCCTGACCAGCTACCGCAAATACTGGGCAGCGCGATTCGGCACGGCGCCGTTTTTGCCGATGAGCCGCGCCGAAATGACACAGCTGGGCTGGGACAGTTGCGACATCATTTTGGTCTCGGGCGACGCCTATGTCGACCACCCGAGTTTTGGCATGGCGGTCATTGGGCGCATGTTGGAAGCCCAAGGGTTCCGCGTGGGCATCATCGCGCAGCCCGAGTGGCACAGCGCCGAAGCCTTCCAAGCCATGGGCCAACCGAATTTGTTTTTTGGCGTGACCGCGGGCAACATGGACTCCATGATCAACCGCTACACCGCGGACCGCAAAATCCGCAGCGACGACGCCTACACGCCCGGCGGCGCAGGTGGCAAGCGACCGGACCGCAGTGTGCTGGTTTACAGCCAACGTTGCCGAGAAGCCTACCCCGAGGTGCCGATCATCATCGGTGGCATCGAAGCGTCGCTCAGGCGGATTGCGCATTACGACTATTGGCAAGACAAGGTGCGCCGCGCCATCTTGATCGATGCCAAAGCCGATTTGTTGTTGTATGGCAATGCCGAGCGTGCGTTGGTCGAGGTGGCACACCGCATCGCTGTCAAAGAACCCATTGCTCAGATCACCGATGTGCGCGGCACCGCCTTCATGGTGCGGCAAACACCCGAGGATTGGTTTGAGATTGACAGCACCGAAGTGGACACGCCCGGGCGTATCGAAGCCCATGTGAACCCCTACCTGATGGTGAGCGACCAGGCCAAAGCGCAAGGCGAAACCTGTGCGCGTGAAGACGAAGCGCAAGCCGTGGCGGATGCTGCCAACTTCACCACCTCACCGCTGCAGTTCGTGCCCAACCCCGCCTTGCCAGCCAAGGGCAAACTCAAGGTGCCACCTCGCGACCGCTCGGTCATCCGTTTGCCTAGTTATGAGCAAGTCAAAAGCGACCCGGTCTTGTATGCCCACGCCAACCGCGTTTTGCATTTGGAAACCAACCCGGGCAATGCACGTGCTTTGGTGCAAGCGCATGGCGAAGGGCGCACCGCTCGCGATGTCTGGATCAACCCGCCGCCCATTCCTTTGACGACGGCTGAGATGGACCATGTGTTTGACTTGCCGTATGCCCGCAGCCCGCACCCGAGTTATGCGGATGCGCAAGGCGGCCACGATGGCGAGACCAAAATCCCCGCGTGGGAAATGATCCGCTTCAGCGTCAACATCATGCGCGGTTGCTTTGGTGGTTGCACCTTTTGCTCGATCACCGAGCACGAAGGCCGCATCATTCAAAGTCGCAGCGAAGCATCCATCCTGCGCGAAATTGAAGACATCCGCGACAAAGTGCCGGGCTTCACCGGCGTGGTGAGTGACTTGGGCGGGCCGACTGCCAACATGTACCGCATCGGTTGCAAAACGCCCGAGATTGAAGCCGCGTGTCGCAAACCCAGTTGCGTGTTTCCAGGCATTTGTCAAAACCTCAACACCAGCCATGCGCCGCTGATTCAGCTCTATCGCAAAGCGCGTACCTTGCGCGGCGTGAAAAAAATCCTCATTGGTTCTGGTCTGCGCTACGACCTGGCGGTGGAAAGCCCCGAGTATGTGAAAGAGTTGGTGACGCACCATGTGGGCGGCTATTTGAAAATTGCGCCCGAGCACACCGAAGGCAGCCCGCTGTCCATGATGATGAAGCCGGGCATTGGCAGCTACGAGCGTTTCAAACAGATGTTCGACAAGTACAGCGCCGAGGCTGGCAAGAAGCAATACCTGATTCCGTATTTCATCGCGGCGCACCCGGGCACCCGTGACGAAGACATGATGCATTTGGCGGTGTGGCTGAAGAAGAATGGTTTTCGCGCAGACCAGGTGCAGACTTTTTATCCCAGCCCCATGGCGACAGCCACGGCGATGTACCACTCTGGCAAAAACCCCTTGAAGCGCGTTGGCCGCGACAGCGAAGCGGTGGACATCGTGCGCGGTGAGAAACGCCGCCGTTTGCACAAAGCGTTTTTGCGCTATCACGACTCGAACAACTGGCCGCTGCTGCGCGACGCCTTGAAAGCCATGGGCCGCGCCGACCTGATTGGCAATGGCAAGCAGCATCTGATTCCGCGTTTTCAGCCGCTCAACACCGAGGGCTACACCAGCAGTCGGCGCAAAAACAGCACGTCTGCTTCGGCAAAAACATCGCCGGTGACACAGGGGCGTGTGAAGGCGGGTGCCGCTTCGGGCGGTCCGGTCAAGACCGCGCCGGGCAAGATGTTGACGCAGCACACCGGCTTGCCACCACGTAAGACCAAGTGAGTCCCTCAAGCCGCCCGGCTTGGGCAAGCACCGGCCTTACTTGCCTTCAGCTGCCGCAGCAGCTGGGGCCTCAGCAGGTGCGCTGACCCCAGGCGGCTTGTCCACCGCTGCTGGGGCCGCCACACTGCCGCCGTGGAAATGCATCATCACGGGCACGATCAGCAAGGCCACGATGTTGATGATCTTGATCAAGGGGTTGATCGCTGGACCCGCGGTGTCCTTGTAGGGGTCGCCCACGGTGTCGCCAGTCACGGCCGCTTTGTGGGTTTCAGAGCCTTTGCCGCCATGGTGACCGTCTTCGATGTATTTTTTTGCGTTGTCCCAGGCGCCACCGCCGGTACACATGGAAATCGCCACGAACAAGCCGGTGACGATGGTGCCCATCAGCAAACCGCCCAAAGCCGCTGGGCCGAGGATCAGACCGACCAAGATCGGCGCCACCACGGGCAACAAGCTGGGGATCATCATTTCTTTGATGGCTGCGGTGGTCAGCATATCGACCGCGGTGTCGTACTCGGGCTTGCCGGTTCCGTCCATGATGCCTTTGATTTCTCTGAACTGGCGGCGCACTTCCACCACCACCGCACCGGCGGCGCGGCCCACGGCCTCCATCGCCATCGCGCCAAAGAGGTAAGGAATCAGGCCCCCGATGAACAAACCGATGATGACCTTGGGGTCGCTCAAGTCAAAGCTGATGTGCGCACCCAAGCCTTCGAGCTTGTGGGTGTAGTCGGCGAACAGCACCAGCGCGGCCAGACCGGCGGAGCCAATGGCATAGCCCTTGGTCACGGCTTTGGTGGTGTTGCCCACCGCGTCCAGCGGGTCGGTGATGTCGCGCACGCTGGCTGGCAGCTCAGCCATTTCGGCAATGCCACCGGCGTTGTCGGTGATCGGGCCGTAGGCGTCCAAGGCGACCACGATACCGGCCATGCTGAGCATAGAGGTGGCGGCGATGGCAATGCCGTACAAACCGCCCATGTCAAACGCGCTGTAGATGGCGGCGCAGACGAACAGCACAGGCCAAGCGGTGGAGCGCATAGAAACACCCAAACCAGCAATGATGTTGGTGCCGTGGCCGGTGGTCGACGCTTGCGCGATGTGCTGCACAGGCGCGTACTGGGTGCCTGTGTAGTACTCGGTGATCCAGACCAGCGCACCGGTCAAGATCAAACCAACGGCACAGGTGCCGAACAATTTGTCAGCGCTCAAGGCCGTGCCATCAGGCAAGGTCATGGCGTTTGGAAACATGGACTGGGTGACAAAGTAAAAAGCAATCAAGGACAAGATGCCCGAGACGGCCAAGCCTTTATACAGCGCAGGCATCACGTTGGTCATGCCGGGGCTGGCTTTTACAAAGAAGCAACCAATGATGGAGGCCACGATGGACACGCCGCCCAACACCAGCGGGTAAAGCACCATGTTGGGGCCAGCAGTGCCGGCCAGCAGCGCACCCAGCACCATGGTGGCGATCAGGGTCACGGCGTAGGTTTCGAACAAGTCAGCAGCCATGCCTGCGCAGTCACCCACGTTATCACCCACGTTGTCGGCGATCACGGCAGGGTTGCGTGGATCGTCCTCGGGAATACCGGCTTCAACTTTGCCCACCAGGTCGGCACCGACGTCAGCGCCTTTGGTGAAAATACCGCCGCCCAAGCGGGCAAAAATGGAAATCAGCGAAGAACCAAAGGCAAAACCAATCAGCGGATTGAGCATGCCAGCCAGTGCTTTGCCGTCTGCAGGTACACCCGCTGCCGTGAGGTACCAGTAAAAGCCGGTCACGCCTAAGAGGCCAAGCCCCACCACCAACATGCCGGTGATGGCGCCGCCGCGGAATGCGACATCCAGCGCTGGGCCAATGCCCTTGGTAGCCGCTTGTGCGGTGCGCACATTGGCCTTGACCGACACGTTCATGCCGATGAAACCACAGGCACCCGACAGCACCGCACCCAGCACAAAGCCGACCGAGCTCAAGGGGTCTAAGACCCATGCAATCAGGATGGCCAAAACCACGCCGACCATGGCGATGGTTTTGTACTGCCTGGCCAAATAGGCTGATGCGCCAGTTTGAATGGCCGCCGCAATTTCTTGCATGCGGGCATTGCCAGCGTCTTGGGAAAGAATCCAACTGCGGGCCCAAAACCCGTAAATCACGGCGATGAGGCCACAGATGAGCGCGAAGTAAAGCGCTGAATTGCCAGTCATAAAAGCTCCTTGGTTGTTTCGCGATGAGGTGGGGCCACGCAATGGGTTGTTTGACACCACCTTGCGTTGCTTCCTCACACACTCACAACGAGGGTGATTGGCCAACCCAGCGAATGTACGTGATTGAAAAAGGGCTGTTCCCGGAAACAGTACCAAGGTGTCAGGAAACTCAGGGTAATTACTGACAAAATAGACCAGTTTTTCGTTTCCCATTTCAATTTGTGAGATTTTCAACATGTCCCTCGACAACGTCACCGCAGGCAAGAACGCACCCCGTGAATTCAACGTGATCATCGAAATCCCGATGAACGCCGACCCGATCAAATATGAAGTGGACAAGGAAACCGGCGCCATCTTCGTCGACCGGTTCATGAGCACGGCCATGCATTACCCGACCAACTACGGCTATGTGCCCAAAACCATCAGCGGTGACGGTGACCCGGTCGACGTGCTGGTCATCACCCCCGTGCCTCTGATCCCTGGGGTGGTCGTGCCATGCCGCCCGATTGGCATATTGAAAATGGAAGACGAAGCGGGTATGGATGGCAAAGTCTTGGCTGTGCCGACCGACAAAATCTTGTCTATCTACACCCAATGGCAAAAACCCGAAGACCTCAACCCCATGCGATTGAAAACCATCGCCCATTTCTTTGAGCACTACAAAGACTTGGAAACCGGCAAATGGGTGAAGATTTTGGGCTGGGAAGGCCCCGAGGCCGCTCGTCAGGAAGTGCAAGACGGCATGAGCAATTACAAAAAAGCCAAAGGCTGAGGG
This sequence comes from Bordetella parapertussis, assembly GCA_945873925.1. Taxonomy (GTDB): domain Bacteria; phylum Pseudomonadota; class Gammaproteobacteria; order Burkholderiales; family Burkholderiaceae_C; genus Limnohabitans. The sequence goes on from CAMCES010000001.1 coordinate 50,441, forward strand.
TTCAGTCGGCGCGTTTGAACGGATTGCGTTCGTCCAAATGCGCCATGTATTTGTCCACGCCCTGGCCCTCGCGCTCTAAAAAGTTGGCCACCGCTTGGGCAAAGCGTTTGTCTGCCAACCAATGCGCGCTGTGGGTACTGACTGGCATCAAGGCCCGGGCCATTTTGTGCTCACCTTGTGCGCCACCCTCAAAGCGTTGCACACCATGGGCGATGCACCATTGCAGCGGCTGGTAGTAACAAGCCTCGAAATGCAGGCAGTCGACACGTTCCAAGGCACCCCAATAACGACCATAAGCCACCGCCTGGCTGCTGCCTTGGCCATGGACACCGATCAAACTGCTGGCCATTGGGCGACCTTCGCGCTCGGCGATGAACAGCAACCAGTTCTCTGGCATGTGTGTTTGCATGGCCTTGAAAAACGCCGGGGTCAGGTAGGGCGCATTGCCATGTTCGAGGTAGGTGCGCTCATAGCATTGGTAAAAAAAGGCCCAGTCTGCCGGGCTGATGTCGGCACCCTGTGACCAACGAAAGCTGACCCCAGCGTCACTGACTTTGCGGCGTTCTTGGCGGATTTTTTTTCGCTTTTCTTGGGTCAAGCTGCTTAAAAAACCATCGAAATCGCTCCATTCAAGGTTGTGCCAATGGAATTGCACCGTGTTGCGGGTCATCAGTTCCAGTTCCTCACTGGCAGCCAAATCAGCCGGGCTGCCAAACAGCATGTGCATGGAAGACAGGTTTTCTTGCTCACACCAGGCCAGCACCGCTTGCAACAACAACAACCGCATCTCTGAAGAAGCGGCCAGCAAACGTGAGCCCGGCACCGGTGTGAAGGGCACGGCGATCAAGGCTTTGGGGTAGTAGCGCAGGCCGTGTTGTTGATAGGCATTGGCCCAGGCCCAATCGAATACGTACTCGCCGTAGGAGTGGTCTTTCAAGTAAACAGGGCAAGCGGCTTGCAGTTCATCCCCGAGCCACAGGCTGAAAAACCGGGGCTTCCAACCGGTGTCGGGTGCGGCGCTGCCGCTGTCATGCATGGCTTGAAGGTAGGCATGCCGCATGAACGGGGAGGGTAAGTCTTGGCTGGCCAGCAACTTGTCCCACGCTGCCGAGGGGATCTCGCTGGGGTCTGTATGGACCCGAATGCCATAATCGTTCAGCTTTTTTTGCATATCTTTCATGACGCTTCAACTCAGTGTAGCCCAGCTCAATTTCACCGTGGGTGACATGCAGGGCAATGCCCAGAAAATCATCCAAGCTGCCCACGATGCATACGCGCGTGGGGTGCGCCTGTTGGTCACGCCTGAGTTGTCAATTTCTGGCTACGCTGCCGAAGATTTGTACCTGCGCCCCTCGTTCATCCAGTCCTGCACCGGTGCCGTGGATTTTGTGCGTTCTTCGTTGGCCGATTTGCCAGGCATGCATGTGGTAGTTGGCCACCCCAGCGGTGACGATCAGCGCACCCGCTCGGTGGCGGTTCAGCACCGCTTAAACATGGCTTCGGTGCTGACAGAGGGCAAAGTGCTGGCCTCTTACGCCAAGCGCGAACTTCCCAATTACCAGGTGTTTGATGAACGCCGCTATTTCAAGCCAGGCCAAAACGCTTGTGTGTTCGAGGTGGCGGGCGTAAAGGTCGGTTTGTTGATTTGTGAAGACGCCTGGTTTGAACAACCTGCTCGCGATGCCCAAGCCGCTGGCGCGCAACTGCTGGTGGTCATGAATGCTTCTCCCTTTCACAAAGGCAAGTCGGGAGAGCGCGAAGCCGCCATGCGTGAGCGTTGCCTGGCCACCGGCTTGCCCTTGGTGTATGCCCATTTGGTCGGCGGCCAAGACGAGGTGGTGTTCGAGGGGCGGTCCTTTGCCCTGCAAGCCCGAGGCGACCTCGCTGGGCGGGCACCCAGTTTTCTGGAAGACGCTTTTGAGGTGCGTTGCACAGCGGGCGCGCAGGGCTTGGTTTTGCAAGCCAGCATCCAACCCTTGCCCGATGAGCTTTGCGATGTGTGGCAAGCCTTGGTGTTGGGGGTGCGGGATTACATTGAAAAAAACAAATTTCCCTTTGTGCTGCTTGGCTTGTCGGGCGGCATCGATTCGGCGGTGGTGCTGGCGGTAGCGGTCGATGCCTTGGGCCCAGATCGGGTGCGGGCGGTCATGTTGCCGTCGCCTTACACCGCAGAGATCAGCTTGACCGACGCCCGCGACATGGCCAAACGCACCGGGGTTCAATACGATGAGCTCTCTATCGTGCCAATGTTTGAAGATTTCTTAGTCACCTTGAAGGCCGACTTTGCAGGCAAACCCCTGGACGCCACCGAAGAAAATATCCAGGCGCGCATCCGCGGAACCTTGCTGATGGCGCTGTCTAACAAACACGGCGGCATGGTGTTGACCACAGGCAACAAAAGCGAAATGGCCACCGGCTACTGCACGCTTTACGGGGACATGGCGGGTGGTTTTGCAGTGATCAAGGATGTGGCCAAAACCTTGGTTTACCAACTGGCCCATTGGCGCAACGCGAACGACCCATTTGGCCAAGGCCTGGACATCATCCCCGAGCGGATCATCACCCGCCCCCCCAGCGCGGAGTTGCGTCCTGACCAAACCGACCAAGACAGCCTGCCGCCATACGAGGTATTGGATGCGATTTTGGCCATGTACATGGAGCAAGACCAAAGCCCAGATCAGATCGAGGCTGCCGGTTACCTTCGCGCCGATGTCGATCAGGTGATCCGCCTGATCCGCATCAACGAGTACAAACGCCGCCAAGCGCCACCTGGGGTTCGCATCACCCACCGAGCCTTTGGCAAGGATTGGCGTTATCCTATAACCAGTCTTTTCCGCGCTTGATATTCACTTTTTCGCAAGACCCAGAGAGTTCACCATGAAACAAATCACCGCGATCATCAAACCCTTCAAGCTCGAAGAAGTCCGAGAAGCCTTGGCTGAATGTGGCGTCACTGGATTGACAGTCACCGAGGTCAAGGGTTTCGGGCGCCAAAAAGGGCATACCGAGTTGTACCGGGGCGCTGAATACGTGGTGGATTTTTTGCCCAAGGTCAAGGTCGAGGTGGTGGTCAATTCAGCCGACCTGGACCGCTGCGTAGACGCCATTGTCGCGGCAGCCCGCACCGGCAAAATCGGCGACGGCAAAATATTTGTCACTGCGGTTGAAAGAGTGGTGCGCATCCGGACCGGTGAGCAAGACGAATCGGCGGTCTAAATCCGATCCCAACCGTCGCTTTTGGCCAGACCCGCGGCTTCAACCAACTGGGGCATGAGTGTTTGCACATCGTCAGACACTTGAACAAAATCCAAATGCCAATCTGATACAAACCCCTGGCTCACCGTGGTTCGCATGAAGGCGCACAAGCCGTCGTAGTAACCATCGACATTGAGCAGACCCATGGGCTTGTTGTGAAACTCAAGTTGGCGCCAGGTCCAGACCTCAAACAATTCCTCGAACGTACCAATGCCGCCAGGCAGTGCCAAGAAAGCATCAGCCCGCTCAGCCATGATCTGTTTGCGCTCGTGCATGGTGTCGACCTGGTAGAGCTCATCGCAGTCGTGTCTGGCGATTTCTTTGGTGGCCAAGGCGTGGGGGATCACGCCCACCACCCGTCCGCCAGCAGCTTTGGTGGCATTGGCCACAATGCCCATCAGGCCGCTGTTACCACCACCGTAAACCAACTGGCCTTGGTGTTGCCCTATCCAGGTGCCCACAGCAACCGCAGCATGGGCGTATGCCGGCAGTGTCCCAGGCCGTGATCCGCAATAAACGGCAATGGAAAAAGCGGGTGTCATGGTTGCACGGTTTTGGCTGCGCTGCTTGCTTGCTCGGCCAAGCTCGGTCGCACATCCACCAAGCGGGTGCCGGCCCAAACATCATGCCAATACTGCCGATCGGCTTGAAATCGGCTGCTCAAGGCCCAGAAAACCACCCAAATGGCACACAGTCCGAGGGTTTGCAGGGCAGACCATTGAGCTAATTTGCCAGCCAGTAAAGGGGGCAGCACCCATATCCAACTCAGCAGGTACCTGGCCAGTGCCCTGGCTTGACTCAGGGGTTGACCTTGGTTGTCGAGCAAGCGCAAGTGCCAGGTTTTCATGGCCAAGGTTTGACCTTTGTGCCAAAACCATGTGAAGTAAATCCCAAACACCAGAAAGATAAATGCCTGGAGCCCATGCCGGTTGTCCATGGCATGGCGGGTTTGACTCAGCGCACCAAACAGGTAGCCTGAGATGAAAACCACTCCAAACAACAAGGTGCCTTCGTAAAACCAGCAGCACAGGCGTCGCCACAATGACGGCGTCGGTGCGTTTGGCTTGGGGGTTGGAATGTCCACGGCTAATGGATTCATGGCTGAGAGCTTGATTCAGAGGCCTTTTTGATGGGCAGCAATGTTTGTGGATCAATCGTTGTTGTTTCGATTCGCGGCGCCTTTTCTTGACCAGCCTTGGCCTTGGGTGTGGCGGTGAGTTTGTCAGGTGAGACTGGCTTAGAGGCTGTGGCAGCACCCTTGGGAGTGGCAGGCTTTATCTCAAACAGTTTGATCTTTTCATCTTCATTCAAAGATTGAAATGCTTCCCACTTGGCTTTTTTTTCATCGATAGACAGTTCTTTCGACTGGCCAAAGTTGAGCCTGGCCTGAGCGCGCTGTGCAGGACTCAGGGCAGCCCATTCACGCATGCGTTGTTGCGCCACAACTTGGGACTCTGGGCTGAGCTTTGGGAAATTCCTGGCGATCACCAACCATTTGCGCTTACGGTTTTCGTCCAGCGAGGGCCAAAGATGTTGAATCGGATTGAGCGCTTGTTGTTGTGCGGGCGTCAACGCCAGCCATGGAGGACCCGATTCGGAGTTGGTCAAGGCAGGGGAAGCAGGGGGATTGTTTGCATAGGGCGGGGATGAAGTCTGCCCCCAAGCAAGTTGGCATAAAGACAAGCAAACCAAGCAAACCAAAGAATGGGATTTTTGTCGAGCCATCGTGCAACAGGCCAAAAACATCAATTGTTATTGCCGTCGTTGTTCATTAGAAAGTTGGCAAACGCTGGATCAGCATATGCTTGCGGCGGCAAATCGTCGATCAAAAGCGCGGAGTCCACCTCAGCCAACTCAAGGGCAGATTGGTCGTTGTGGAAGTCATAAAGCAAAACCAAACCGGCCACCAGACACACCAACGGAATGAATGCGCCCAAGCCACTGAAAAGTTGGTGTGCTTTGCTGGGGAAGTGCAACAGCAAATTGTCTACTTGGCTTTGAACAGCGGTGGCGGTTTGCCACTCAAACACAGGCGCACGGCGGGCGGCGACTGCGCGCGTGCGGGCCGCACGAAGTCGCTCGGTGATTTGATAGGGCAAAGCTTGTTTGGCCTGATCCAGATAGGCAGACAAGCGAAAGCCCAACACGTCATGAGGGGTAAGGGATGAAGATGGTTTGTTCATGGTTGTATACCCTTGGCAAGGAGAGCTTTGTACAAGGCTTGGATGGCTCGAGAACAATGTGTTTTAACACTTCCCTCAGAGCATCCCATGGCGGATGCGGTTTCTGCGACGTCCAATTCCTCCCAGTAACGTAAGAGAAAGGCTTCGCGTTGACGTCCTGGCAATCTTTGTATCTCAAATTCTATTTCTTGTATCGTTTGGGTACGTGAAAAGTTGTCTTGTGCGCTCTCCATTGAGTTGCTGGGATGTTTGGCAGATAAAACTTCCCATAAGTCGAAATCATCGCCTTCGCTGATGTTGCCACCCACGTCATTGAAATTGATGAACAAAGCGGTGCGTGTTTTCTTTCTGCGAAACCAATCGAAAGTGGTGTTGGACAAAATGCGCTGGAAAAGCATTGGTAATTCATTGGCGGGCTTGTCTGCATAGTTCTCTGCCAACTTCATCATGCTGTCTTGCACGATGTCAAGGGCGGCTTCTTCGTCTCGCACATGGTAGAGAGAGCGCTTGAAGGCGCGTTTTTCTACGCTGGCAAGAAAGTTGGAAAGTTCTTTGTCAGAGGCCAAGGGATGCGCGCGGTCTGCTTTTCGTGAGGAAACAGGGCATTTAATGGTCACCCTGGGACCCAATCATTATGTCATTGAGAAAGCCCGTCGCATGGTTGGCTCAAGGGCTGATTCAAAGAAGTGTCATAATCTCGCGCTTCAACCAAAAAGAGTTCGAGCTTGGTGTTAAACGCCTGTGGCTCGAAATCCAAAGTCTTAACACGCTTTCAAAAGAAGTTGTGAAAAGGCACCCTGGGTTTTTCGTTTCCGAAATTCACAAAGGTTTACCTCATGGAATCACATTCAACTGAGCTCAATGGCTCAGACATACTTGTCAAAGCTCTCCAAGCTGAAAACGTCAAATACCTCTGGGGCTATCCAGGCGGCGCAGTTCTTCATATCTACGACGCGCTCTACAAGCAGGACACCATCCACCATATTTTGGTTCGCCACGAACAAGCTGCTGTGCATGCAGCCGACGGTTATGCGAGAGCCACTGGCGATGTAGGTGTTGCCTTGGTCACCTCTGGCCCGGGCGTGACCAATGCAGTGACTGGGATTGCAACAGCCTACATGGACAGCATTCCCATGGTGATCATCACCGGTCAAGTACCCACACACGCGATCGGCCTGGATGCCTTCCAGGAGTGCGATACGGTCGGCATCACCCGCCCTATTGTCAAACACAATTTTTTGGTCAAGGATGTTCGCGATTTGGCCGACGTGATGAAGAAAGCCTTTCACATCGCCAAGAGTGGTCGCCCCGGCCCGGTTGTGGTGGATATTCCAAAAGATGTTTCCTTCAAAAAGACGGCCTACAACGGCTATCCAGAAACATTGGACATGCGCTCTTACAACCCGGTGCGCAAAGGCCACAGTGGGCAAATACGAAAAGCACTGCAATTGCTGCTGGCAGCCAAGCGCCCCTTCATTTATACGGGCGGTGGCGTTTTGATGAGCGAAGCAACCAGCGAGTTGCGCACCTTGGTGGACATGCTTGGCGTGCCCTGCACCAATACCCTGATGGGTTTGGGCGCTTACCCTGCAAGCGACCGTAAATTTTTGGGCATGCTGGGGATGCATGGCACGGTTGAGGCCAACAACGCCATGCAAAACTGCGATGTTTTGCTGGCCGTTGGCGCGCGTTTTGACGACCGGGTCATTGGCAACCCGAAACACTTTGCCCAAAACGAACGCAAGATCATCCACATCGACATCGATCCTTCGAGCATTTCCAAGCGCGTCAAGGTTGACATCCCGATTGTCGGTGACGTGAAAGACGTTCTGACGGAAATGCTTGGTATTTTGCGAGAACTCGGCACCAAGCCCGATCCTGAGTCACTGGCTGCCTGGTGGGAAACCATCGAAGCCTGGCGTGCACGCGATTGCATGAAATACGACCGCGGCAACACCGAGGTGATCAAGCCTCAGATGGTCATCGAGACCCTTTGGAACTTGACCAAAGATGCGGATGCCTATATCACATCAGATGTTGGACAGCACCAAATGTGGGCCGCGCAGTACTACAAGTTTGATCAACCACGTCGCTGGATCAATTCAGGAGGCTTGGGCACCATGGGGGTAGGTATTCCTTATGCCATGGGCATCAAACTGGCCAAGCCCGACAGCGAGGTGTATTGCGTGACAGGCGAGGGCTCGGTGCAGATGTGTATCCAAGAACTCTCCACTTGTTTGCAATACAACACGCCCATCAAGGTGGTTTCCCTCAACAACCGATACCTTGGCATGGTTCGCCAATGGCAAGAAATTGAATACGCCGGTAGATACAGCCACAGCTACATGGACGCTTTGCCCAACTTCGTGAAGCTGGCCGAAGCCTACGGACACGTGGGCATGTTGATTGAACGCCCCGAGGATGTCGAGCCTGCATTGCGCGAGGCCCGCAAATTAAAAGACCGAACCGTGTTCATGGACTTCAGAACAGATCAAACCGAAAACGTGTTCCCGATGGTGCAAGCCGGCAAGGGCATCACTGAAATGCTGCTCGGCAGCGAAGACCTTTAATTCGCAGGACCGCAACACCATGAAACACATCATTGCTGTCTTATTGGAAAACGAACCTGGCGCACTGTCCCGCGTGGTTGGCCTGTTTTCAGCCCGCGGTTACAACATCGAGTCATTGACTGTTGCGCCAACCGAAGACCCAAGCCTGTCGCGCATGACTCTGCAAACCTCTGGCTCAGACGATGTGATTGAGCAAATCACTAAGCACTTGAACCGATTGATTGAAGTCGTCAAAGTGGTGGACCTCACCGAAGGCGCCTATACCGAGCGTGAACTCATGCTGGTGAAGGTGCGTGCCGTTGGCAAAGAGCGTGAAGAAATGAAGCGCATGGCTGATATCTTCCGAGGTCGCATCATTGATGTGACTGACAAGAGCTACACCATCGAACTCACCGGTGACCTGGCCAAAAACGATGCTTTTTTAGAAGCCATCGAAACGAGTGCCATTTTGGAAACTGTGCGAACCGGTGCCAGCGGCATTGGTCGTGGTGAGCGCATATTGCGTGTTTGATGAGTAGCAAATTTTTCAAGGAGAAAACAATGAAAGTCTATTACGACAAAGACTGTGACCTGAGCCTGATCAAGGGCAAAACGGTGGCCATCATTGGCTATGGATCACAAGGACACGCCCACGCCCAAAACTTGAACGACAGTGGCATCAAGGTCCTGGTGGGTTTGCGCAAAGGTGGCGCTTCTTGGGACAAAGTTGCCAAGGCTGGCTTGAATGTGATGGAAGTCAATGACGCGGTTAAAGCAGCAGACGTTGTCATGATGTTGTTGCCTGACGAACAAATTGCCGATGTGTACAACAACAATGTGGCGCCCCACATGAAACAAGGCGCTTCATTGGCATTCGCCCATGGCTTCAATGTGCATTACAACCAAGTCGTGCCCCGCGCCGATTTGGATGTTTGGATGGTGGCGCCTAAAGCGCCGGGCCATACGGTTCGCAACACCTATACCCAAGGAGGAGGCGTGCCTCATTTGGTGGCAGTTCACCAAGACAAATCTGGCAAAGCCCGTGATTTGGCATTGAGCTATGCCATGGCCAACGGTGGCGGCAAAGCAGGCATCATTGAAACCAACTTCAAAGAAGAAACCGAAACCGATTTGTTTGGCGAACAAGCAGTCTTGTGTGGTGGTGCGGTTGAATTGGTCAAGATGGGGTTTGAGACCTTGGTTGAAGCAGGCTATGCCCCCGAGATGGCCTATTTCGAATGTCTGCACGAGTTGAAATTGATTGTTGATTTGATTTATGAAGGCGGTATTGCCAACATGAATTACTCCATCTCCAACAATGCCGAATTTGGCGAGTACGTCACTGGTCCAGAAGTGATCAACCAAGAAAGCCGTGCGGCCATGCGTCATGCCTTGAAGCGAATTCAAAACGGTGACTACGCCAAGATGTTCATCCAAGAAGGCCGTCTCAACTACCCCAGCATGACCGCACGTCGGCGAAACACCGCAGATCATCCGATCGAAGTGGTCGGTGGTCAGCTGCGCGCCATGATGCCTTGGATCGCTAAAAACAAATTGGTTGACCAGAGCAAAAACTGATGCCTCTGCATTCAGGCTTTAACCCACCACGCACGACCCTGCAGTCGCCGTCGCTTGGTTTTTGCCTGTCAGGTGTGACCATATGAGCTTGCATGATCTGGAAGAAGTGAATCAAGAGACACCCAGCAAATTGCGCAAGGGGATTTATGTCCTGCCTAATTTGTTCACCTTGGCTGCTTTGTTTGGTGGCTTCTACGCCATTGTGATGGCCATGAACAATCAGTTTGAGGCTGCAGCCATTGGGATTTTCTGCGCGATGGTGCTTGACAGTTTGGACGGTCGGGTTGCGCGCATGACCAACACCCAAACCGCTTTTGGCGCCCAGATGGATTCCCTTGCTGACATGGTTTCTTTTGGTGCTGCCCCTGCCTTGATCACCTATGTATGGGTATTGAAGGACTTGGGTCGCTGGGGATGGTTCGCTGCGTTTGTCTATTGCGCTTGCGCGGCTTTGAGGTTGGCACGTTTCAATGTCAACACATCGGTGGTTGACAAGCGGTTTTTCCAGGGTTTGCCCTCTCCTGCAGCAGCTGCACTCCTGACGGGTTTCATTTGGTTGGTCACGGTTTTGGATTTGCCAAAAAGCGACTTCCAGTGGGCCACGTTGGTGTTGTGCCTGTATGCCGGCTTGACCATGGTGACCAATGTACCGTTTTACAGCTTCAAAGATTTTCAAATGCGCAAGAGTGTCCCATTCGCAGTGATTGTGTCCATTGCGCTGGTGATAGCTGTGATCAACATCCACCCGCCCATCGTGCTTTTCAGTTTGTTCATGGTTTATGGTGGCAGCGGTTATGTGGTTTATGCGTGGCGACGTGCCAAAGGCTTGCCCACCAGCGTCATCAGCACATCAACCGAAGAGCCTGATGAGCGGGGCTTGCACTGAATCGAGCTGGCTGTTTGGGGTCATTTTCTGTGTGATACATTCAAATGATGAATACGTTGACCAATCTGACGCTACTGCTCTCTTGGGGGCTTTGGTAGCGTTCGTGCGAACCATCCCAGGCCCGTCTGCTCACCGCAACGGGCCTTTTGTTTTTTATGCAGTCTGGTTTCGCAAAGTTTGCAATTTCCGGGAGTAAAAAAAATGGCTGATAAATTGATCATCTTTGATACGACATTGCGTGATGGCGAGCAGTCGCCTGGCGCGTCGATGACGCGTGATGAAAAATTGCGAATTGCCCGTCAATTAGAGCGCTTGCGGGTGGACGTGATCGAGGCTGGGTTTGCCGCCAGTTCAGAGGGTGATTTTCAAGCTGTCAAGGCGATTGCCAACGCCATCACCGAGTCGACCGTTTGTTCCCTTTCACGTGCAAATGACCGCGATATTTCTCGGGCTGCAGAGGCTTTGGCAAATGCGAAAAGTGCCCGCATTCACACCTTCATCGCCACTTCCGCACTTCACATGGAAAAGAAGTTGCGCATGACACCTGATCAGGTGTTTGAGCAGGCCAAGCAGTCCGTGCGCTTTGCCCGCAATTTGGTTGCTGATGTGGAATTCAGCCCAGAAGACGGCTACCGAAGTGATCTGGACTTTCTGTGTCGCGTCCTCGAAGCCGTGATCAAAGAGGGTGCAACAACAATCAATGTGCCAGACACCGTTGGTTACGCTGTGCCAGAGCTGTATGGCAACTTCATCAAAACCTTGCGTGAGCGTGTCCCAAATTCTGACAAGGCGATTTGGTCGGTGCATTGTCACAACGACTTGGGTATGGCTGTTGCAAACTCATTGGCAGGCGTTCAAATCGGTGGGGCTCGCCAAGTGGAATGCACCATCAACGGTTTGGGTGAGCGAGCAGGCAATTGTTCGTTGGAAGAAATCGTGATGGCGGTTAAAACCCGCCAGGATTATTTCGGCTTGACCTTGGGCATTGAAACCCAGCACATTCTGGCTGCGAGCCGAATGGTCAGTCAAACCACTGGTTTTGTTGTGCAGCCCAACAAAGCAGTCGTTGGCGCCAACGCTTTCGCGCATGCATCTGGCATCCATCAAGATGGTGTGCTCAAAGCCAGAGACACTTATGAAATCATGCGGGCTGAGGATGTGGGTTGGACTGCCAACAAAATTGTGTTGGGCAAGCTCAGTGGTCGAAATGCATTCAAGCAGCGGTTGCAGGACCTGGGTGTTGAACTGGGCAGTGAAGCCGAAATAAACGCTGCCTTTTCCCGCTTTAAGGAATTGGCTGATCGCAAGAGTGATATTTTTGATGAAGACATACTGGCCTTGGTCAGTCAAGAGAGCATCTCTCAAGAAGGCGATGTGTTTGGCTTTGTCAAATTGTCTCAACACAGCGAAACGGGTGAACGTCCTCATGCATCGATTGTGTTCACTCACCAAGGCAAGGAGGTTGCTTGTGACTCGGATGGCAATGGGCCTGTGGATGCATCGTTGAAAGCCATTGAAAAGCATGTGCAAAGTGGGGCTGAGATGGTGCTTTACTCTGTCAATGCCATCAGTGGCTCTACTGAAAGCCAGGGCGAAGTCACGGTGCGCCTTCAAAACAACGGGCGCATTGTCAACGGTGTGGGTTCCGACCCTGATATCGTGGTGGCCTCTGCCAAGGCCTATCTGAGTGCCTTGAACAAACTTCAAAGCAAATCAGAGCGTGTTGCTGCCCAAGGATGAACTGCAGTTGATGTCAAAAGTAATTCTTTCTGTTACTTGAGAAAGAACATGCAAGTCTTTGATATTGCGTAATTTTTTATTTAGGTATAAACTGAATTTGTCTGTCGTTAGACAACATCACCAGGACTGATTTTGAAAAGAATAAACACATTTTTGTTGGCGGCCATTTTGTCTTTGGTTTTTTTAGCCCATGTTCCAGTGGCACAGGCCAAGACATCCAACGAGGTGGCCACTAAAAAAACAGCTGTCAAAGCAAAAAAAGCAAAATCCAAATGGGTTGCCAAGCGCAATCATCAGGAAAAATCCTCCAGAGTTCGTCTCAAAGCATCAGCCAAACCTTCCTTCGGCCGATTGGCTGGTTTGCACCAAATCAACGATGAACTGTCTTTGAAGTCGAGCGTAGCCTATGTCATTGACCAAGACACCAAGGAGGTGTTGTTCAGCAAAAACGATGATGCCGTTTTGCCTATCGCCTCGATCACCAAGCTGATGACTGGCATAGTAATCCGTGAATCTAACTTGCCCATGGATGAGCCCATCACCATCACAGCCGCTGACATCGATACCGAAAAGGGAAGCAGATCACGCCTGCGGCCTGGCGTGACACTCACTCGGGGTGAGTTACTGCAACTGGCCCTGATGTCCAGTGAAAACAGAGCTGCCCACGCGCTGGGCCGCACCTACCCGCAAGGTTTGTCGGCTTTTGTTGCTCACATGAACTCCAAAGCTCAGCAAATGGGCATGTTCGACACCAGGTACGCAGAGCCAACAGGTCTTTCAAGCCGCAATCAGTCTAGCGCCAAGGACTTGGCAACATTGGTAGCGCACGCAGCCAATGACTCTATGCTGAGCGAGTGGTCCACCTCGGTTGGCATGGATATTGAAGTTGGGCACAAAACATTGAAATTCAAAACCACCAACCGATTGGTTTCCAATCCCAATTGGGTGATTGATTTACAAAAAACAGGCTACATCAGTGAAGCAGGTCAATGTTTGGTCATGCAAGCCAAAATAGCCGGACGCAAATTGGTGATGGTCTTTTTGGACTCTGGCGGCAAATTGAGCCGAACTGCTGATGCGGAACGCGTCAGACGCTGGGTAGAAGCGCGCCACCTTGCTGAGCATTCCTGATAAAACGACATCTCCAAAGAAAAGGACCACAAGCAGGTCCTTTTTTCATGGGTGATTCAAATAGCCCAAGGATTCAGAAATGTATTTTGCAGTGGCTTGCAACTTGAGCAACCAACTTTCATCTAATCGATCAGTTGGGGCTGATATAGACAGGCCAGCGACCAATTTAGCTTGATCGTCATAAATACCAGCAGCCATGCATCGCACGCCCAATTCAAGCTCTTCGTTGTCCCTCGCCACACCATATTGACGAGCCTTTGCCAATTCTTTTTCCAATACGGGTAATTGGGTGATGCTGTTTTTGGTGTGCCCGCTGAGACCTGTTTTGGTGGCATAAGCACGAACACGGTTGGCATCATCCGCAGCCAAAAATAATTTGCCCACCGAGGTCAGGTGCAATGGCGCTCGGCCGCCTATGGCCCTGACGACTTGCATGCCCGATCGCTCGCTGTATGCCCGCTCGATATAGACGATCTCGTCGCCTTGACGAACGCTCAAATTCACGGGCTGCTGTGTCAGTTGATGCAGATCTCGCATGGGCGTGAGCGCGGCATCTCGAACATTGAGTCGGCCTTTGACAAAGTTGCCCAACTCCAGCAATCGCATTCCCAAGCGGTAATTGCCAGCTTCGGGTCGGTCGACATAACGACCAGACACCAAGTCGTTCAAGATTCGGTGAGCAGTGGAGGGGTGCAGGCCTGTTTTTTCACTGATCTCTTTGAGGGAGCTGAGCCCTTCTTTGGCTGCTAGCACGTCTATCAGGGCAAACATGCGCTCAAGCACTTGGATGGTTGGTTGGGTAGTCACTGCCTCATCTGTTTTACGCATGCGCATATTTTATATGATGAAATCTTAAGCTGGGGTCCAGAGACCATCAACCAATAATTCGTGTGGTCCAAATTGCGCCTTGTAATTCATCTTTGGACTTTCTGAAATCCAATAACCCAAATAGACATAGGGCAGTCCAAGGGCTTTTGCTTGCGCAATTTGCCACAAAACGCAGTAGGTACCCAGACCAGGCAAATAGTCCGGGTCAAAGAATGTGTAGACAGCGGAAATACCATCATTGAGAACATCCAGTATGGAGACCATTGCCAGCGCGCCTTTTTCTTGGATGTCGGGTTTCACGGAAAACTCAACCAATCGTGAATTGACCCGGCTTTGCAGTAAAAACTGAGTGTATTGATCAGTACTGTCTTGATCCATGCCCCCGCCTGCATGGCGACCATTTTGGTAGTTCAAATACAAATCATAGTGTTCTTGCACAAACTCGAGTTGTGTGATTCTTGCATCCAAGGCGTGATGTGTTTTCCAAGCTCTTTTTTGGCTACGGCTTGGCGTGAAATCGTTCACATTGATACGCAAGGGAACGCATGACCTGCATCCATCGCAATAAGGCCTGTAGGTAAACATACCACTGCGCCTGAACCCTTTGGAGACAAGCTCTGAATAGGTGTCGTTGTGTATCAGATGGCTGGGCGTGGCAACCTGTGAGCGAGCTTGCAAGCCTTCCAGATAGCTGCAAGGGTAGGGCGCAGTGGCATAAAACTGCAAAGATTGAAGGGGTAGGTCTTTGAGGTGTGTCAAGTGGAGGTTTGAGCAAAAGACAGTTCTTGCCAGTATAAATCCTCGAATTTCCAGTTCATGGGCAATTCCTGTTTGGCATGGTTGACATGTTCTATGAATACTCGCCGTGGCATTTCTTTGGCCCCCAAGCTGGCGAGGTGCTGGGTTTTTTGCTGACAGTCAATCAAACTGACGTTTTGTGCCTTGCACAGGCACACCAAGGCTGCGAGTGCAATCTTGGAGGCGTTGGATTGCAGTGCAAACATCGATTCACCGAAAACCGCTTTCCCGATTGCAACGCAATAAAGACCACCTGCCAGTTCCCCATCTATCCAGGTCTCTACGCTGTGAGCAAATCCAGCCTGATGCAGGCTGACATAGGCTTGGATCATGTCGTTCCCAATCCAAGTGCCGGTCTGCCCATTGCGGTCTATGGTCGCGCAGTGCGCAATCACAGATTCAAAGTCATGGTCTACGCGTATTTCCAAGTCTGAGGCGCGCAACAAATATTGCAGGGTTTTTTTAAGCGATCTGTGGAGTCGAAAGTCACCGACATGCAGGGTCATTCTCGGGTCAGTGCTCCACCACATGATCGGCTGGCCATCGCTGTACCATGGAAAAGATGCCTGTCCATAGGCTTGCAACAATCGCTGTACCGACAACCCCCCACCCAGTGCCAGCAAGCCCGGAGCCGGGGTGGAGGCTCCCCATGCGGTATCGGCTGGAGGCAGGGGGTCTTCTGCCTTGAGATACCAGATCGGGTGTTTATCAGACTGCATCACAATCCAGGTTTGAAGTCACCAATAAACTGAGGAAGATACACCATGAATACCACCAAAGAACACCTCGTGATTCAAGAAGGGCCGGCTGAAGGCGTCATTCGATTGGTGATGAACCGTCCAGAAAGTTTCAATGCGCTTTCATCCGATATGCTCACGGCCCTGGACCGTTCGCTCACACAGGCATCCGAAACAGTCGGGTGCAAGGTCATTATCCTTGCCGCCCTGGGTAAAGCCTATTGTGCAGGCCATGACCTGCGTGAAATGAGGGCGAATCCCGAAAAAGCTTTTTACCAACAGCTCTTCGATCAATGCTCCAAGATGATGCTCAAGCTACAAACCTTGAAGCAACCCGTCGTCGCGCAAGTACAAGGGCTGGCAACCGCAGCCGGTTGTCAATTGGTCAGCATGTGTGACCTTGCGGTTGCTGCTGACAGCGCCAAATTTGCTGTCTCTGGTATTAACTATGGTTTGTTTTGTTCAACCCCCAGCGTTGGCTTGAGTCGCAACATGCCAAGAAAGCAAGCCATGGAGATGCTCTTGACCGGCGAGTTCATTGACGCATCAACTGCTGTAGACAGAGGGCTGATTAATTACGCTGTCGCAGATGCAGAGCTCAACCATGCCGTATTGAAACTTTGCAGCAAGATCACTGCCAAGCCCGAAGCTGCGCTTCAGATGGGAAAAGCTTTGTTTTACAACCAGCTTGAAATGGGCATACAGGCGGCCTATCAATTGGCCGGTCAAACCATGGCTTGCAACATGATGGAGGTAACTGCTCAGGAAGGCTTTCAGGCATTCATTGAAAAGCGACAGCCTGACTGGTGAATCTGCAGGAGCTTACTTTGGGCTTTCAAAAAAAACAGCATTTGAGTAATTGCTGAATTCAAAATACACCTTGGACTCGTCAGGATCTACTTGCATATTCAAGTTGCTGTCCAAGTAGCCATAGCCATAGCGGTAATCGCGGGCCTGTCCATCGTCAGTACCCAAGGCTGTGCTCAATTTATCGATCTTTAAAAAGCGTCTGACGAGTTTGTCGCCTGCATATATTTCGAGGACACCGTCTGTTCCGGTCCAGTTTTGAATGCCTCGCCCAATTTTGTTTTGTTGTTCTTGCGTGCAAGCAGCGAGCAAACCCAACAGCAAAAGGGCTGAGGCAACCCGCAAAAAGAAATTGGATTTGTTCATAAGGTGATGGACGATTGAGGGGGTAGGTAGATTCAGGTGGGCTCAGATGGGGTGGTTTTGGCATTCCAAAAAACAGCTTTATCAGGGAAAATCCAACGGATCCCACCACGAGGTTCAGGCACGTCCCCTTTGAAACGGGGAATCAGATGCATGTTGATGTGTCCCACGGTTTGCCCTGCAGCAAATCCCTCGTTGATCCCTATGTTGAATCCATTTGGACTCAATTCATCTTTCAATTTGTCACAGACACGCAACATGAGTATGTTCATGTCATCGCGCTCTTGATTGGTCAAGTCAAAGTAGGACTCCACATGACGTCGTGGAATGATCAAGGTGTGGCCTGCAGACACGGGAAACACATCTTTGAATGCGATGGAGAGGGCAGTTTGGTCAAAGATGCGTGCTTCGGATAGATTGCAATAGGTGCATGTGTTTGGTTTGTCCATGGGAAATTATGCTTCAAGTTGACTTATCCAAGCAAGACTGGCCGGATTACCGTGCTGAGTTAAAGTTTGGGTTGACTCTGGGGCTCTTAACAATGAAATATTTGCACACGATGGTCAGGGTGTCGGATCTTGACCTCTCTCTTAGGTTCTACCGAGATGCCTTGGGCTTGGAGGTTTTGCGCACCAAGGAAGTGCCTGCAGGGCGTTTCACACTTGTTTTTTTGGCCGCTCCGGGGGACAGCTCAGCGCAGATCGAGTTGACGCACAACTGGGATCCTGAAGTCTTGGATGGAGGGCGCAATTTTGGTCATTTGGCCTATGCCGTGGAAAACATTTATGAAACATGCAAACGCTTGCAATCCCATGGTGTCAATATATTGCGACCCCCTCGTGATGGGTATATGGCTTTTGTTCGTTCGCCAGACGAAATCTCAGTGGAAATTCTTCAAATGGGTCAAGCCTTGCCACCTTGCGAACCATGGCTGAGTATGCCCAATCTCGGGCGTTGGTGAGCACAATTGACAGCCACATATCCAGACGAACCGACAGCTTCAAGGACCAAGGTTTTTGATGACGATCTGTTGGCTCAGATTGCATCGCTTCCAGCACTGCCGGGTGTTTACCGTTATTTTGATGCTCAAGGGCAAGTGCTTTATGTGGGAAAGGCCAATCACCTCAAAAAACGGGTCAGCAGCTATTTCAAAAAAAACCACGAGGGTTCACGCATTGGTCACATGGTGGCCAAAATTGCTCGTCTGTCGACCACAGTAGTGAGGTCAGAGGCCGAAGCCCTGCTCCTTGAAAACAACCTGATCAAATCGCTCAAGCCAAAGTACAACATCTTGTTCAGGGATGACAAAAGCTATCCCTATTTGAAAATCACCCGGGTTTTACCAAGTGAATCAGCATCTGGCTCCTTTCCCTCGCCAAAAAGTGTCTCCAGAATGGTTTATTACCGCGGTGCAGTTGATAAAACCCATGATTATTTCGGCCCGTATCCCAGTGTTTGGGCGGTCAGAGAAGCGATTCAATTGATGCAAAAGGTTTTCCGATTAAGAACGTGCGAAGACACAGTTTTTAAAAACCGTATGCGACCATGTTTGCTGCATCAAATCAAGCGTTGTTCTGCTCCCTGTGTTGGCTTGATCACCACCGAGGATTACCAACGTGATGTTGCCAATGCATTTGACTTGCTCCATGGCCGCACACAAACTGTCATGCAATCACTTGAACTTCGAATGCTGCATCACTCAGATCGTTTGGAATTTGAACAAGCTGCAGACATTCGCAATCAAATTTCTGCGCTGTCGAAAGTGTTGCATCAGCAATCGGTAGAGACATCCGACGACAGAGATGTCGACATATTGGCGTCAGTGGTGATGGGCGGCAAAGCCTGCGTGAATTTGGCCATGGTGCGTGGTGGTCGGCATTTGGGCGACAGCCCTTATTTCCCAACGCATGTTGAAAATGCCGAACCGCAGGAAGTACTGGATGCATTCATAAGTCAACACTATCTAGAGGTCTCTGCTCCTCCAACCCTGATCACCAGTCATGGGGTTGACAAGGAATTGATACGTGCCTTGAGTGATCAAATTGGACTGAAATTGCGTGTCATCCATCAGCCGAGAGACCAACGCAAAGCTTGGCTTGAAATGGCTTTGCAAAATGCCCAATTGAAATTGAATCGATTGTTGGCTGAAGAGGGCTCTCAGCAAGCCAGGACCAGGGCCTTGGTTGATGCGCTTGATTGGGCCATAGATGACATTGACGCGTTTCGCATAGAGTGTTTTGATGTTTCTCACACGGCAGGTGAAGCCACGCAGGCATCGTGCGTTGTGTACCACCACCATCAACTTCAGCCTTCAGAGTTCAGGCGTTACAACATTGATGGCATCACCGGCGGTGATGACTATGCAGCGATGCAACAGGTGTTGATGCGACGTTACAGCAAGTTGGCAGAGGCAGTTCGTTTGGGTGAAGCCAAATTCCCCGATTTGGTCTTGATAGACGGGGGCAAGGGCCAGATAAGTATTGCCAGAGAGGTATTCCATTCCCTTGATTTGGATTTGACACGTTTGGTTGGGGTTGAAAAAGGCGCGGGTCGCAAGGTCGGCTTGGAGGAGTTGGTGTTTGCGGATGACCGCCCCAAACTCAGTCTGGCTAAAGACTCAGCAGCGCTCATGCTGGTGGCCCAAATTCGAGATGAAGCACATCGATTTGCAATCACTGGTATGCGTGCCAAAAGAGCAAAGGTCCGCACCGGATCGAGCAGCTTAGAGGACATACCGGGAGTAGGGCCCAAACGGCGCGCCAAACTGCTCAAGCGATTCGGCGGCGCGCGAGGCGTGTCTGATGCCAGTATTCAAGATCTGATGACTGTGGATGGCATCTCGGCTGAATTGGCGCAAGTGATTTATTTGGCTTTAAGGTGAGCGAGGTTCAAAAATTTCAAGTAACCGATCCAGTCCACCTTCCAAAATGGATACATTGGCGGCTTGGCGGACGATGGGTTTGGATCGATAGGCGACAGACAGCCCAGCAACCGACATCATGGGTAGATCGTTTGCACCATCACCCATAGCGATACTTTGATTGAGTCCGATACCGATGGCCTCGCAGGTTTGCATCAACATGCGTTTTTTTTCCTCACCATCGCAAACATCACCCCAGGGCTGTTCAAGCATGCGTCCAGTCAGGATGCCGTTTTCGATTTCAAGGACATTGCTACGCGTGAATTCAATGCCCAATTTGTCCCGAAGTCGGTCTGTGAAAAATGAAAATCCACCGCTGATCAACATCATCTTAAGTCCAGCTTCTTTGCACGCTTGTAACAAAATATCGGCACCAGGATTTAAGCGCAATCGTTCGTTGTAAACCATCTGTAAAGCTGATTGAGGAACCCCTTTTAGCAACTTCACTCGTTGTCTGAGACTTTCCTTGTAGTCTGCAATGTCGCCACGCATGGCAGCTTCGGTGATGGCAGCCACCTCTTTTTTGCGACCTGCCAGATCTGCGATTTCATCAATGCACTCGATATTGATCAACGTGGAATCCATGTCAAAGGCAATCAATTTGTATTGAGAAAGTGACAAAGGCGTGGCGATGCCTTGTATCCAAAGACCGGGTGACCATTCACTTGATTTGTTCATATGCAGCTTGAGTGTGAGCGGGGTTGACCGGGTTGCCCAGTGAGCGCAATATATCGCGCACCAATAAAACACGATCTTTGAGCTCTGGCAGGGATTTTTCAATCCGTAATTTGTCATTTCCGGCAAGACGGATGTGCTTGTTTTTTTGAACCAATTGGATGATCCTCATGCCATCCACCGGAGCGTTTGGCCTAAAGCTGATCATGGTGATGCTGGGCGAGGCATCTACTTTTGCTATGCCGTAGGGCTTTGCCAAAACACGCAAGCGATGCGTGTCAATCAAAGCCACGGCTTGGTGGGGAAGCTTGCCAAACCTGTCAACCAGTTCTTCAAACAATGCATCGACTTGGTCTTGTGACTTGGCCGTTGCCAGTTTCTTATAAAAACTCAGGCGCAAATGCACATCCCCGCAGTAATCATTGGGCAGCAGTGCAGGTGAATGCAAATTGATTTCAGTGGTGGCGTTCAATGGGTTCAGAAGATCTGGTTCCTCGCCATTTTTCAAGGCCCTTACTGCTTCCGAAAGCATCTCGTTGTAGAGTTGAAAACCCACTTCAAGCATGTTTCCACTTTGGTTATCGCCCAACACTTCGCCTGCACCTCGAATTTCTAGATCATGCATGGCCAGATAAAAGCCTGACCCCAGTTCTTCCATTTGTTGAATGGCATCGAGCCTTTGGGTTGCTTGTTTGGACAGGCCTTGGATGTCAGGGACCAGCAGATAGGCATAGGCTTGGTGATGGCTACGCCCGACCCTCCCGCGCAGTTGGTGGAGTTGAGCCAAACCAAACTTGTCAGCCCGACTCATCAAAATGGTGTTGGCTGTTGGAACATCAATGCCTGTTTCTATGATGGTTGAGCAAACCAAAATATTGTGTCGTTGTGCAACAAAATCCCGCATGACACGCTCAAGCTCACGCTCTGGCATTTGACCGTGTGCCACAGCGATCCGCGCCTCAGGCACGAGGGCTTGAAGCCGTTCAGATCGATTTTGTATGGTTTCAACTTCATTGTGCAGGAAATAACATTGCCCGCCGCGCTTGAGTTCACGCAGTATGGCTTCTCTGATGACGCCGTTGTCTTCGGTGCGTACAAATGTTTTGATGGCAAGCCTACGCTGTGGGGCTGTGGCAATGACACTCAAGTCACGAAGCCCTTCCAATGCCATGCCCAGTGTTCTTGGAATAGGCGTTGCTGTCAATGTGAGCACATCCACTTCAGCTCGAATGGCTTTAAGGGCTTCCTTGTGACGCACACCGAATCGATGTTCCTCATCAATGATTAACAAACCCAAATCCTTGTACTTTACGGATTCACTCAACAGTTTATGTGTACCCACAACAATGTCGATGTTGCCCTGCTGTAGTCCGTCAATGGCAGTTTTGACCTCTTTGGGTGATCTGAATCGACTCATTTCAGCAATCCGCACGGGCCATTTTGCAAACCTGTCTGTCAGGGTTTGAAAATGCTGCTCTGCCAAAAGAGTGGTGGGTGCGAGTATGGCTACTTGTTTGCCGCCCATAACGGCAATGAAAGCCGCCCTCAAAGCAACTTCTGTTTTGCCAAATCCCACATCGCCACACACCAAACGGTCCATGGGTCTTGGACTGATCATGTCTTGAATAACCGCATGGATGGCTGCGCGTTGATCCGCGGTCTCATCAAAGCCGAAATCGTTCGAGAAAATCTCATAATCTTGGGCGGTGTATCTGAATGCATGGCCTTGTCTTGCGGCTCTTCTGGCGAAGATATTCAGGAGCTCGGCTGCAGCGTCTCGGACTTGTTCCGCTGCTCGTCGTTTTGCCTTGTCCCATTGGCCTGAACCTAGTTTGTGCAAAGGTGCCTGTTCTGGGCTTACACCGTTGTAACGACTGATCAAATGCAGTTGGCTGACTGGCACAAATAGGCTGGCTTCGTCTGCGTATTCAATATGCAAAAATTCTTGTAACAGGTCCAGCCCCTTTTGTTCGGTGTTGTTGCCCAACGCCATATTGATCAGTCCGCGGTATCGACCAATGCCATGCGCGGTATGGACAACTGGATCACCTACTTGTAATTCAGACAGATCGCGGATAAGTGAAGCCACATCGCTGACTTCGGCTTGTTTTTTTCGCTTTCTAACCAGTGGGCTCGAGGAGAAAATTTCGGTCTCGGTGACAAAGTCAATGCCCTCTTCCAGCCAAGAAAAACCGGCATGTAGCCCACTGACGGCGAGCCCCCAAAGATGATCGCTTTGCATGAATGCTGCTAAATCGTTAGCTACCATGGGATGGATACCGCCGGTGCGCAAGAAGTCCAACAGGCTTTCACAGCGACCGGGTGTATCAGCCAATACCAATGTCTTTAGCTGGCTTGTCTGATGCCTGGTTTTAAGTCGCTTCAAAGGCTCATCTGTGGCGCGCTCTACAGTTAAATTTGGCAATTTGCTTGCCCAATCGACCGGCATGGCTGCATTGGAGTCTCGAATTGACAGGCAGGGATGGTTTTGTATATTTGAATGAAAAAGCTCTGAACTCAAAAACAAAAACTCAGGCCTCAAAACCGGCCGGTCAGGATCGCCTTGCGCTAATCGATAGCGTTCTTGGGCATCTTGCGAAAACCTGTGCATGGCTGGATCGGGATCGCCATGCAAAACGATCACTGCATTGTTTCCAAGGTAATCGAAAACGGTGGCAGTATCTTCAAAAAACAATGGCAAGTAATACTCGATGCCAGCGGTGGCCACACCGTTGCCCATGTCTTTGTAAATACGATTTCGAGTGGGGTCGCCATCCAGCATTTCGCGCCATCTTCCTCTGAACAATGTGCGTGACTTTTCATCCATCGGAAACTCACGTCCTGGCAGCAAACGCACTTCAGGCACCGGATAGAGACTGCGTTGACTGTCAGGGTCAAAGGTGCGAATCGAGTCTATTTCCTCATCAAATAAATCAACTCGGTAGGGTACCAACGAACCCATGGGAAAGATGTCAATCAGACCTCCTCGGACCGTGTACTCACCAGGACTGACTACTTGAGATACATGGCTGTACCCGGCCATGGTCAGTTGGTCCTTGAGTTTCGATTCATTGAGCTTTTGCTTGGCCTTGAATTCAAAGGTGTAGGCTGCCAGAAAAGAGGGCGGCGCCAATTTGTACAGTGCGGTGGTGGCTGGCATCAAAATAACATCTGCATTGCCTTGCAATAAACGCCACAGTGTTGATAGCCGTTCGCTGATCAAATCTTGATGGGGTGAAAATGTGTCGTAGGGCAAAGTTTCCCAGTCCGGAAAAATCACGCACCGAGCATCCTTGAGAAAAAAAGGCAATTCTTCAAAAAGTCTTTGTGTATCAAATGCATCTGCCGTGATGACGGCGACGCTTTTACCCTGGTTTTTTTGTTGTTCAACCAGTTTGGCAATGAATAAGGCGTCAGCAGACCCGGGTGGTCGAGCCACCGTGAATTTGTGGGATGGGGAAAGTTTAGGAATCTGCATGAATAAACCGTGAATTGGCATGACGAAAACCCCCGAATGCAGACAAACGGGGGTGTGATGTCATGATTTTAGAATGCATGTGCCGTATCGACAGCTTCAAGCGAAATGTACCCACACAAATGAGCCATCAACCACATTTTTTCCATGCACTGATACCTTGCGCTGGCTCCGGCAGTCGCATGGGTGTGGGTATTCCTAAACAGTATTTTCCCTTGGCCGGTTCACCTTTGGTGGTGCACACACTCCGTGCTTTCGAGGCGGTACCTCAACTGGGCATGGGTGTCACTGTGGTAGCGGCCGATGATGTTTTCATGGATGAAGCGATAAAACAGTCATTGGGGAGTCGCTTTAAGGTTTTCAATACGGGTGGCGCAACCCGGGCTCAGTCAGTTTTGGCCGGCTTGCTTGCCCTGAAATCCATGGGGGCAGGGCAGCAAGATTGGGTCATGGTTCATGATGCGGCGCGTTGTTTGATTACCCCTACTTTGATTCTTCATTTATACGAGTCCTGCCAACACGATGAGGTGGGCGGTTTACTGGCTTTGCCCTTGGCTGATACTTTGAAGGTGCATGTCGAAGGAAGGGTCAAAGCCACCTTGTTTCGGGACGACAAATGGCTGGCACAGACACCTCAAATGTTTCGGTGGGAATTGCTGTTTAATGCACTCAAGCAGGCGCATCTTGTGACCGATGAATCCAGTGCAGTTGAACAATTGGGGTTGTCACCCCAATTGGTCACCGGTGCTTCTTTCAATTTCAAAGTCACTTACCCTGAGGACATTGTCCTTGCCCAGGCCATTTTGGCTGACCGAATTAATAAGGGGAGTTATTGCGATGAAGGCAACTGACTTGCGTGTGGGAGAAGGCTGGGATGTGCATGCACTCGTGCCTGGTCGCAAACTGATGATCGGCGGCGTTGAGATCCCTTTCAACAAGGGGTTACTTGGACATTCTGATGCCGATGTGTTGTTGCATGCAATCACCGATGCCCTGTTGGGTGCCGCTGGATTGGGCGACATAGGCAGTCACTTTCCTGATACCGACACGCAGTGGAAGGGCGCTGATTCAGCTGTTTTATTGAAAGCGGTCAATGGCAAAATTCAGATGTCGGGCTGGACTGTTTCAAACATAGATGCCACTGTGATCGCGCAAGCACCCAAGTTGGGGAACCACAAATCAGCCATGCAGCAACAAGTAGCGCTTTTATTGGGAGTGGACCCTGATCAAATCAATATCAAAGGGAAAACCGCTGAAAAATTGGGTCCTGTTGGCATGGGTCATTCCATTGAAGCCAGAGCAGTTGCTTTGATTCACAGAACTAGATGATTTCAGTTTCAGGCTCATCAGGATCATCTTTGCAATTGTTTTGGTATATCAGCGCAAGTTTGACGACATGTCGAATCATTTTTTTCTGATCTTTGTTGAGCTGTAGAAATTGCCTAAGCATTTCAGAGTCGCCCAAGCTTAAAGGCGTGTTTTCAGATGTTTCCTTCACTGCCGGGTACTCTGACCTGGGTCCAAACAACAAATCTTGTGGGCTGATTTGCAAAATATCACCCAATGTTTTGAGCTTGTCTTGCTTAGGCAAGGAGGCACCGATCATCCAGTTGCGTGCAGCATGGGAGGTTATGCCTACCCCCCAATAGCGCAAATTGAAGGCATCAGCCAGTTGAGTTGCGGATGCTTTTAAACCGGCCTCTTTCATGGCATGACGGAGTCGAGCGGCAAAAGCTTCTGATTCGGGGTTGGGCTTTGGTTTTTTCATGACCGAAACAATAAATCAGTCCGTTTAAAGATGCAACGATTCATGATCACAAAAATTAAAAGTGAAAATCGAGTGATCCGCTATCGTACGTTTGGGTGATATACAGCAATATAAAAAAATGTTATTGAGCAGCCCATCCACCATCCATGTTCCAAGCGACCCCCCGGACATTTTTCCCTCCAGAAGAGCAAAAAAACAATGCCAGTTGGCCAAGCTCTTCAGGCGTGGTGAATTGCATGGAGGGCTGCTTCTCCATCAGCAGTGTCTTTTTGGCTGCCTCTTGAGAGATACCAAGAAGCTTTGACTTGTTATCAACCTGAGCTTGAACCATGGGCGTCAGAACCCAGCCGGGACAAATCGCATTGCAAGTGATCCCGGTAGTGGCTGTCTCCAGCGCAGTGACCTTGGTTAACCCCACAAGGCCGTGTTTGGCTGCAACGTAAGCAGACTTATCCGCCGAAGCAATGAGTCCATGAACAGACGCGATGTTGATGATGCGACCCCAATTGGCTGCCCTCATGGCCGGCAATGCCAGTCGTGTCGTATGAAATGCGCTGCTCAGATTGATGGCGAGTACATCATTCCACTTGTCAACTGGAAAATCTTCAATGGGTGATACATGTTGAATACCCGCATTGTTTACAACAATATCGATCTGACCGAATGTTCGCTGTGATTGCAAAACCATGTCTTCAATGTCACCCGAATTTCTCATGTCTGCGCCATGGAACATGACCTGCACACCATTTGACTTGATTTGATCTTCGGCATCCTTGTGATCTCCGAACCCATTCAATACGATATTTGCGCCGGATGAGGCAAGCGCTTTTGCCAAACCCAATCCGATGCCACTTGTCGAGCCGGTAACCAGCGCTGTTTTTCCGGCTAAAAATTTCTCTGACATGATGAATGCGCCCCTTTTCCAATGTAGATTCAAGCATTGTGCAATAAGGCTTGTATTCAATCAGCAGGTGAAGAGTGAAGGAAGCTACATCCAAAAAAGGTTCTGACAGTCATGCGTCCAAGATAGGGCATGAACAAAACCAGCCAGATGAAAAAACCAGGCTTGCTGCTCGCCATTTTGCGATGCCGATTTTGGTGCAGCTGAGTTTGCCAACGGGTGAATCAGTCCTGACCCACGCTGATGGTGCGTCACAGCTGATTGGCAACATGGGAGGGTCACAAGACATGCAGGCTGCCGTTTACTTGGCCTATGCTTTTGACCAATTAACCAAGCCCAAAGCATTGGTAGCCAAACTATTTACAGACGATGTAGTGCATTTGGGTTTTGAAACACAGCGCCTGTTTCATTTGCAGCGAAAGGCCCAGACAAGTTTAAAGGCCACATCGGCTGACCAGACCAACATTGAGATTGTCAGGCGTTTGCTATTGGCTTTCTCCAGAGACCCACGGGTGATCCTGCTGTTGATCGCTATTCATTTGCAATCTCTGCGTTATGTAGCAGGTCTCAAACAACCCGGCCATGAGGACTTGGCGAGTGAAACTTTGCAAATTTTTTCACCATTGGCTAACCGTTTAGGTATTTGGCAAATCAAATGGGAGTTGGAGGACTTAGCCTTTCGCATGCTTGAGCCTGAGGTCTACAAGCAGGTTGCATTGAAACTTGAGGTCAAGCGAACAGAGCGACAAGATGAAATAGATTCCATCATCCACCAGTTGCAATTTGGCCTTGACCAACAAGGTATCAATGCACGTGTTTTAGGTCGACCAAAAAACATTTACAGCATAGTTAAAAAAATGCGTGGCAAATCGTTGGATTTCAATCAGGTTCTCGATTTAAGGGCTTTTCGAATCATCGTCGAAACTGTTGCCGATTGTTACAGCACATTATCTTGGGTACATGCGCATATGCAAGCAATCGACTACGAATTTGATGACTACATTGCAAGACCTAAACCCAATGGCTATCAATCCATACATACGGTTGTTATGGATTCAAATCATCGGACATTGGAAATTCAAATCCGTACGCAGGCCATGAACGATCATGCAGAGCATGGCGTGGCAGCCCATTGGGCCTATAAGGAGGCTGGCTCAAAGGGGTATGTTGGGTTTTCTGCTCCCCAAGATCAAACTCAAAAAATCACTTTGCTGCGTCAGTTGCTGGCTTGGGAAAGAGACATATTTAAAGAGCATTTGCAGAACCATACAGCCATTGGTACAGCAGGCAATCAAGATACTGTTTTTGTACTCACACCCGACGCAGCCATTATCGAGTTGCCAAGCAGTGCAACACCCCTTGATTTTGCTTACACCGTTCACACTGAGTTGGGACATCGCTGCCGCGGTGCAAAAGTCGATGGAGCCTTGGTCCCGTTGTCTACCAAATTACAAAGTGGACAGAAAGTAGAAATCATCCTTATCAAGGAGGGCGGCCCATCACGTGACTGGCTCAATCCTGACTTGGGTTTTCTGGCTACCAACAGAGCCAAATCAAAAGTCAGGGCTTGGTTTAATGCGCAAGCCATGAAGCAAACCATTGCGCGTGGTCGAGAGTTGGTGGAAAAAATTCTTCAGCGAGAAGGTCGCACTTCTCTGAAATTGGAAGAGCTTGCCAAAAATTTAGGATTCGACTCGTCATCTAAATTATTTGAAGCTGTAGGTAAGGATGAGTTTGCGCTCCGCCACCTTGAACTGTTTCTGCGCCCGCCGCCGCTACCTGAACCAGATGATGAACGTATTTTGCGAAAGGTTCAAGCCACCAAAGCTCTTGGTTCAAAGGGTGGTGTGTTGGTTGTGGGTGTTGATTCACTGCTCACCCAGCTTGCCAAGTGTTGCCGTCCCGCACCCCCTGATCTGGTCAAAGGATTCGTCACCCGAGGGAGAGGGGTCACTGTTCATCGCGTGGAGTGTCATAACTTCCAGGCTTTGTCTTTTCACAGTTCTGGTCGGGTGTTGGATGTCACTTGGGGCGATGGCGGAGATTTTGATCGCCGTCTTTATCCGGTTGATATTCAAGTCATTGCCGACGATCGACAGGGCTTGCTGCGCGATATTTCAGAAGTATTGGCCAAAGAAAAAATGAATGTGATTGGCGCCAATACTCAAACTGATAAGGATCTAGCTTGGATGATCTTTACCGTTGAACTCCACGATGTGAGCCGCTTAAACAAGGTGTTGTCATTGGTCAAAGCAGTCGATGGCGTTCAGTCTGCACAGAGGACTGCTTCATGATGCTTTGCTTTTGTCTCCATTTTTGATCCTGCTAGAATATGTTCATTCGGTAACGAAGGCGCGTAGCTCAGCTGGTTAGAGCACCACCTTGACATGGTGGGGGTCGTTGGTTCGAGTCCAATCGCGCCTACCAATTTGACCGTCCGATCAAGTTCCTCCTTGTTTTGAGCGACTTTTTTTCCTGGACTTCCTTGTGTCAAATAAAAGCACTTCTTCTGACCCGCTCAACGTTGATGATGGCTTGCCTAGCATCATCAGGTTGATAAAAAAATACCCTAACCGCCGTTTGTACGACACCAAAACATCTGGCTACATTACCTTGCAGGAAGTTAAGGCCATGGTGATTGAGGGAGTGACTATCAAAGTGGTTGACGCAAAAAGCAATGCCGATTTGACCCGCAGCATTTATTTGCAGATCCTTTTGGAAGAAGAGACTGGCGGTGTTCCCATGTTTTCGGAGGAAATACTTGGCAATTTCATTCGGTTTTATGGCCACAGTATGCAAGGATTCATGGGCTCTTATTTAGAAAAAAATGTTCAAGCATTTTTGGATATTCATAAGCAGATGAATGAACAAGCAAAGAGTCTATCCCCCGAAATTTGGTCTCAGATGATGATCAATCCCACTCCTTTTTTGCAAACGATGATGGGCAACTATGCTCAACAATCACAACAACTCCTGTCTCAAATGCAGACTCAAATGCTCAAAAGCATCGGTCTTACACGGAAATGAAAAACCCCACCGTTGGCTTCGTCAGCTTGGGATGCCCCAAAGCACTGACTGATTCAGAACTCATCCTTACACAACTCAGCGCAGAGGGCTATCAAACCTCCAAAACATTTGCCGGAGCAGATTTGGTGATTGTCAACACTTGCGGGTTTATTGATGACGCGGTCAAAGAAAGTTTGGACATGATCGGCGAGGCTTTGTCTGAGAATGGCAAAGTCATCGTGACGGGTTGTCTGGGGTCTCAGTCAGCTGACAACGGCGAAAACATGGTGCAAAGCATCCATCCCAAAGTATTGGCTGTGACTGGCCCACATGCCACACAGGAGGTGATGGACGCTGTACATGCCTACCTACCAAGGCCACATGATCCGTTCATGGACTTGGTACCTTCTGTGGGGATCAAACTCACGCCCAAGCACTACGCCTATTTGAAAATCAGTGAAGGCTGTAATCACCGTTGTACTTTTTGCATCATCCCTTCTATGAGGGGTGACTTGGTCTCGCGGTCAATAAGCGAAATCTTGAATGAGGCGCAGGCTCTTTTTGAGTCAGGCATCAAAGAATTGTTGGTCATCAGTCAAGATACATCTGCGTATGGTGTGGATATCAAATACCAGATGGGCTTTTTCAATGGTCGCCCCATCAAAAGCCGAACCCTGGAGTTGGTTGAAGCATTGGGACAACTGGCGAAAGAACACAAAGCATGGGTGCGACTCCATTATGTTTATCCCTATCCGAGCGTCGACAGTTTGATCCCTTTGATGGCCAGTGGCCTGGTCTTACCTTATCTTGATGTCCCCTTTCAGCACAGTCATCCTGCTGTACTCAAGCGGATGCAGCGCCCAGCGGATGGTGAAAAAAACTTGGACCGTTTGCTAAAGTGGCGCGAGATATGTCCTGAGCTTGTTATCCGAAGTACCTTCATTGCTGGTTTTCCTGGTGAAACTGAGGAAGAGTTTGAGCATCTGCTCAATTTCATCAAAGAAGCTCAAATCGATCGTTCAGGCTGTTTTGCATACAGTCCTGTCAAAGGTGCTACTGCAAATGATTTATCAGGCATGTTGTCTCAACATGTTCGAGATGAAAGGCGTGCAAGGTTCATGGCAGTTGCAGAAGAAGTATCTGTCAACAAATTAAAGAAGCGCATAGGTACTTCAATGAAGGTATTGGTGGACACCGCCAAAGTGATGGGGAGACAAGGCGGAATCGGTAGAACATATGCAGATGCACCCGAAATTGACGGTGTGGTTTATCTGTTACCGCCAGAAAAAATCAGTAAAACATTTAGGACCGGAGACTTCACCAATGTGCGCATTGTCAACACCCAAGGACATGATCTGGTAGGCGTTCCCTATTGATCAAGCTAGTAAACAATACGAATAAAAAAAGCCACATGAGTGGCCGAATGGAAAGTTAAGATTG
Source organism: Bordetella parapertussis (assembly GCA_945873925.1). GTDB lineage: Bacteria > Pseudomonadota > Gammaproteobacteria > Burkholderiales > Burkholderiaceae_C > Limnohabitans. The sequence goes on from CAMCES010000001.1 coordinate 81,481, forward strand.
GTGCCCAGGAAGGGACTCGAACCCCCACGAAGTTACTCGCTAGTACCTGAAACTAGTGCGTCTACCAATTCCGCCACCTGGGCATTCAGGAAAGCAGAGGATCATATCAAAAAAAATTCCACAAATCACGTTTTAGAGACTGACGAATTCGAAGGTGTTGTTGAAGGACACCGGGATGGTCATGGTTTTGTTCATAGGGACGATGGTCAGCCAGATGTTTATTTGTCTTCAAATGAAATGCGAGCAGTTTTGCACCGAGACAGGGTTGTGGCACGCATTTCTCGCACAGATCGCAAGGGGCGACCTGAAGGAAGAATTGTGGAGATCACGGATCGGCCTTCGCAGTCCATCATTGGTCGATTGCTGCAAGAGGGTGGCGTTTGGTTGGTGGCCCCTGAAGACAGAAGGTATGGTCAAGATGTTTTGATACCAAAGGGAGCAACAGGCAATGCTTTACTTGGTCAAGTAGTGGTTGTTGAACTCACTGAGCCGCCTAGTTTGTTTGGTCAACCTGTGGGACGCGTGACTGAAGTGCTGGGGGAGATGGATGACCCTGGAATGGAAATTGAGATAGCCGTGCGCAAGTACAGTGTTCCGCACCAGTTTTCTGAATCTTGCTTGTCTTTGGCCAATCAATTGCCAGACAAAGTTTCCGCCAAAGACCTGGTCAATCGAATTGATTTGCGAGACGTGGCCTTTGTCACGATTGATGGCGAGGACGCTAGGGATTTTGATGATGCCGTTTATTGTCAGCCTATTTCATCCAAATCGGACAAAGGTTGGCGTTTATTGGTTGCCATTGCAGATGTCGGACATTACGTTGCGACTGGTTCAGCGATTGACATTGATGCTTATGACCGAGCAACGAGTGTGTATTTTCCGCGGCGGGTCATTCCAATGCTTCCCGAGAAAATTTCTAATGGTCTTTGCTCGTTGAATCCAAATGTAGATCGCTTGTGCATGGTCTGCGACATGGTGATAGATGTCAATGGTCAAATTGAAGCCTATCAATTTTATGAAGCAGTCATTCACAGCCATGCTCGGTTCAACTACACCGAAGTTGCTGCGATTTTGTCAAACACACGCGGCATTCATGCCACGAAACACAAAGACAGATTACAAGACCTGATCCATTTGCATGATGTTTACATAAGGCTGCTTAGCTCGAGGCAGACGCGTGGCGCAGTTGATTTTGAAACAACTGAAACTCAAATTATTTGCGACGATAACGGACGTATCGAAAAAATCATTCCTCGTACAAGAACTGAGGCGCATCGACTCATTGAGGAGGCCATGTTGGCAGCCAATGTCTGCAGTGCGGATTTCATTTTGCACAGTAAATCTGCATCGTTATTCCGCGTTCATGAAGGACCGACTCCTGAAAAAACCGAATTATTGCGAAGCTACCTCAAGGCCATTGGAGTGACTGCATCTTTAAGCGATGAACCATCGCCTGGTCAATTTCAGCACATCGCCAATGCCTGCAAAGAAAGACCTGATTCACAGCAAATCCACACCATGCTGCTGCGTTCAATGCAACAAGCAATCTACACGCCGATCAACAGTGGACATTTTGGATTGGCTTATCCCGCTTACACGCACTTCACCAGTCCCATCAGGCGTTATCCTGACTTGCTGGTTCACCGTGTCATCAAATCAATCATCAAAGGCAAGCATTACAAATTGCCTGCCCTGCCTCTGCCTGGAGAGGCGCATGCCAAATTGTCGAGACGCCTCTCTGCTCAGTCGAAGAAAAACCCCAAGCGAAAAGTCACGACCCACATACCCATGCCTGAACTGATGGCTTGGGAGGCAGCGGGTTTGCATTGCAGCGCCAACGAGCGAAGAGCAGATGAAGCAAGCCGCGATGTTGAAGCTTGGTTAAAGTGCCAGTACATGCGAGAGCATCTGGGCGAAGATTTCAGCGGCACAGTCTCGGCTGTGACTGGTTTCGGGGTGTTTGTGACCTTGGATGCGATGTACGTTGAAGGATTGATTCACATCACTGAATTGGGTGGCGATTACTTCCGTTTTGATGAGGCCCGGCATGAACTACGCGGCGAACGAACCGGCATCCGGTACACCATTGGAGCCAGGGTTCGTGTACAGGTCAGCAGAGTCGATTTAGATGGTCGCAAAATTGACTTCAGATGGGTGCATGAATCTGGTGTTGATGCTTTTGATAAGCCGTCAAAGCATGCGGGGTCAGTCTCAACCAATCGTCAGCCCGCAAATGCCAAAAAAAGTTTGTCAAAATCACAACGCAAGCTTGAAAATACACACGGTTCACGACATCCAACAGCTAAAAATGTCGGCACCAAACAAAAGAATACCAAAGCCGGTAAGAAGCACTCCAGAGGAAAATCGCCATGACAGCCTCCAAATTTGCCATCATCACAGGTTCAGGCTCAGGGATAGGCAAAGCTGCAGCCTTGGCGCTGCTGCAGGATGGTTGGCATGTTGCTTTGGCTGGAAGACGTGAAGAGCCCCTTCGTAAATTGTTGCTTGAAAGCGGGTACTCGCAAAATTGCCTGGTTATTCCTACGGATGTATCTGATCCCCATGCCGTCAAAGCCTTGTTTGGGCAGGTGCTCAACACATGGGGGCGCATTGACCTTCTTTTTAACAACGCCGGGCTGAGTGCGCCACCCGTTCCTTTGGAAGAATTGAGTGTTGAGCAGTGGTGCCAAGTCGTTGATGTCAACCTCAACGGTATGTTTTATTGCATTCAGCAAGCTTTCATTGCAATGAAAACACAGTCCCCCAAAGGTGGGCGCATTATCAACAACGGATCAATTTCTGCTTATGCGCCAAGGCCTGATTCGATTGCTTACACCTCTACCAAACATGCGGTCAGTGGCTTAACCAAAACAGCAGCCCTCGACGGACGCAAATACCAGATTGCAGTTGGCCAAATTGACATTGGAAATGCAGCAACTGAAATGGCAGCACCCATGGCCAAGGGTGTGAAGCAAGCCAATGGCGAGATCAAGCCTGAGCCTTTGATGGATGTGGCTGAAGTTGGACGATCGATTGTGTACATGGCCAATTTACCCTTGTCAGCCAATGTTTTGTTTCACACCGTGATGGCAACCAACATGCCTTTTGTGGGACGCGGGTGAGGGGCAAAGCCGCGATGAGAATGATTCGGTATTTATGTTAAAATAGCTAGGCTTTGCAGGCAATTGGTACCCCAAATGCGGCAGCGTAAATCACAAACCAGTTGCAACAAGGTGTTGCCTTCACTTTCAGTGTGGCGATGATCAACTGGATTTCAGACACAACCTTTGGAGTATTTTCATGTCAACATCCATGCGCGAAATGTTGGAGGCCGGAGTTCATTTCGGCCACCAGACACGCTTTTGGAACCCCAAGATGGCTCCGTTCATCTTCGGCCATCGCAACAAAATTCACATCATCAACCTGGAAAAGTCATTGCCCATGTACCAGGATGCGATGAAATTTGCCAAGCAATTGGTATCCAACCGCGGCAACATTCTAATGGTGGGTACGAAGCGCCAGGCCAGAGAAATCATCGCGACCGAAGCCAAGCGGGCAGGCGTTCCTTATGTAGATCAGCGGTGGCTGGGTGGCATGTTGACTAACTTTAAAACCGTCAAAACATCGATCAAGCGCCTCAAGGACATGAAAGCCCAGCAAGAAATCGGCTTAGATAGCATGTCCAAAAAAGAACAGCTGATGTTCATGCGCGAAATTGAAAAGTTGGAAAAAGACATTGGCGGTATTCAAGACATGGTTACCTTGCCCGATGCCATCTTCGTCATCGATGTTGGTTTCCACAAAATCGCCATTGCTGAAGCCAAAAAATTAGGTATTCCTTTGATCGGTGTGGTCGATTCAAACCATTCGCCTGAGGGAATTGACTATGTCATTCCTGGTAACGATGACTCCTCAAAGGCTGTCACGCTCTATGCCCGAGGCATTGCTGACGCGATCCTTGAGGGACGTGCCAATGCCGTCAATGATGTCGTCAAAGCCGTGACTGAAGGGCAAGACGAATTCGTTGAAGTTGACGCTCAGGCTTGAGCTGCTTTTGTTAATGAATTAAGGGGCTCGAGTGGCCCCTTTTTCACATCCTTTTTAATTTATTCAATGAACTGATAGAGGAGTTTGTTATGGCAGCAATCACTGCAAGCATGGTCGCCGAACTGCGTGCGAAAACTGACGCACCCATGATGGAATGTAAAAAAGCCCTGACCGAGGCTGAGGGCGATTTGGTCAAGGCCGAGGAATTGCTGCGGGTCAAACTCGGCAGCAAGGCAAGCAAGGCAGCTGCGCGTGTCACCGCTGAAGGGGTTGTCGCCAGCGCCATCGCAGGGCAAACGGGCGCCTTGCTGGAAGTCAATTGCGAAACAGATTTCGTGACTAAAAATGACAGCTTCTTGGCATTGGCAAAAGCTGCTGCCGAGCTGATCGCCAAGCACCATCCGACAGATCTAGATGCATTAGGCGCTTTGACTCATTCACAGGATGGGTTTGGCCCCACATTGGAGGATGTTCGCAAAGGGTTGATAGGCAAAATTGGTGAGAACATGAGTTTCAGGCGCTTTGAATATTTCAGCGGTGGCAACCAACTCACTGCCTATCTTCATGGCACGCGCATTGGCGTGGTTGTCGAATTCACTGGAGATGAAACTGCAGCCCGTGATGTCGCCATGCATATAGCCGCCATGAAACCCGTTTCCTTAACCAGCGCTGACGTGCCTCAAGAATTGATCGAGAGAGAGCGTTCAGTGGCCACTGCCAAAGCTGCCGAGTCTGGAAAGCCTGCTGAAATTGCGGCAAAAATGATCGACGGTGCTGTTCAAAAATACCTCAAGGAAGTATCTTTGTTCAATCAACCATTTGTAAAAAACGACAAGCAAACTGTTGAACAAATGTTGCAAGGAGCAAAAACCACTGTCAAGTCTTTCACCATGTACCTGGTGGGAGAAGGGATTGAGCGCAGGGTGGATGATTTTGCAGCAGAGGTGGCGGCCCAAGTTGCTGCAGCCAAGCAAGCATCTTGAAGGGTTTTAAAAGGGGACAGCAGTCCCCTTTTTTTTGTCCGTAAGTCGTTAAACTCTGACCAGATGGAGACAAAAATGGGATCTGCACAACCGGCTTATAAAAGAATTCTCTTGAAGCTTTCGGGCGAGGCCTTGATGGGCGATGATGCTTTTGGTATCAACCGGGCAACCATCGTTCGCATGGTGGAGGAAATAGCTGAAATTACCCATATGGGCGTTGAAGTTGCTGTGGTCATTGGTGGTGGAAATATTTTCCGCGGAGTTGCTGGGGGTTCAGTCGGCATGGATCGTGCCACTGCAGATTACATGGGAATGCTGGCAACGGTTATGAACGCCCTTGCACTTGCAGACACCATGAACAAGGCTGGGCTGGTTGCCCGCGTGATGTCAGCCATTGGTATTGAGCAAGTCGTTGAGCCTTATGTTCGCCCCAAGGCTTTGCAATACCTCGAAGAGGGCAAGGTGGTGGTGTTTGCTGCTGGCACCGGTAATCCGTTTTTCACCACAGACACCGCTGCAGCGCTGAGAGGTGCTGAAATCGGCGCGGCCATGGTCTTAAAGGCCACAAAAGTCGACGGTGTTTATTCCCAAGATCCAAATCAGTTTCCTGATGCAACTCGCTACAGTCGCATCAGTTTTGATGATGCAATCAAAGGCAATTTGGGCATCATGGATGCAACTGCGTTTGCGCTGTGCCGTGATCAAAAACTGCCCATCACGGTATTTTCAATTTTCAAACATGGCGCGCTCAAACGTGTTGTGTTGGGTGAGGATGAAGGCACCTTGGTTTTTGCTTGAAATTCAATCAGAACAGCTTGAGGAATGGTCATGACTGACATCAATGAAATCAAAAAAAACAGTGAAGCAAAAATGGATCAATCCATCGCTTCATTCACGCATGGCCTGACCAAAATCCGCACCGGCAGGGCTAACCCTGGTTTACTAGACACAATCATGGTCGAGTACTACGGTAATCCAACTCCGCTGTCACAGGTTGCCAATGTTTCTTTGCTTGATTCTCGAACCATCAGTGTTCAGCCTTGGGAAAAAGGCTTGGGCCCCAAAATCGAGAAGGCCATCAGGGAAAGTGATTTGGGTTTGAACCCGGCATCGATGGGTGATTTGATCCGTGTGCCCATGCCACCAATGACTGAAGAGCGTCGCAAGGAAATGACCAAGATAGTGCGTACTGAAGGTGAGAATGCCAAGGTTGCTATTCGCAATTTACGCAGAGATGCCAATGATGCTGTCAAAAAATTGGTCAAGGAAAAAGCAGCCTCTGAAGACGAGCAAAAGCGTGCTGAAACAGATATTCAGAAAGTGACAGACAAACACATCGCAGACATTGACAAATTAATTGCTGGAAAAGAGCAAGAAATCATGGCGGTTTGATTTTCACATGCTTGGCAAACGTGTCCTCACCGCACTGGCGTTGCTGGTATTTGCACTTCCAGCGTTGTTTCATCCCAATGAACTTTGGTTGGGGTGTTTTGGCTTGGTGCTCATTTTGGCCGGGGCATGGGAATGGGGAAAGCTCAATGGTCTGAGCACCAAGTGGTCTTTCAGTATGAGCATTGCATGCTTCATCATCTGTATGCTCATGTGGGCCATGGATTGGGCCGGGCACTTGTCATCTCAAGCCTGGCTGGGCATGGGTGGTGTGTGGGTTCTCTTGGGCGCATTCATCCTCAAAGGCGGGCTGACTCAATGGAGATCCATTTCTTCTTCTACACGTTTGGGCATTGGCATTTTGATACTCAGCATCACATGGCTGTCCCTGATACAAGCCAAGATCATGGGCTCAGTTTTTTTGCTTTCAGTATTCACCCTGGTTTGGGTGGCTGACATAGCCGCCTATTTTGTGGGCAGAAGATGGGGGCGGCGCAAATTGGCGCCCACGATCAGCCCAGGCAAGAGCTGGGAAGGTGTTTTTGGCGGTATCTTGGCTGTGCTGATCTGGGCCGCGCTGTGGTTAACCATGGAAAAAAGTTTCCCATCGTTGGAGGGAAGTATTTATACCCATTTGCTTTCACACGGCTGGACAGTGATGTTTTTTGGCGTCATTTTCCTAACGATGACCAGCGTGATGGGAGACTTGATTGAATCATTGGTCAAGCGAAGTGCTGGGGCCAAAGACAGCAGTGGATTGCTGCCTGGCCATGGTGGTGTGCTGGATCGGTTAGATGCCTTGCTACCAACGCTTCCCCTTGCCATCATGCTGTCTGTCATGTGAGGCTGAATGAAAAAACGCATCAGCATATTGGGATCGACTGGCTCTATAGGCGTGAGCACCTTGGATGTCCTTGCCCATCATCTTGATCAATTTGAAGTTTTTGCGCTGACTGGGTCAAGGCAAGTAGAACTCATGTTCAGTCAATGTCTTCAATTTGCGCCTCACTTCGCAGTCATGGTCCATTCCGACGCAGCCGCTGAATTAGACAGCAAACTCAGGTCAACTGATTCCAAAACAAGCGTATTGGTAGGCACGCAGGCGCTCGATGAGGTGGCCTCAGATCCGCGTGTAGACATCGTAATGGCTGCCATTGTGGGTGCAGCGGGCTTGTCTTCTTGTTTGGCAGCTGCCGCAAAGGGTAAACGACTTCTGCTGGCAAACAAGGAAGCACTGGTTGTTGGCGGACAGCTTTTCCTAGATGCAGTCAAGTCGGGCGGAGCAAAATTATTGCCAATTGACAGCGAGCATTCAGCCATCTTTCAATCTTTGCCTGAAAGCCCAGAGGCATGGCCTCTGACAGTTGACAAAATCATACTGACAGCATCTGGTGGCCCATTCCGAACAACAGACCTGTCGGCATTGCACTCTGTCACACCAGAACAGGCATGCGCTCATCCCAATTGGGTCATGGGTCGGAAAATTTCGGTTGATTCAGCAACCATGATGAACAAAGCCTTGGAGGTGATTGAGGCGAAGTATTTGTTCGGTGTGGCACCGAATCAAATTGAGGTGGTTATTCACCCCCAAAGCATCATTCATTCTATGGTTCAGTTCGTTGATGGGGCAGTTGTTGCGCAGTTGGGTACACCTGACATGAAAATGCCTATTTCTTACGGCCTGTCTTGGCCAAGACGCATGTTGTCTGGTGCATCATTCTTGAATTTTGAAAAATTGCCACCCATGACCTTTGAATCCATGACGGACTATGACCACCCTAGGCGATTTCCCGGTTTGGCATTGGCTTGGGATGCACTGGCTGGACAGCAAGGCATGACGGCTGTGCTTAACGCTGCAAATGAAGTTGCAGTAGATCTGTTTTTGAATCGTTTGATTCAGTTCGATCAAATACACACCATCAATGCGCAGACCATGTCCAGTTACGTACCGCCTGTTCCCAAGTCATTGGGCGATCTTCTAGAAATCGACCGTTTAGCAAGGATGGCAGCCCATCAACATGCAAAAAAACTGCATCACTCGGTAGGTCGTTGATGTTGACACTGGCAGCATTTATCGTAGCCTTGCTGATTGTGATTTCCATCCATGAATTTGGTCATTACGTCATGGCCTTGTTTTGGCGTGTCAAAGTACTTCAATTTTCCATCGGATTTGGCCCGTCTTTGCTGACATGGCGGCGCAAACAACCTGGGTTAAGTTCTTTGACTGAATTCAGGTTTTCTGTCCTCCCGTTAGGCGGCTTCGTCAAGATGCACAGCATTGAGCAGGATGGGGCGCATTTTGATCCTCAAAATGCTTTTGAGTCCAAATCATTGCTTGCACGTTCAAGCATTGTCATGGCTGGCCCTTTGATCAATCTTGTGTTGGCTGTTTCAATCTACGCTGTACTCAATTGGTCAGGCTCTGAAAAACCATTGCCAATTCTGTCTTCTCCACTGATCTCTAGCCCGGCTGCCGAGTTTGGAATCAGGAGTGGAGACCAAGTTCTCAGGGTCAGAGGAGCCAACCAAGAATGGCAAAGCGTGCTCAGCATGGAGCAGCTTCAATGGGTTGCTTGGGGGATATCCCAGGAAAGCAATGCCATTGAATTTGAATTGAGAAACTTGGAAGCTGGGGATATCCGGGTCGTGGCAATCAATTGGCCAAGTCAATACCCAAGACATCTACTTAACCAACTGACCTCGATAGGCATACATGGACCTAGGCGAGATGCTGTCATCAATCATGTGGTTCCCGATGGTGCGGCATCACAAGCGGGCCTCCTGCCCGGAGATTTGGTTTTATCGGTCGATGGCGAAGCTATCAAAGATGCTTTTCACCTGACTCAAAAAATAAGGTCTGCATCTGTTGCACAAACATGGCAAGTTCAACGGCCTGACCAAGTTGTTTTGCAGCTTTCTGTGTTGCCCAGGTTGTCACCTGCCGGTGATTCAACCATTCCAAAAATCGATGCGCTTGTGGGATCAAGGCCTGCAGTCGACTGGGTTAGCGATGATTTTGGCTCGGCCTGGATCAACTCATTGCTGACGGTTAAATCTCAGATTTCATTGACTTTGCAAGCATTCATTGCGATGTTTATTTCTGACGATGGATGGAAGCAACTCTATGGACCGCTGAGCATTGCAGAGGTTGCGGGAAAGACAGCTGAGACAGGATGGAAGCAGTACCTTTCATTCGTTGCTTTATTGAGTCTGAGTGTGGGGGTTTTGAATCTGTTGCCAATACCCATGCTAGATGGAGGGCACCTGATGTATTATGTTTGGGAGGGTATCAGCGGCAAACCGCCCTCCGTTGTCTGGCAGGATCGTTTCAGGGTTTTGGGTTTTGGCATCATATTTTGTTTGATTTTTCTGGCTTTGTTCAATGATCTCTTACGTCTGTTTTTCTGATATCTGACCCACCTCATCTCTACACTTTGTTATGAACATCAACTCCCTCGCACCTTCTTTTCGGCATCTGCTGGCCTTGTGTATTTTTATGTTCATTGGTGCCAGTGTTCATGCGGCAGAACCTTTTTCTGTTGAAGACATTCGCATTGAAGGCTTGCAAAGAGCAGAGCCTGGAAATGTTCTGGTCACATTGCCATTTCGCGTTGGAGACACTTACACAGATGAAAAAGGAACCCTGGCCATCAGGAATTTATTTGGACTTGGTTTGTTCAAAGATGTTCGAATTGAAGTGATTGGAAAAGTGGTCGTGGTGGTGGTTGAAGAGCGCCCACTGATTTCCTCTGTGAATTTTGTCGGCATCAAGGAATTCGACAAGGACACTTTGACAAAAGCCTTAAAGGACATTGGCTTGTCCGAAGGAAGGCCTTTTGACAAAGCCCTTGCTGACAGAGCGGAGCAAGAGCTGAAAAGACAATACATCAACAGAAGTCTTTATGGCGCTGAAGTGGTGACAACCGTTGCTCCAGCGGAGAGAAACAAGGTGAGTTTGAATTTCACGGTGGTCGAGGGTGATGTTGCCAAAATCAAAGAGTTGCGAATTGTAGGCTCCAAAATATTTGACCAATCAACCCTCAAAGACCAGTTGGATCTATCAGAGCCAAATTACATGTCTTGGTACACCAAGTCTGATCGGTATTCGCAAGCAAAACTCAATGCGGACCTTGAAAATTTAAAGTCTTTTTACTTGTCGCGGGGCTTTCTTGAATTTCGAGTTGATTCAACACAAGTTGCCATTTCTTCCAACAAACAAGATATCAGCATCACGGTCAATGTCACCGAAGGTCAGCGGTTTGTGGTGTCTGCAGTTGAGCTAGAGGGATACTATTTGGGGCGCGACAGCGAATTCAAATCGCTGGTCATGATCAAGCCCGGTCAAGCCTATAACATCACCGATGTTGTTCAAACCACCAAAGCATTCTCCGAATATTTTGGAAATTTTGGTTTCGCTTTTGCGCGTATCGAACAACGCACAGAAGTCAATCGTGAAAACAGTCAAGTCAAGGTCATCCTGCAGGCGGATCCCGCAAGAAGAGCATATGTAAGACGAATCAATATTTCTGGTAACGAGCGAACAAAAGATGAAATCATCCGCCGCGAATTCAGGCAGATGGAGTCTTCGTGGTATGACGGAGATCGCATCCGCCTGTCACGAGACCGTGTCGATCGTTTGGGGTATTTCACCGAAGTCAGTATTGATACCCAAGAAGTTCCTGGCAGCGCAGATCAGGTGGATATCAATTTGAAGGTTACTGAGAAACCAACTGGTGCCTTGCAGTTGGGTGCGGGTTTTTCTTCCGCTGAAAAACTCTTCTTCTCATTTGGAATCAGCCAAGAAAATTTCTTTGGAACCGGCAACTCATTGGGTGTTCAAATAAATACAAGCAAGTACAACCAAATTTTACAGGTCAACACGACCGATCCCTACTTTACTGAGGATGGCGTTTCTCGAACCTTAAACGTCTACCATAAAAGCACCAAGCCCTACCTACTGACCAGCGGTGATTACAGTTTGACTACCTCTGGGGCGGGGGTCAGTTTTGGGGTGCCTTTCGGTGAAATTGACACTGTCTTTTTTGGGGGCTCATATGAGCAAACAACCATCAACCCTGGGACCGATCCCCTGCCGTTTGCCTATCAAAAATTTGCAGACGACTTTGGTTACACCAGCAACACCGTGCCATTGACTGTGGGCTGGGCGAGAGACAGTCGCGACAGTTTGTTGGCGCCCAATAAAGGGCGGCTGTTACGGTTGAATTCCGAAGTCGGTGTGCTGGGCAGTACACGCTATTACCGCAACAGTGGTCAATACCAAGAATACTGGCCACTCACCAAAAAATACACATTGGCAGTCAATGCTGAGTTGGCAAATGGGGCTGGATTAGGAGGCAAATCCTACCCGGTGTTTAAAAACTATTTTGGCGGCGGTTTGGGCTCTGTCAGGGGATTCCAGCAAGGTGCCCTGAGAACAACTTATGCAGCCAGCTTGGCCAACAGTCAAAGACCCGTCGGCGGTGCAACCAAAATTTTGTTGAACACTGAATTTTTAGTCCCCTTTCCTGGCGTTGGTACCGACAAAACTCTGCGGCTTTATGGTTTTATAGACATTGGTAACGTGTACCTTGCTGAGGAAGACATTGATTTGGCGGAGTTGCGAAGCTCAGGTGGCATTGGATTGAGTTGGGTTTCTCCTGTCGGTCCACTGAGATTTGCTTGGGCAAAGCCAATCAAGAAATTTGCGAGTGATGCGGCTACAATGCAGTCCTTTCAATTCCAAATCGGGACGGCTTTCTAATGGGTATCAACACTGCTCGCTTCTTGATCATGGGCTGCTTGGGAATGGCATTGCTTCCGGGTTTTGCTGAAGATTTTCGTGTCGGTTTCATCAACACAGACCGGATTTTCCGAGAAGCCAACACCGCTAAAGTCGCACAAACCAAATTAGAACAAGAATTCTCCAAACGTGAAAAAGAGCTTGTTGAACTTGGTAATGTTCTCAAAAGCAACTCTGAAAAGTTGGAGCGCGATGCGCCCACTCTGTCAGAAACCCAACGCTCGACCCGTCAGCGCCAGTTGGCTGAGCAAGACCGTGATTTCCAGCGTAAACGCCGCGAATTTCAGGAAGACTTGAATGCACGAAAAAACGAGGAGTTGCAGCAAGTCTTAGAAAAAGCAAACAAAGTGGTTAAACAAGTTGCCGAATCAGAAAAATACGACCTGATTTTGCAAGAAGCTGTTTACATCAATCCAAAGCATGACATCACCGAGAAGGTGATCAAAGTTATCAACGCCGGTAAGTGATTGTGTGAACCACCTGACCTTAGGTGAGCTTGTTCAGCAATTAGGCGGCACCTTGCATGGTGCAAGCGAGACCACCATCACAGGTCTGTCACCGTTGCTCTCTGCTGGCCCTGGGGATTTATCGTTTTTAAGCAGCCCACAATACCGTTCACAACTGTATGAAAGTCGCGCTTCATGCGTGATCGTTGCACATGAACAGTTGAATGAAGCCCTCCGAAGGGGGGCTTGCATCGTTGCTGACAATCCTTATGTCTATTGGGCTCGAGTGACACAAAAGTGGCGTGCACTGCAAGCCCGTCCTGATATGCATGCGGTTCACCCAACGGCCTTTATTCATCCCACTGCACAGGTGCACCCTGACGCAGTGATCGGTCCGTTTTGTTTGGTTGAGGCTCGAGCAGTGATTGGGGCAAATACTTGGTTGAAATCGCGCGTGACCATTTCAGAAGATTGTGTCGTCGGGGATGACTGCATATTTCATTCCGGTGTTGTCATTGGCGCCGATGGTTTTGGCTTTGCCCTTGAAAATCATGAATGGCTGAAAATTGAGCAACTGGGTGCGGTTCGGATTGGCAACCATGTTGAGATTGGTGCAAATACCTGTGTTGACAGAGGTGCGATTGAAGACACAGTGATTGAAGATGGGGTTAAGTTAGATAACCTGATTCAAATTGGTCATAACGTTCATTTAGGCCGCCATACCGCAATGGCTGGATGTGTTGGCGTTGCAGGCAGTACGCGCATCGGCGCACATTGCACTGTGGGCGGTGGCGCTGTGATACTGGGTCACTTGGTTATTGCTGACCATGTTCATGTGTCTGCTGCAAGCGTTGTGACCCACTCCTTGCATCAACCCGGTCAATACACCGGTGTTTTCCCTATTGATACCAATCATGCTTGGCAAAAAAACGCAGCGAGCTTAAAGCAACTCAACACACTTCGTGAGCGAATTAAAAATCTAGAGTCAGGTAGTCAGACATGAAAATAAACGCCATGGATATCCATCAAATCCTCAAACTCCTACCGCATCGCTATCCCATCTTGCTGGTGGACAGGGTGTTGGAGATGGAAAAGGGGAAATCGATCAAGGCCTTGAAGAACGTGACCATCAATGAGCCATTTTTCAGTGGGCATTTCCCACACCGTCCTGTCATGCCTGGGGTTTTGATGCTAGAGGCTTTGGCGCAGGCTGCTGCTCTTTTGGCCTTTGCTACATTGGACCTCGTACCAGACGATAAGACTGTTTATTACTTTGCTGGCATTGATGGTGCGCGGTTTAAAAAGCCCGTGGAGCCAGGTGACGTGCTTACTTTATGTGTTGAACTCGATCGCATGAAAGCTGGTATTTTTAAGTTCAAAGCCCAAGCCATGGTAGGAGATGAATTAGCGGTTCAAGCCGAATTGATGTGCACCATGCGCACCGTAGTTTGAGTATTGACATGTCGAATATCCACCCGTCAGCATTGATCAGCCCGTCAGCAGAAATCGATCCCTCAGTGACTGTGGGTCCCTTTACTGTGATTGGACCGCATGTTCGAGTGGGCGCTGGTACCCAAATTGGCTCGCATTGTGTGCTCGAGGGGAAAACAACCATTGGACAAGACAATCAGATATTTCAGTTCAATTCGCTGGGGGCAGTTCCCCAAGACAAGAAGTATGCTGGTGAACCCTGTGAATTGATGATTGGAGATAGAAACATCATCCGTGAGTTTTGTACTTTCAACATTGGCACTGCTGGAGATGCAGGTGTCACTCGCTTGGGAAATGACAATTGGATCATGGCCTACGTCCATTTGGCCCATGATTGTCAAGTCGGAAGCCATACGATTTTTGCCAACAGCACTCAGCTGGCCGGGCATGTTCATGTTGGAGACTGGGTCATTTTGGGTGGCTTCACCGTGGTTCATCAATTTTGCAAATTAGGCGCACATAGCTTCACAGCGATGAACTCCTTGTTGTTCGCCGACCTTCCACCTTTTGTCATGTGTCAAGGTCAACCGGCAGAGGCTCGCTCCATGAACTTTGAAGGGCTGAGGCGACGTGGTTTCACTGCGTTGCAAATTCAAGCGGTTAAAAGCATGTATAAATTGCTTTACCGTGATGGTTTGACCTTGGAGCAAGCAAGTCAGCAGATTGAGGCTTTGAAATCAAATCATGCCGAAATCTCTGGGGTTGTTGATTTGATGACAACATTTTTGCATGCTTCCTCACCGCAACGCGGTATCGTCCGTTAATGATTTTTTGCAAGCTCTGAATTCAATGGCAAGTTCATTTCAAATTGCCATGGTTGCTGGAGAAGCTTCTGGAGACCTTTTGTCTTCCTTGCTCATTCAAGGTTTGCAAACTCGATGGCCGCAAGTTGACTTGATAGGCATTGGCGGGCCCAAAATGGACCAGCTCGGCTTTGATTCTTGGTGGCCTAGCCATAAATTGGCTGTCAGAGGCTATGTCGAAGTTTTAAAGCACTATCGAGAAATCACAGGCATTCGTTCACAGCTGAGATGGCGTCTCGTCAATCAACCCCCATCCGTTTTCATCGGTGTTGATGCGCCTGACTTTAATTTGGACTTGTCCAGAGCGCTCAAGCGCAAAGGGATACCCACGGTTCATTTTGTTTGCCCGTCTGTATGGGCTTGGCGTGCAAATCGTTTGAAAACGCTGGGTGAAAGTACTGATCATGTGCTGTGCCTTTTCCCCTTTGAGCCTGAGCTATTGGCTGCCCACGGTATTGATGCAACCTATGTTGGACACCCAGTTGCTCAAATCATTCCCGCTCATGTAGACAAAGTACTTGCCAAACAAAAATTAAACATTGAGGACCATCGACTGGTTCTAGGTCTGCTGCCCGGTAGTCGATTCAGTGAAATTCAACAACTCACAGCGCGTTTCATACATGCTGCCGCTATTTTGGAGCGTTTACATCCCAATTTGACTGTTGTCATTCCCGCTGCCCCAGGGCTCAAGCAAAGTTTGGAGAAACTCATTCAATCACTACCAAAGTTGCGCGACTTGAAAATAACCGAGGGTAAAAGCCATGACGTCATGGCTGGCGCTGACATCGCACTGGTTGCCAGTGGTACTGCAACTCTTGAGGCTGCTCTCTTCAAATGTCCCATGGTAATAGCGTATGCGATGCCTTGGTTAAGTTGGGAAATCATTCGTCGGCAACGCCTGCAAAAGTGGGTCGGGTTACCCAATATTTTATGTAGTGACTTTGTTGTTCCAGAGCTTTTGCAATCAGAGGCATCGCCCACCGCTTTGGCCGCTGCATTGCAATCCTGGATAGATCAACCTGAGCGAGTTGAGGTGATGAAGCGTCAATTCTCTGTGCTTCATCAAACCTTAAGCAAGGAAACAGCCTTGCTGGCCACCAATGCGATCGAGAAAATTCTTGTCCGCTAAACAGTCTTCCCTGAATTGGGATGGTCCAGTATTGCTCGCCGGCGTTGACGAGGCAGGACGTGGGCCTTTGGCTGGCCCCGTGTTTGCCGCGGCGGTGATTTTGGATGAATTACACCCCATTCCTGGTTTGGCTGACTCCAAACAATTGACCCCAAGAAAACGATCCCAACTTTATGGATTGATCAAATCCCAGTCGCTTTGCTGTTCAGTTGGCCAAAGCTCAGTGGAGGAAATTGATCGGCTCAATATATTGCAGGCCACCATGCTTGCCATGCAACGTGCAATAAATGGTTTGCGTTTGAGGCCAGGCAAAGTCTTGGTTGATGGAAATCGATTGCCTGTGCTGGATGTTTTGGCTGAAGCTGTAATCAAAGGTGATACCAAATTCAAATGTATTTCTGCAGCTTCCATCGTTGCCAAGGTGGAACGTGATCTCTGGTGTGAATCCATTGACAAAAGTCTTCCTGGCTACGGCTTTGCGCAACACAAAGGGTACGGTACCCAACTGCATATGGAGGCACTTCGTCGATTGGGTCCAACGGTTTGGCACCGTAAAAGTTTTGCACCTGTTTCCCTGTTGCTTAGCGCTTCTGCAAAATGATCAAGCGCATTCAATCCAAAGACAACCCTTGGTTCAAAAAACTCAAGCAACTGAGCATAGACAACACCGCTTACCGTTTGCAAGGGAGGTTATGGATTGAAGGAGACCACCTTTGTTTGGCAGCCATTGAGCGGGGATGGAGATTTTGCCAATTGGTCTTTGTTGACACTGTTGATCCATCTGTGGTGGCGCAATGGCAGTTCAACAGTGATGAAATTATTTTCATACCTCAAGCCATGATGGAGAGCTTGAGCTCTTTGCCTTCTCACACTTGGGTAGGAGGGGTTGTGGGGTTGCCCCAGGCCTTGAGTCTGTCCTACGCAGTGAACACCCTTGTATTGGATGGCGTTCAAGACCCTGGCAATGCAGGTGCGATTTTGCGCAGTGCAGCAGCGTTCGGGTTTAAACAGGTGGTGACTACCAAAGGCAGTGCTGCCTTGTGGTCTAGCAAGGTGGTTCGTGCAGGGATGGGAGCTCATTTTGGCCTGTCTATTTTGGAGTCCGTGGACATTTCACACTTAGTCCAATCAAACCTGCCTGTTTATGTCACGAGCTCACATCAAGGCAGTTGGCTTCATGAATTATCCTCTACCCAATCCATTGAGACACCTTGTATCTGGGTGATGGGACATGAGGGTCATGGCATATCAAATACTTGGATGACCCACAATGTGCGAGTTGTTCGCATCCTCCAACCGGGCGGTGAAGAATCACTCAATGTTGCTGCTGCGGCAGCCATTTGCATGCATGCCACGGTCACTCAGACGATCAAAACGAAGTGAAGTCGATTGCTGGATCTTTTGGACGGCTATAATCAATCAGTTTAATAACAACCGCACGCCCTTCGCTCGATAAAAAAAGCCAATCCCCTTGTTGAGCAGCCAAAGAAAAGGCATCTTTATCACTTGGGGCGTCACCGAAACTCGGAGATCTGAGTGCTTTTGTCTCTTCAGGGAAAATCCCCTCCGGCTTTACTTGCACTGGCAGATGGCACTGTGTTCGTTGGTCAGTCTATTGGTTACCCAGGCCATGCAATCGGAGAGCTTGTTTTCAATACCTCAATGACGGGGTATCAAGAAATTCTGACAGATCCCAGTTACAGCCGACAACTTGTCACGCTGACATACCCACACATTGGTAGCTACGGTGTTTGCGATGATGATGCTGAATCTGATCAAGTACATGCAGCTGGTCTGATCATGAGAAGCTTGCCTTTGCGTCATTCAAATTTTCGAGCGCAAAGTGATTTGACAAACTATTTAAAGAAAAATAAATCAGTTGCAATTGCTGAAATAGATACACGTAAACTTACCCGACACCTTCGTGAACATGGTTCTCAAAACGGCGCTTTGGTTGCCTTGGCTTGGGGTGAATCGGTCACCCCTGAAAATATGGCGGCTGCGATTGAGTTGGCCAAATCAGCCCCCTCCATGTCAGGCTTGGACTTGGCCAAAGAGGTAAGCGTTCATCAGTCTTATCCATGGCACGAAACCGAATGGATCTTGGGGCATGGCTATGGAAAAGTGGCTAGCCCCAAACACCATGTGGTTGCATACGATTTCGGTGTCAAAAGAAATATCTTGCGCATGTTGGCTACCCGGGGCTGCAAAGTGACCGTTGTGCCTGCAAAGACCTCTGCCGACGAGGTGTTGAAACTCAATCCAGACGGTGTTTTTTTGTCGAATGGTCCGGGAGACCCAGGCCCATGTGATTACGCTATCAGAGCCACTCAAGATTTATTGGATAAAAAAATGCCTTTGTTTGGCATTTGCCTGGGCCATCAAATTTTGGCTCTGGCCAGTGGCGCAAAGACTTACAAAATGAAATTTGGACACCACGGCGCAAACCATCCGGTCAAAGATTTGGATACTGGACGGGTGTCCATCACCAGCCAAAATCATGGCTTTGCGGTAGATGAAAAGTCCTTGCCTGGTCATGTCAGGGCCACGCATACCAGTTTATTTGACAACAGTTTGCAAGGACTTGAGTTGACGAGTCATCAAGCATTCAGCTTCCAGGGGCACCCAGAGGCGTCCCCCGGACCGCATGACATTGGATACCTCTTTGATCGTTTTATCCTTTCCATGGCGACGGCAAATCATGGCTAAGCGGACCGATATTCAAACCATTCTTTTGATTGGTGCTGGCCCAATTGTGATTGGCCAAGCATGTGAATTTGATTATTCCGGTGTTCAGGCTTGCAAAGCTTTAAGGGAAGAAGGGTTTCGGGTTATTTTGATCAACAGCAACCCTGCAACGATCATGACTGATCCTGCAACGGCAGATGTAACCTATATCGAGCCAATCACTTGGAAAACAGTCGAAAAAATCATTGCCAAGGAAAAGCCAGATGCTATTTTGCCCACCATGGGCGGACAAACCGCGCTGAACTGTGCTTTGGATTTGTGGCACAACGGCGTTCTCGAGAAATACCACGGGGCTTTCACCGGCAAGCCCATTGAATTGATTGGCGCTACCCCTGAAGCCATTGACAAGGCAGAAGACAGGTTGAAGTTCAAAGATGCCATGACCAAAATCGGGCTCGGCTCTGCGCGCTCGGGCATCGCCCATGGCTTGGATGATGCCTGGGCGGTCCAAAAGACGGTTGGTTTCCCAGTTGTGATTCGTCCCAGTTTTACTTTGGGTGGCACGGGGGGAGGCATTGCATACAACGCAGAAGAATTTGAAGACATTTGCAAGCGTGGATTGGACGCGTCCCCGACCAATGAACTCTTGATCGAAGAATCTTTGTTGGGTTGGAAAGAGTTCGAAATGGAAGTTGTCCGTGACAAAGCCGACAATTGCATCATTGTTTGCTCTATTGAAAACTTAGACCCAATGGGCGTTCACACGGGTGACTCGATCACTGTGGCGCCTGCACAAACACTGACAGACAAGGAATACCAAATATTGCGCAACGCAAGTCTTGCAGTTTTGCGCGAAATTGGTGTCAATACAGGCGGATCCAACGTTCAATTTGCCATCAATCCGTTGGATGGACGCATGGTGGTGATCGAGATGAATCCAAGGGTCTCTCGTTCCTCTGCACTGGCCTCCAAGGCGACAGGGTTTCCCATTGCCAAGGTAGCTGCCAAATTGGCTGTTGGCTTTACCCTCGATGAATTGCTCAACGACATCACTGGTGGAGCAACGCCTGCCAGTTTTGAGCCAAGTATCGATTACGTTGTCACCAAAATTCCCCGATTTGCATTTGAAAAATTCCCCACCGCAGACAGCCGCCTGACCACCCAAATGAAATCTGTTGGCGAAGTCATGGCCATAGGAAGAACATTTCAAGAATCCTTTCAAAAGGCCTTACGTGGTCTCGAGGTCGGTGTGGATGGCATGAATGAAAAAACCCAAGACCGAGAGGTATTGGAAAAAGAACTTGGCGCTCCCGGTCCTGAAAGGATTTGGTATGTTGGAGACGCTTTTGCGCTTGGCATGGGTGTGGATGAAGTGCATGACTTGACTCGCATCGACCCATGGTTTTTGGTTCAGATTGAAGAAATCGTAAAAATTGAACTGGAATTGGAGCAGTATGTCTTGACTGACATCACCCGTGCTGAATTGCTGTTGCTCAAACAAAAGGGGTTTTCTGACCGCCGCTTGGCCAAGCAACTTAAAACCAATGAACAAGCAGTGAGAGAAGCCCGCCATGCCTTGAACATCCGACCGGTCTATAAGCGTGTGGATACCTGTGCGGCTGAATTTGCAACTCGTACCGCTTACATGTACTCGACTTATGAAACCGAGTGCGAATCTGAGCCAACACAAAAGCAAAAAATCATGGTGTTGGGTGGTGGTCCCAATCGGATAGGACAGGGCATTGAATTTGATTATTGCTGCGTTCATGCGGCTCTTGCCATGCGTGAGGATGGCTACGAAACCATCATGGTCAATTGCAATCCTGAAACCGTTTCCACAGATTACGACACCAGCGATCGCTTGTACTTTGAGCCGTTGACACTGGAAGATGTTTTGGAGATTGTTGACAAAGAAAAACCCCTGGGCGTGATTGTTCAGTATGGGGGACAAACGCCTTTGAAACTGGCCTTGGGCCTTGAAGCAGCGGGCGTTCCCATCATTGGTACTTCGCCAGACATGATTGACGCAGCAGAGGACAGGGAACGTTTTCAGCAGTTGCTACACCAATTGGGTTTGCTTCAACCGCCCAACGCTACAGCCAGAACCGAACCTGAGGCGTTGACAAAAGCATTGGAATTGGGTTATCCGTTGGTTGTACGACCCAGTTATGTGTTGGGCGGCCGTGCCATGGAAATCGTCCATGAACAAAGAGACCTCGAACGTTATATGCGCGAGGCCGTCAAAGTCAGCCATGATTCGCCGGTATTGCTTGACCGTTTTTTGAGCGATGCCATTGAATGTGATGTGGATGCCATTTGTGATGGCAAAGATGTTTTTATCGGCGGTGTGATGGAGCACATTGAGCAAGCAGGGGTCCACAGCGGAGATTCCGCCTGTTCCTTGCCCCCGTATTCTCTGTCGCCTGAAACAGTGCTAGATCTCAAGCGCCATACCGCTGCCATGGCACGTGGATTGAACGTGGTGGGGTTGATGAATGTGCAATTTGCGATTCAGCATCTAAACGGCCAAGACATCATTTATGTTCTTGAAGTCAATCCTCGGGCCAGCAGGACTGTGCCTTTTGTCAGCAAGGCCACAGGCATTCAGCTGGCAAAAGTTGCTGCACGCTGCATGGTTGGGCAAAGCTTGAAATCTCAAGGTGTTGATAAAGAGGTTATTCCTCCATTTTTCAGTGTCAAAGAGGCGGTTTTTCCTTTTGTGAAATTTCCGGGCGTCGACACCATTTTGGGCCCTGAAATGAAGTCGACCGGTGAGGTGATGGGCATCGGTAAATCATTTGGCGAGGCTTTTGTAAAAAGCCAGTTGGCTGCTGGTACAAAGTTGCCACGTTCTTCAGGCCCTGTGCGTAAGGTGTTTCTGACAGTTAAAAATGCTGATAAAGAGCGTGCTGTGTTGTTGGCAAAAAATCTGATTCACTTAGGGTTTGATTTGGTCGCTACAAAGGGTACCGCCGCAGCCATAAAAGCAGCTGGGTTAGCGGTCAGTCCGGTGAACAAAGTCACGGAAGGTCGCCCTCATGTGGTTGACATGATTAAAAACAATGAAATTGCACTCGTCATCAACACGGTAGAGGAACGAAGAAACGCGATTGCAGACTCAAGGCAAATTCGTACCTCATCTTTGATGGCCCGTGTCACAACTTTCACCACTATTGCCGGCGCCGAAGCAGCAGTAGAGGGCATGAAGTACATGGACAATTTGGACGTTTATTCTGTTCAAGAACTTCATCAACAATTGACCCATTGATTTCTACCCAATCTTTTATCACCATGGCAACCATACCAATCACCAAAACTGGTTCTGAAAAACTCAAGCATGAACTGCACACTTTGAAGACTGTGGACAGACCTTGGGTGATCAATGCCATTGCAGAAGCCAGAGCCCAAGGGGACCTGAGTGAAAACGCTGAATACGATGCAGCCAAAGACAGACAAGGCTTTATTGAAGGACGCATACAAGAGATAGAGAGCAAATTGTCAATGTCTCAAATCATTGATCCTTCAACGCTGGACGCGGGTGGTCGGGTGGTGTTTGGTGCAACTGTCGAACTCGAGGACGAAGCATCTGGCGAGTCCGTGACGTACCAAATTGTGGGGGAAGATGAGGCTGATTTGAAGCTTGGCTTGATCAATATCAGCAGCCCAATCGCTCGCGCATTGATTGGCAAAGAAGAGGGCGATGTGGCTAGCGTACAGGCGCCTGGTGGCATCAAAAAATATGAAATCGTGAAGGTTTCATACCTTTGACTTTAGGAGTTTTGCGAAGACTTCTTGACAGACTTTAGCTTGGGTTTAGCGCGTTTGATTTGACCACCGGCAGCGAGTCGCTGGTTCCCCAGCACCTTGACGAGAGTCATCTCCGGGCGTTGACCACCACGGCTGCTGTATTTCAACACCTTGAATTCGCGGGGCCCAGGCATTCGATCCTCATCCATTTTTTTGGCTTTTGTTGCTTGGGGCCGCCACAATACCAAGAGTTTTCCAATGTGCTGTATCGGTGCTGCGTTCAGTTGATCTGCCAAGCTGAGCAAAATGATTTCCCGCGATTGCCGATCCTCACTCAGAACACGAATTTTGATCAACCCATGGGCGTTGAGGGCGAGATCGGTTTCTTTGACAACTGCTGCGGACAGCCCATCATTTCCAATCATGACCACTGGGTCAAGATGATGAGCCATGGCGCGGTGAATTTTTCGTTCAGAAGGTGTGAGTTGGATAGATGGCATGGGATATTATCTTCTCAGTCAAAGGGTTGCGCGTTGAAAGTAAAAACACAAAGTAAAAAAGTCAATAAGTCATGGTTGAATGATCATGTCAATGATCCCTATGTCAAATTGGCTCAAAAAGAAGCTTATCGAGCCAGGGCTGCATACAAGCTCAAAGAAATTGACGAAGTGTTTGGCCTTTTCAAGCCAGGAATGGTGGTTGTGGATCTGGGTAGCTCACCCGGCGCCTGGAGCCAGTATGTCAGACGCCGCATGGCGTCAAACGGTGCAGTCACTGGCGGTCTTGATGCCACCTTGTTGGCTTTGGACATGCTGCCCATGTTGCCCATCGACGGTGTCACCTTCTTACAAGGGGATTTTCGGGAGGTTGAAGTCATGCAGAAATTGGAAATGCATCTGCAAGGCAGACGCGTTGATGTTGTTATTTCAGACATGGCGCCCAATTTGTCCGGTATTGCATCCGCAGATGCGGCGCGCATGTTCAACTTGGTTGAGTTGGCTGTTGATTTTTGCGTCCACCATTTGCATCCCAAAGGCGCTTTGGTGGCAAAAGTTTTTCATGGTGGAGGCTATCAAGAGATGGTTGATTTGTTTGACCGACATTTTGTACACGCAAAGTCTTTTAAACCCAAAGCGAGCAGGGATAAATCAGCTGAGAATTTTCTGATCGGACGTGCGCTTAAACTCTCTGTTTGAAAAAATGAGTACTAATATTTTCGTTTAGGCGCCTCTTGCAACCAGTCTGTTGAGGGGGGCAGAAGGACTTCATGATGCTTCTTCAGCGTTCGTATTTGTTTAAAACACTTTGGGCGAAAGGTTGTCTTGAAAAGCCTAAAATGATCACAAGCTTTGTTGTTGGCATACCGTCAAAACATGCATAACTGGAGTTCCCCTTGAACAATCCTTGGTTTTCTAAATTGGCCGTTTGGTTGGTGATAGCCTTGGTGCTCTTCACTGTTTTCAAACAGTTTGATTCTCGGGGGCAAGCTGGCGGTGGCTATTTGGCCTATTCGGATTTTCTTGAAGAGGTTCGAGGCAATCGCATCAAATCTGCCACCATCCAAGAAGGACAGGGCGGAACCGAAATCATTGCAACAACCACGGATGACAGGAAAGTGCGAACCAACGCCACCTACCTTGACCGCGGTTTGGTCGGAGACTTGATTGCCAACAACGTTAAATTTGACGTAAAACCCCGCGAAGAAGGCTCACTGCTGATGACTTTGCTAGTGAGTTGGGGGCCCATGCTGCTGCTGATTGGTGTGTGGGTGTATTTCATGCGTCAAATGCAAGGCGGTGGCAAAGGGGGTGCATTCAGCTTTGGAAAAAGCAAAGCGCGAATGCTCGATGAAAACAACAACACCGTGACCTTCGCAGATGTTGCCGGTTGCGATGAAGCCAAAGAAGAGGTCAAAGAAGTTGTTGATTTCTTGAAGGATCCCCAAAAGTTTCAAAAGCTCGGTGGACGCATACCCCGCGGTTTGTTGCTTGTTGGCCCGCCTGGCACTGGTAAAACGCTGTTGGCAAAAGGCATTGCAGGTGAGGCCAAGGTGCCTTTTTTCAGTATTTCTGGCTCTGACTTTGTAGAGATGTTTGTGGGTGTTGGCGCAGCACGTGTGCGCGACATGTTTGAAAATGCTAAAAAAAATGCGCCTTGCATCATTTTTATCGACGAAATTGACGCAGTAGGTCGGCAACGTGGTGCTGGTTTAGGTGGTGGCAACGACGAACGAGAGCAAACACTCAACCAAATGTTGGTTGAGATGGATGGCTTTGAGACAAACCTGGGAGTGATAGTGGTGGCAGCCACCAACCGTCCTGACATTTTGGACGCAGCACTGTTGAGACCAGGGCGTTTTGACAGGCAGGTTTACGTTACTTTGCCTGACATTCGTGGACGCGAGCAAATTTTGAATGTGCACATGCGAAAAATTCCGGTTGGTCAGGATGTGTCCCCCGGTGTGATTGCCCGTGGTACACCTGGTATGAGTGGTGCTGATTTGGCGAACTTAACCAACGAAGCCGCTTTGATGGCTGCTCGTCGCAATGCACGTGTTGTCGAGATGCAGGATTTTGAAAAAGCCAAAGACAAAATCCTGATGGGCCCTGAGCGCAAAAGCATGGTTATGCCCGAAGAGGAGCGTCGAAATACTGCTTACCACGAATCAGGTCACGCCCTGATTGGAAAGCTTTTGCCTAAATGCGATCCTGTCCACAAGGTCACCATCATTCCACGCGGCCGAGCACTGGGTGTCACCATGAGTCTACCGGTGGCAGATCGCTACAGTTACGACCGAACTTTCATGTTGAACCAAATCAGCATGTTGTTTGGTGGACGCATAGCCGAAGAGGTGTTCATGGACCAAATGACAACCGGTGCATCGAATGATTTTGAGCGTGCCACGCAAATCGCGCGTGACATGGTGATGCGTTACGGAATGTCAGAAGCACTTGGGCCAATGGTTTATGCTGAAAACGAAGGCGAAGTTTTCTTGGGTCGTTCGGTGACCAAAACAACCAATATGAGCGAATCAACCATGAAGAAGGTTGATGACGAAGTCAGAAACATCATTGATGCCCAATACAGTTTGGCCAGGCGGTTGATCGAAGAAAATGCAGACAAAATGCATGCAATGGCTAAGGCCTTGCTTGAGTGGGAAACCATCGACAGCGACCAATTGGATGACATCATGGCTGGACGCCCACCACGTCCGCCCAAGGACTGGACACCGCGTACACCTTCGTCTGGTGATGGCAACGGTGGGTCACCAGAGGGCGTTCAAGCCAATGCATCTCCATCTGCGGCATGATCCCCTTGGCTGGTGATCAAAACATGGGGCTTCGGCCCCATTTTAATTTTTGGCAAACATCCCGCTTTCAGCTTCGATTGACCAAGCCCATGGTCATGGGCATAGTCAATGTCACCCCCGACTCATTTTCGGCTGTGCACACCACCACTGCGACGCCAATGCAAGCACTTGGATTGGCGCAGCAACATCTGCACGATGGCGCAGATATTTTAGACATCGGGGGCGAATCTACTCGTCCCGGCGCAAAAGCTTTGACGGCTGACCAAGAATGGGTTCGCATTCAACCCGTGCTGAGCGAATTGATCACATGGCACAAGCCCGTTTCAATTGACACTTATCACCCTGAAAACATGCACAGGGCATTGGACATGGGTGTGGATATCGTCAATGACATTTGGGCATTGCGCAAGGGAGATGCGCTGGCCGTGGTGTCCGCATACAAATGTGGCGTTTGCTTGATGCATATGCATGACCAACCCGCCACCATGCAATTGGCCCCGATGCAAGGCGATGTTGTTCAAAGCATCTGCCAATTTTTCCAAAATCGCCTCTCAGAAACTGATCTTGCAGGTATCCATCGAAACAGGCTGGTTTTGGATCCAGGCGTGGGTTTTGGTAAAACAGTTCCACAAAATTTCTCACTTTTACGCAACCAAGATGTCTTCATGCGCCTGGGTTTGCCAATAATGGCGGGTTGGTCAAGAAAATCAGCATTGGGTCAAGTCACTGGGTTGGACGTCTCTGACAGACTGGTTCCAAGCATTGCTGCTGCTTTGCTGGCTGTTGAACGAGGTTCACGAATCCTTCGAGTGCATGATGTGAAAGCTACTATCGAAGCACTAAAGGTCTGGGTGGCCGTAGAAAATTTGACCGAACCAATGGAATGAGTTGAAGGAATGAACCGATGACACGACGATATTTTGGTACGGACGGCATTCGGGGGCGTGTCGGTGTTCATCCCATCACGCCTGACTTCATGCTGCATTTGGCCAATGCGGTAGGCCACCACCTCAGGCAGACTGATGCGCGCCCGCGTGTTCTGATTGGTAAAGACACGCGTATTTCAGGCTATATGCTGGAATCAGCTTTGGAAGCTGGATTCAATTCAGCTGGCGTGGATGTTGTTTTGCTCGGGCCTTTACCGACACCTGGTGTTGCATTTTTGACCAAGGCATTGCGGGCGAGTTTAGGGGTGGTCATCAGCGCAAGTCACAACCCATTTGAGGACAATGGCATCAAATTTTTCAGCGCAGAAGGCGCCAAGTTAGACGATGCCTGGGAAGTCGCCATAGAAGAGAAATTACAAAGCCCGCCGATCTGGGTAACGTCATCAGCCATCGGAAAAGCCAAGCGATTGGATGATGCAGCTGGTCGGTACATCGAGTTTTGCAAAAGCACGTTTGACGCCCATCTCACATTCAAAGACAAGAAAATTGTCATTGATGCTGCCCACGGCGCAGCCTATCTGATTGCGCCAACGATTTTTTCTGAATTGGGTGCGGATGTCGTTGTCATCGGATGTGAGCCGAATGGTTTGAATATCAATCATGAAGTCGGTGCAACTCACCCTGAGTCCTTGATTCAAAGCGTGCTGAGTCATCGCGCTGATTTTGGTGTTGCCCTGGATGGTGATGCAGACCGCTTGCTGGTTGTTGACGCCGCTGGGCGGTTGTTCACTGGCGATGAATTGCTTTATTTGCTGGCAATCGACAGGGTGCGTTCTGGTCAAAAATTGACAGCCGTTGTAGGCACTTTGATGACCAACAAGGGCGTTGAAATGGCGTTGAGTCGGCGCGGCATTCAATTGCATCGGGCAAAGGTGGGGGACAGGTATGTATTGGAAACCTTGTCGCAACATCAATTGCTCTTGGGCGGTGAGGGATCCGGACATTTGCTGATGTTGGACAAGCATTCCACAGGCGATGGTTTGATCAGTGCCCTTCAAGTCTTACAGGCCTGTATTCGTGCGAACGCTGCGCCTGCAGAGCTGTTGGCGGGTGTTGAGCTACTTCCCCAATGTCTGCTCAATGTCAAGTTACCTGAGGGTTTGGATTGGAAAACAGATGCACTTTTTCAGGCGCAAATTGCCCGGGTTGAAGATTCACTTGGACAAGATGGTCGTGTCTTGATCAGACCCAGTGGGACTGAACCTGTTTTGCGAATCATGGTCGAAGCCAAGAGCGAGGGCATTGCCAAAAACAACGCTCAATCCATAGCAGATACTTTAGCGCGATAGGTAGAAGCACATGTCCCAAGCCACATTCATTGACCGAGATGAAAGCACATTGTCATTCAATGCACGGGTATTGGATTGGGCCAAGCGCCCTGAAGTCCCTTTGCTGGAAAGACTGCGGTATTTGTGTATTGTTTCTTCCAATTTAGATGAGTTTTTCGAGGTGAGGGTTGCACTCCATTTGCACAGATCTGAGCTTAACAAGTCTGATAATGCTTACACGGAGGAAAGCTACAAACGGATATCCCGTATTGCTCACGAACTTGTCAAAGAACAATACAGGGTTTTCAGTGAAGAACTAATCAGTGCATTCAAATCAAGAAATATCCATCTGATCACGCACACAGAACGCAACACCACCCAACGGAAATGGGTGAGGCAGTATTTCGATCGGGAGGTGCGCCCTTTGCTCTCGCCGGTGAGTTTGGATCCTGCGCATCCGTTCCCTCAAGTGGCCAACAAGTCACTGAACTTCATTGTTCAACTTTCAGGTAAAGATGCTTTCGGCAGAGAAAACGACATCGCGATTGTCAAAGTGCCACGATCATTACCTCGATTGATCTTGCTTCCTTCAAAGTTACCCGAAGGTGGAGTTCAAATGGTCACCCTTTCGAGCGTGATTCGCTCTCATTTGAGTGATTTGTTTCCTGATCGTGTGGTGGGTGATTTCTCCCAATTTCGAGTTACACGTGACTCAGATCTGCTGGTAGACGAGGAAGACGTCAAAAATTTACGAACTGCATTGCGCCAAGGTTTAGAGCAAAGGCATTTCGGCCGCGCGGTTCGACTGGAAGTTTCATCTGGTTGTTCAGCGTATCTGTCGCAATTTTTATTGCGACAATTTCAACTGCCTTATGAGGCTTTGTATTTGGTGCCTGGTCCAGTCAACTTGGTTCGCTTGAGCCAAATAATTGATTTGATTGATCAGCCTCAACTCTTATTTCAACCTCACCAAGGTTGTTATTCCAAGCAATTGAAACAAGGTGAATCCATTTTCGATCGCTTGAAAAAAGGTGATGTTCTGGTCCATCAGCCTTTTGAGTCTTTTGCGGCTGTATTGGATTTTTTGCGAGAAGCTGTCATGGATCCCAATGTGTTGGCTATCAAGCAAACCATTTATCGCACTGGATTGGATTCAGAATTGATGGACTTGCTTCGCCAAGCAGTTCGCCGGGGCAAGGAAGTCACAGCAGTGGTTGAAATCAAAGCCAGGTTTGATGAAGAAGCCAACATCAATTGGGCAGAAAGTTTGGAGTCAATCGGAGCACAAGTTGTTTATGGCGTGGTTGGATTGAAGACCCATGCCAAGATGCTGCTGGTTACGCGTCGTGAAAAACGCCGCTTGGTTCGCTACGGTCATCTGTCCACGGGTAATTACAACGCCAAAACAGCCCAGCTATATACCGATATCAGTCATTTGACTGCCGACCTGCAATTAACAGCTGACATGGAACAGGTGTTTTCTCAATTGGGATCGCAAACACGATTGTCGCAACTGAACCATTTTTGGATGGCGCCATTCGGTTTGCAAAACCAACTGATTGACATGGTGGACATGGTTGCAAAGTCTTGTATTCAAGGCGTTGCAGGGCGAATCATTTTGAAAATGAACTCGCTGACCGATCAGTCCCTGGCCAACGCATTGGTCAGAGCAAGTGCGGCTGGGGTTGAGATCGACTTGATCGTACGAGGCGCTTGCATACTGCCTGCGTTGCAGCCTGGCTTTACCGATCAAATCAAGGTACGTTCAATCATCGGTCGTTTTTTGGAGCATTCCAGGGTTTTTTATTTCCGAACAGGCCAGAGCGTCCATCTTTATTTGTCGAGCGCTGATTGGATGAATAGAAATATGATGCGCCGTATCGAAGTCGCTTGGCCGGTGCTTGATCAAGCTCTTCGCCAACGAATCATTGATGAGTGCTTGGTGGCGTATTTGGAAGATAACGAAGACGCCTGGACCTTGAACCTTTCTGGGCAATATGTCCGAGTCAAAAAGCAAGCCACCACCAAAACGCTGAGCGCACAACAGGAATTGATGAAGAGACACAGCTGATAAATCTAAAGCATGTATTTATTTTTTCCTATGCAATGAAATCAATTCTTTTTGATGGATTTGTCTGTGCTCGTGTTGTTTTAAGATAGTGAATCTAAATACTTCCCAAAGGAAATCCAATGACACATTTTTTGAAATGCACTGCAGTTGCCACTTACCTCTTGATCGGCCTGACAATTTCTGGTTGTTCAACATTGAGTTCGGCATTTGACTCAGTGTCTAACGCTGTGTCTGGTGTGTTCCAGTCAGATGACGCTAAAAAATAATTCACTTCCAAACATTCAACAGGTTCTTTGAGCCTGTTGAATGCCGCGTTTACTGACCGTATTCATATTCAATGCAAACTGGCGGAGAGGGCGGGATTCGAACCCGCGGTGGGCTATTAACCCACACACGCTTTCCAGGCGTGCGACTTAAACCGCTCATCCACCTCTCCATGTGGCAATTCTAGCAGTGCCCTCCAAGGTTACACTTTAAGTTTTTGCTTATTTGCCTGTCTGAGGCGTGGAGTGGTTGATGAAATTTCGTTTCCCGATTGTCATCATTGACGAGGATTTTCGATCGGAAAATACCTCCGGCTTGGGGATTCGTGCTTTGGCACAAGCGATTGAGGGTGAAGGCTATGAGGTGATGGGGGTCACCAGTTATGGCGACCTCAGTCAATTTGCGCAGCAGCAGTCTCGTGCAAGTGCATTCATTTTGTCGATTGACGATGAAGAATTCACACCAGGCCCCGATCTTGATCCAGCAGTGGTAAATTTGCGCAGTTTCATCGATGAAGTTCGTCGAAAAAATGCGGATGTTCCCATTTATGTTTACGGCGAAACCAAAACATCCAGACATTTGCCCAATGACATCTTGCGTGAATTGCATGGTTTCATCCACATGTTTGAGGACACACCTGAATTTGTGGCCAGGCACATTATCCGTGAAGCAAAGAGTTACCTCGAGAGCGTTCAGCCACCTTTTTTCAAAGCCTTGCTCGATTACGCTGAGGATGGCTCTTACTCATGGCACTGCCCTGGCCACTCCGGCGGCGTTGCCTTTTTGAAAAGCCCAGTTGGGCAAATGTTTCACCAGTTTTTCGGTGAAAACATGTTGCGTGCTGACGTTTGCAATGCGGTCGAAGAGTTAGGTCAACTCTTAGACCATGATGGTGCGATTGGTGAAAGCGAGCGAAATGCTGCTCGTATCTTCAATGCCGACCACTGCTATTTCGTCACCAATGGAACCAGCACCTCGAACAAAATTGTTTGGCATCACACAGTTGCGCCCGGCGATGTCGTGGTCGTCGATCGCAACTGCCATAAGTCGGTTTTACACGCCATCATCATGACAGGCGCAGTCCCTGTTTTCTTGAAGCCTACACGCAATCACTTTGGCATCATTGGGCCCATACCCCAAAGTGAATTTGAACCTGCTGCGATCAAGGCAAAAATCAAAGTCAATCCACTGCTCAAAGGTTTGAATCTTGAAAAAATCAAACCTAAAGTGATGACTTTGACGCAATCGACCTATGACGGCGTTCTGTACAACACCGAGACCATTAAAAAAATGCTTGACGGCTATGTCCCCAACCTGCATTTTGATGAGGCTTGGTTGCCACATGCGGCATTCCACCCGTTTTATGGCACATATCACGCCATGGGAAAAAAACGTGAGCGACCCATGGAATCCATGGTGTATTCCACCCAGTCAGTTCACAAGTTGCTGGCCGGTATCAGTCAGGCGAGCCATGTTCTGGTGCAAGATTCGCAGCGCTACCATTTGGACAGGCATTTGTTCAATGAGGCCTATTTGATGCACACCAGTACCAGTCCGCAGTACAGCATCATTGCCAGTTGTGATGTGGCCGCTGCCATGATGGAGCCGCCTGGTGGCACTGCATTGGTCGAGGAAAGCATTGCCGAAGCGTTGGACTTCAGGCGAGCCATGCGCAAAGTCGACGAGGAATATGGCAAGGACTGGTGGTTCAAGGTCTGGGGCCCTGATCACCTGGTTGAAGATGGTGTTGGACGCGCAGATGACTGGGTGATCAAGGCAGAAACAAAGTCAAGATCCAAAAAAAATGGTCCTGCCAATTGGCATGGCTTCGGTGATTTGGCAGATGGTTTCAATATGCTCGACCCAATCAAGGCAACCATCGTTACGCCTGGTCTGGATTTGAATGGCAAATTCGATACTGTCGGCATACCTGCAAGCATCGTCACAAAATTTTTGGCTGAACATGGTGTGATTGTGGAAAAAACCGGGCTTTACAGTTTTTTCATCATGTTCACCATTGGTATCACCAAAGGTCGCTGGAATTCTTTGTTGACAGCACTTCAGCAATTCAAGGACGACTACGATCGCAATCAACCCCTGTGGCGTATCTTGCCCGAGTTTTTAAAAAAAATGCCTGTTTATGAGCGCATGGGTTTGCGTGATCTTTGCCACCATATTCATATGCTCTATGCCAACCATGACATCGCCCGGCTCACCACGGAGATGTACCTCAGCGATTTAACCCCAGCCATGAAACCCAGTGATGCCTATGCCCAGATCGCGCACCGCAACACAGAGCGCGTCCCCATCGATGAACTCGAGGGCCGTATCACCACGAGTTTGGTCACCCCATATCCTCCAGGTATCCCTTTACTGATTCCCGGTGAGGTCTTTAATCAAACCATCGTTGACTACCTCAAGTTTGCGCGTGAATTCAATTTGAAATGCCCCGGTTTTGAAACGGACATCCATGGATTGGTTGAACAAAAAGATGAGCTAGGTCATACCCATTACTTTGCTGATTGCGTCAAACGCTGAAATGACATGACTACATCTTTCCCTGTTTTTGGCTCTCAATCTTTCTCCGATTGGGAAAAGGCCGCTATCAAGTCTGCGCCCCAAGGTGATTTGGGTCGTTTGAATTGGCAAACACCAGACGGCATCACTGTCAAGCCGCTCTACACGGCCCAAGATCTCGAAGGTTTGAGTTTCACCGATACCTTGCCCGGTTTTGCTCCTTTCCTTCGAGGACCTCAAGCCACCATGTTTTCGGTGCGACCTTGGACCATTCGTCAATATGCTGGGTTTTCGACTGCTGAAGAATCCAATGCTTTTTATCGCAAGGCACTGGCCGCGGGTGGGCAAGGTGTGTCAGTGGCTTTTGATTTGGCGACTCACCGGGGCTATGACTCCGACCATCCCCGGGTGATGGGGGACGTGGGTAAGGCGGGTGTGGCCATTGATTCGGTCGAAGACATGAAGGTTCTGTTTGACCAGATCCCCTTGGAAAAAGTTTCTGTGTCCATGACCATGAACGGTGCTGTGCTGCCAGTATTGGCTAGCTATATCGTTGCAGCCGAGGAGCAAGGTGTCTCACAAGCCCAATTGAGTGGAACCATTCAAAACGATATTCTCAAAGAGTTCATGGTGAGAAATACCTATATCTACCCACCCGAACCCAGCATGCGCATCATTGGGGACATCATTGCTTACACCGCCGAGCACATGCCTAAATTCAACTCCATCAGCATCAGCGGCTACCACATGCAAGAAGCAGGCGCCAATCAATCCCTTGAATTGGCGTTGACATTGGCGGATGGTCAAGAGTATGTGAAAACAGCCATGGCCAAGGGCTTGGACGTAGATGCATTCGCCGGGCGCCTGTCTTTCTTTTGGGCCATTGGCATGAACTTCTATTTGGAAATTGCCAAGATGCGAGCAGCCCGCTTGCTGTGGTGTCGCATCATGCAAGCGGTGGGCGCCAAAAATCCGAGAAGCTGGATGCTGCGCACCCACTGTCAAACCTCTGGTTGGTCATTGACCGCGCAAGACCCTTACAACAACATTGTCAGAACCACGATCGAGGCCATGGCCGCCGTGTTTGGTGGCACCCAGAGCTTGCACACCAACAGCTTTGATGAGGCCATTGCCTTGCCAACCGAATTCGCATCCCGTATTGCGCGAAACACCCAATTGATCATTCAAGAAGAAACACATATTTCCAATGTGATCGATCCCTGGGCTGGCAGTTACATGATGGAAAAACTGACCCAAGACATGGCAGATCAAGCTTGGAAGATCATTGAAGAAGTTCAAACCATGGGTGGCATGACAAAGGCTGTCGGATCAGGCTGGGCCAAGTTGAAAATTGAAGCGGCTGCAGCCGACAAGCAAGCGCGGATTGATTCTGGCCAAGATGTCATTGTCGGTGTCAATAAATACAAACTGGCAACTGAAGAGATGGTTGAGGCCCGCGAGATTGATAACATCTCAGTCCGTGAATCTCAAATTAAGCGTTTAAAAAACATCAAATCCCAGCGTGACAGCCATGCAGTCCTCGGGGCTTTGGAAGCACTCACGCTGGCAGCTCAACAAAACACAGGCAATTTATTGGCGTTGACAGTCAATGCTATTCGTTTGCGAGCCACTGTGGGTGAAGTCAGTGATGCACTGGAAAAGGTGTATGGTCGCCACCGAGCTGACACCCAAAAAGTCAGTGGTGTTTATGCTGCCGCATATGACAGTGGCAGTCACGAGGGAGATACCATGGCTTATTGGGATCAACTCAAATCAGAAATTGCTGAATTTGCTTCGATTCAGGGCAGAAGACCTCGGGTAATGATTTCAAAACTGGGTCAGGATGGACATGACAGGGGTGCCAAAGTAGTTGCAACCGCGTTTGCTGATTTGGGGTTTGACGTCGACATGGGGCCTTTGTTTCAAACCCCTGAAGAATGTGCACGTCAAGCCATTGAAAACGATGTGCATGCCGTCGGCGTCTCAACACTGGCTGCTGGTCACAAGACCTTGGTGCCTGCCATCATCGATGAATTGAGAAAACAAGGCGGCAAGGACATCATCGTTTTTGTGGGGGGAGTGATTCCCAAGCAAGACCACGACATGCTTTACAAGAGCGGAGTCAAAGGTATTTATGGTCCAGGTACGCCCATTCCCGTCAGTGCAAAAGATGTGTTGCACCAAATCCAATTGGCTTTAGGACAAGCCAAATAATTTGCTGATCTTTGCATGAGTGACCACAAGATATTGGCAGATTTGATTGTGCGTGGCGATCAACTCAGCCGCCGACGTGCGATGTCCAAAGCGATCACATTGATCGAATCTACCCGCGCAGACCATCGACAACAGGCCGATGAATTATTGACGGATGTGCTTCCCCATTCTGGACGTTCCATGCGCATTGGGCTCAGTGGTGTGCCAGGTGTTGGTAAAAGCACCTTGATTGAGAGCTTGGGCTTGAGACTGATTCAAGCCGGTCACAAGGTGGCTGTATTGGCCATCGACCCTTCCTCCAGCCTTTCAGGTGGCTCCATTTTGGGCGACAAAACCCGTATGGAGAGGCTGTCAGTGAGCATGGATGCCTACATCAGGCCAAGCCCCAGCAGTGGTTCCTTGGGTGGTGTTGCTGAAAAAACCCGGGAATGTATGTTGATTTGTGAGGCGGCCGGTTATGACATCGTCATCGTCGAGACAGTTGGCGTTGGGCAAAGCGAATACGCCGTCGCAGGCATGACAGACATTTTCATACTGATGCAACTGCCCAACGCTGGCGATGACTT
Source organism: Bordetella parapertussis (assembly GCA_945873925.1). Taxonomy (GTDB): domain Bacteria; phylum Pseudomonadota; class Gammaproteobacteria; order Burkholderiales; family Burkholderiaceae_C; genus Limnohabitans. The sequence goes on from CAMCES010000001.1 coordinate 117,161, forward strand.
GCAGGCCATCAAAAAAGGCGTGATGGAGTTGGCTGATTTGGTCCTTGTCAACAAGCTTGATTTGGACAGTAAAGCGGCCGAGCGTGCCAAAAACCAGGTTGAAACGGCATTGCACTTGGCAAGTCATTTTGATGGGATGTCCCCTGATGAGCCTGCCAAGACTTGGTCTCCTGAGGTGCTCATGCTGAGCGCTTTGAACGGCATTGGGCTTGATCTTGTTTGGAGCAAAGTGCTTGAGTTTCAGCGCTTACAAGCCGCCAACGGTATGGCCGAAGTCAGGCGTCAAAGCCAAGCCATTCAATGGATGAATGACTTGATAATGGCTGGCTTAAAACAGTCTTTTTTTGCAGACCCGAAGGTTGCTGGACAAATACCACAATTACGCCGACAGGTGCTCGAAGGTCGCTTGGCTTCCTCCACCGCAGCAAGGCAACTTCTGGCTGCCTGGCCATCGAGTGATCCTGCCAGCACAATTCAAAAACATTGACTCAGAGGCCTGAAGATGCAAGAAATCATTCATCAACTGGAAGAAAAACGAGCAGCAGCACGGATGGGCGGTGGTGAAAAGCGGATTGCAGCTCAACACGCCAAGGGCAAATTGACTGCCCGCGAACGCTTAGAGATCTTGTTGGATGAAGGCACCTTCGAAGAATGGGATATGTTCGTGGAGCACCGGTGCACGGACTTTGGGATGCAAGACTCCAAAATTCCCGGTGATGGTGTCGTGACAGGCTACGGCATGATCAATGGGCGTTTGGTGTTTGTATTCAGCCAAGACTTCACGGTTTACGGTGGCGCATTATCTGAATCCCATGCTGAAAAAATCTGCAAGATCATGGACCAAGCCATGAAGGTCGGTGCGCCGGTTATCGGATTGAATGATTCAGGTGGCGCACGTATTCAAGAGGGCGTGGCCTCACTCGGTGGCTATGCAGAGGTGTTTCAGCGCAATGTGCTGGCCAGTGGCGTCATTCCACAAATCAGCATGATCATGGGTCCTTCGGCGGGTGGTGCTGTGTATTCACCTGCATTGACCGATTTTATTTTCATGGTCAAAGACAGCTCTTACATGTTCGTGACAGGTCCAGATGTCGTCAAAACCGTCACCCATGAGGAGGTCAGCGCCGAAGAACTGGGTGGAGCCATCACCCACACGACCAAAAGCGGTGTGGCTGATTTGGCTTTCAACAATGATGTCGAGGCCTTGCTGATGTTGCGTCGCCTCTATAACTACTTGCCCCTGAACAACCGAGAAAAACCGCCGGTTCGCCCAAGCGGTGATCCAACCGACAGGATGGATGCCAGTTTGGACACATTGGTACCCGACAACCCCAACATGCCCTATGACATGAAGGAGTTGATCATCAAAGCAGTAGATGACGGAGATTTTTTTGAACTGCAGCCAGAATACGCTAAGAATATTTTGATTGGATTCGCGCGCATGGCCGGTCAAACCGTGGGGATTGTGGCCAATCAACCCTTGGTCTTGGCAGGATGCTTGGACATCAAGAGCAGCATCAAAGCAGCCCGGTTTGTGCGTTTCTGCGACGCATTCAACATCCCTGTCATCACTTTTGTGGACGTCCCTGGGTTCATGCCTGGAACTTCACAAGAGTTTGGCGGCATCATCAAGCATGGTGCCAAACTGCTCTATGCATATGCAGAGTGCACTGTGCCCAAAATCACTGTCATTACACGCAAGGCCTATGGTGGTGCCTATGATGTGATGGCATCCAAACATCTGCGTGGCGATGTCAATTTTGCATGGCCCCATGCGGAAATTGCGGTCATGGGAGCCAAGGGTGCTGTTGAAATCATCTTTCGCGAGGACAAGGGCGACCCAGTTAAATTGGTGGCCAAAGAAGCCGAGTATAAGGAGCGCTTTGCCAATCCTTTCGTGGCCGGTGCGCGTGGTTTCATTGACGACGTGATCCTTCCCAGTGAAACAAGAAAGCGCATCTGTCGCTCCTTGGTGATGCTTAAAGATAAAAAAGTTGAAAACCCGTGGCGCAAACACGGCAACCTACCGCTGTGATCGCTCTGGAGAAAAGCATGTTTTCAAAAATATTGGTTGCCAACCGTGGCGAAATCGCCTGTCGAGTCATCGCAACTGCCCGCCGAATGGGTATTGCAACCGTTGCCGTTTACTCCGAAGCAGACAAAAACGCGCGCCATGTGGCATTGGCTGATGAGTCTGTGTTGATTGGGCCAGCTGCCAGCCGTGAAAGCTATTTGAAGGGCGATGTGATCATTGCGGCAGCCAAGAGGACAGGTGCACAAGCCATCCATCCAGGCTATGGTTTTTTAAGTGAGAACGAAGATTTCGCTCGTGTATGTGAAGAACAAGGTGTGGTCTTCATTGGTCCAAAGCACCAGGCAATTGCTGCCATGGGTGACAAAATTGCCTCTAAGAAATTGGCTGCACAAGCCAAGGTCAATACCATCCCCGGTTTCAATGAGGCCATTGAATCAGCAGCTCAAGCTGTTGAGATAGCAAAAGGCATTGGCTATCCCGTGATGATCAAGGCCTCTGCTGGTGGCGGTGGCAAGGGCTTGAGGGTCGCCTTCAATGACAAGGAAGCACACGAGGGATTCACGTCTTGCCGCAATGAAGCCCGCAATAGTTTTGGTGATGACCGGGTCTTCATCGAAAAGTTTGTGGAAGAGCCCAGGCACATTGAAATTCAATTGTTGGGTGATGGTCATGGCAACGTGGTTTATCTCAATGAGCGTGAATGCTCTATTCAGCGGCGCCATCAAAAAGTCATTGAAGAAGCACCGTCTCCCTTTATCAGTGATGAAACCCGACAGGCCATGGGACTGCAAGCGGTGGCGTTGGCAAAAGCGGTCAATTACCAAAGTGCCGGCACGGTTGAATTCGTGGTGGGCAAGGACCAGCATTTTTATTTTCTGGAGATGAACACCCGGCTTCAAGTCGAACACCCAGTAACTGAGGCCATCACTGGCTTGGATTTGGTTGAATGGATGATTCGTGTGGCTGCTGATGAAAAATTGCCTTTTGGCCAGCAAGATATCCAACGCAACGGTTGGGCTATCGAATGCCGTATCAATGCCGAAGATCCGTTTCGAAATTTCTTGCCCTCTACCGGTCGTTTGGTGCGCTTTCAGCCCCCCGCACAAACCATGTTTCAAGCCAACACAAGCAATTTGTATGGTGTGCGAGTCGATACTGGTGTGCAAGAGGGTGGCGAAATATCCATGCATTACGACTCCATGATCGCCAAGCTGATTGTGCATGGACGTGACCGAACGGATGCGCTACAAAAGATGCGCGAAGCACTCAACGGATTTGTGATTCGCGGCATCAGTTCGAACATCCCATTCCAGTCTGCTTTGTTGGCACATCCTGAATTTGTATCAGGGGAGTTCAACACTGGATTCATTGCAAGCCATTTCAGCAAGGGTTTCCGTGCTGACAATGTCGCGCATGCCGACCCTGATTTTTTGGTGGCCTTGGCCGCTTTTGTGCGGCGTAAATCCCGGGAGCGTGCAGCCAGCTTAAGTGGACAGTTGCCGGGCTATGACGTCAAAGTGGGAAAAATCTATACCGTCATCACACTGAGTTCAGAGGGACAACACCACTTTGACGAGGTGGAAGTGGACGATGTGGGCGGATTGGGCACAGCAGTGATCAAGCTCAATGGAAAAAACTACGCGATTCAAAGCCATTCGCGAATCAATGACATTGCCATTCAAGGAACGGTGAACGGTCAGTCTTTCGTCGCCCAGGTTGAGCGTGGTTCTGTGAAAAACCCCCTGGTTTTACAAATCCAGCACCATGGGCGTCGCATTGACGCTTTGGTGGTTTCCCCACGCATGGCAGAGTTGTATCGCCAAATGCCTTTCAAAGCCCCGCCTGACTTGAGTCGGTTCGTGCTTTCCCCCATGCCTGGATTGCTGGTGGATGTTGCCGTGGAGCCTGGACAGAAGGTTCAAGAGGGTGAACGAGTGGCTGTGATTGAAGCCATGAAAATGGAAAACGTCTTGTTTGCAACCCAGGACGGTGTCGTTAAATCAGTGATGGCAAAAAAAGGTGAATCTCTCACGGTAGACCAAGTGATTGTGGAGTTTGTATGAAACGCCCTTTCAAGGTGCTGGGTGTCCAACAAGTGGCTATTGGTGGGGAAGACAAACAGCGGCTTCGCCACCTCTGGGTTGAGCTGCTTGGTCTGGAAGTCACCGGCAGTTTCCAAAGTGAGCGTGAAAATGTAGATGAAGACATTTGTTCAATCGGTTCGGGCCCATTCAAAGTAGAAGTCGATCTGATGCAGCCCATGGACATTGCCAAAAAACCTGCAGTACACACCACACCCTTGAACCATGTTGGTTTGTGGGTTGACGACTTGCCACAGGCTGTGTTTTGGTTAAGCAAGCAAGGCGTTCGGTTTGCGCCAGGCGGTATACGCAAGGGCGCGGCTGGCTTTGACATCACTTTTGTGCACCCGAAGGGAAACGATGAATATCCTATGGGTGGAGAAGGGGTGTTGATTGAATTGGTTCAAGCACCCAATGAGGTGATCAGTGCCTATGCCACTTTGTCAACATTTGGACTGGGGTCGTCAGGCTGACGGTGGGTGATTGCCAGCAGCCTTGGCTTTTGCACGCGCCAATGCTTGTTCCACACGGTTTGATTTTTTCAGCGCATCATTTCCTTGAGATTCATTTGGATTTGACCGAAGCCTTGCTTGTCTAGCGGCATAACGAGTGGCTGCTTGAGATGCTTGTTGGCTTGTCCATGCTGCCCATGCCGTTTGATTGCCTGTGACATTTTCAAGTTCAATGCAATCGACGGGACAAACCGGCAAGCACAACTCACAACCTGTACAAACCTGTTCAATCACAGTGTGCATGCGCTTATGGGTGCCAACGATGGCGTCGACAGGACAGGCTTGAATGCACAAGGTACAACCGATGCACCAGTCTTCGTCGATGTAAGCCAAGTGCCTGGGCCCTTCTTGGCCATGTGCTTGGTTGAGTGGTTGAGGCGCTTGGCCCATCAAGAGCGCAAGCTTTGAAACCCCCTCCTGACCCCCTGGCGGACATTGGTTGATGGCTGCGTTTTCCAGGGCAATCGCCTGCGCGTAGGCAGCGCAATCTTGAAAACCGCAACGTTGACATTGCGTCTGTGGCAACACCGCAAGAATGCTTGAAACAGAAATCACTTGGCAGTGGTGGGACGACCGCGCAGCGGCGCTTTGACTTTGCTTGCCAGCTTGGTCTGGGCGGTTCTGGCTGGTCGCTTGGGTGCAACATGGTGGTGACTCAAGATGAACTCTCGCACCTGCGGATACACCGCATCACGCCAACGTCGACCACTGAAGATGCCGTAGTGCCCAGCTCCCATGGCTTCGAAATGCATTTTTTGGTTGGAAGGAATTCCACTGCACAATTTCAAGGCAGCTTTGGTTTGTCCAGATCCAGAAATATCATCTAATTCGCCCTCGACAGTCAATAAACCACAGTGGGTGATGTCCTGTGGTCGAACCCTCTCCATGTTGCCGGCGGCTGACTTGACATCCCAGGTTCCTCGCACCAGTTTGAAATCTTGAAAAACAATGGCGATGGTTTCGAGGTAGTAATCCGCATCCATGTCCAGCACAGCGTTGTACTCGTCATAAAACTGACGGTGTGATTCCGCGCTTGAGTTGTCACCTTTGATTAAGTCTTTGAAATAGTCGTAATGACTTTTCAAGTGACGGTCTGGGTTCATTGCCACAAAGCCGGAATGTTGCAAAAAACCGGGGTACACACGTCGACCCGCACCCGGGAAAGAGCTGGGTACTTTGTAGATGACGTTGTTTTCAAACCAGTTGTGGCTTTTGTTCATTGCCAAATTGTTGACGGCGGTCGGCGATTTGGTCGCATCAATCGGTCCACCCATCATGGTCATGCTCAGTGGCAATGTTTCACCGCGACTGGCCATCAAAGAGACAGCGGCCAAAACCGGCACAGTCGGCTGACATACGCTCACCACATGGCAATGTCCATCGGTGCTTTGAATATGACGGATGAACGCTTGAACATAATCAATGTAGTCATCCAAATGGAATTCGCCTTCGCTCAATGGCACCATTCGTGCATTTTTCCAATCTGTGATGAAGACTTTGTGGTCTTTCATCATGGTGCTGACTGTGTCACGCAGCAGGGTGGCGTAATGTCCAGACAGTGGCGCCACGATCAAAACCGCGGGCAGCTTTTTCATGGTCTCGAGCGTGGCAGCGTTGTCGCTGAAGCATTTGAACAGACGCAATTCACAAAATGCTTTGTCCATCTCAATGCATTCTTGGACAGCCACATCCGAACCGTTGATCTTGACACTGTTGATCCCAAAAACAGGTTTGACATAGTCCTTGCCGAGCCTGTAGATCAAGTCGTAATAAGCAGACACCCGGTGAATCATCGGGATTTGCGCAGCTGGAGTGGAGGGGTTTGCCAGCATTTTCGAGGTGGCCAATGCAAATTCTGCAAAGGGTTCCATCATGGCCCGTTGGGCTTCATAAAATTGGTAGAGCATTTAACACCTCGAACAGTTGTTGCAGTGCAATATAACAGCTTCATGCTCATTGGCTGGTTAAAAATTCATGGCATTGGTCAGTCTGGCTCAAGCACTGAGTTGCGTCGCCAGGTCCAGGAGGTTTTGGCCAAGCCAATCTACCTGCGTGCTTGGCACGGATTCGCCCAAACCAGGGCCATGCTCATTTGGCCGCGCAATGAAAGCTGTTTTCAAGCCGGCCAGGGCGGCGGCTTCCAGGTCAGAGGAATGCGCAGCCACCATCATGGTTTCTTCAGGCTGGAAACCCAAAGCGGCTGCAGAGCGCAGGTAAACCTTGGACTGCGGTTTGTAGTCACCCGCCAACTCAGCACCCGCAATGGCATCCCAATGCCAGTCGTTGTGCCTGGCCAACTGGACCATCAAGGCAATGTGGCCGTTGGAGCAGGGCGCAAGAATGAAATGCTGACGGAGCAGTTTCATGGCGGGCGCCACATCTGGCCATGCAGACAGACGGTGCCACGCGCGGTTGAGGTGTTCTCGGGTTTCTTGATCGACTTTGCTCCAGCCCAAACCCGTTAAAACCAAGCCCAAATTGTCCAGGTGCAATTGGTCTAAATTACAAAAGGCACGCTGTCCGCTTCGGATTTTTTCCATCGCAGGTTGGTACTCATGCCGCCATGCGTCTGCAAACGCATGCCAATCGGTTTTCAAACCCAACGGAGACAAGATGGATTGGGCCTCAATGGCGATCGAACTGCGCCAATCTACCAAGGTGCCAAAGACATCGAATACAAGGGCTTTGATGGCCATCAAGGCATGCTTTTCAAAACGCTGGCAATGGCTTGGCAAACATGGCCAATGTTTTGGCTGTTCAACGCGGCAACGCACATACGGCCAGTGTCGGTGCCGTAGACCCCAAACTCTGAACGCAAACGAACCATCTGGTCTTTGCTCAAGCCGGAATAGCTGAACATGCCGATTTGATCGGTGATGAAGCTCATGTCTTGTTGAACACCTGCGGCTTTCAAGCCATCCACCAAACTTTGCCGCATGGTTTTGATGCGTACCCGCATGGTGCCCAATTCGTCTTCCCACAGTTTGCGCCATTGCGGGTTTTGCAAAACAGCCGCGACCACCGCGCCACCGTGGGTAGGAGGGGTGGAGTAATTGGTGCGGATCACTATTTTCAATTGCGACAAGACTTTGGCTGCTTCATCCGCGGAGTGGCAGTGAACCGACAAGGCGCCGACGCGTTCGCCGTACAGGCTGAAACTTTTGGAGAAAGATGTCGAGACCAAAAAGTCCAAACCAGCAGCCACAAATTTGTTGATCACAGCCCCATCTTCACTGATGCCATGTCCAAACCCTTGGTAGGCCATATCGAGGAAGGCAGTGAGTTGGCGCGATTGAATGACGGAAACCACCTGATCCCATTGGGCTGAGGTGATGTCATAGCCAGTGGGGTTGTGGCAACAGGCATGCAGCACAACCACGGTGCCGGGCGCAGCAGCGTTTAGGGAGGCCAGCATGCCCGAGAAGTCAACGCCGCGAGCCTGCGCATCGTAGTAAGCATAGGTTTCCACCATGAAGCCCGCTGCGGTAAACAGTGCGCGGTGGTTCTCCCAGCTCGGATCGCTGATCAACACCTTGGCTTTGGGATTGAGTTTGTGCAGAAAATCCGCGCCAATTTTCAAGCCGCCGGTACCGCCAATGGCTTGCACAGTGGCCACGCGACCAGCGCTGACTGCCTCGGATGAGTCCCCAAAAACCAAAGCCTTCACAGCACTGTCATAAGCTGCAATACCGTCGATAGGCAAGTAGCCTCGCGCTGTTGGCTTGCTCATCATGGCATTTTCAGCTTGTTGCACGCATGACAACAAGGGTAATTTGCCGTTGTCGTCAAAGTAGACGCCGACACCCAAATTGACTTTGATGGCAGATTTGTCGGCTGCAAACTGTTCGTTCAAGCCCAAAATCGGGTCGCGGGGTGCCATTTCAACGGCGGAAAACAGAGACATCGTGGGTCCTTAAGGATGTTTGGGGACAGAGTTGGGGCCAGCCGATGCAGACTGAGGTAGGCTTGTCGGTTGGTGTAGATTTTAACGGCTTGGAATCGCGTGATGACCAGCCTGATTTGTGAGAACCATGCTTATTCCAATTGATGACGTTGCTGCGACTGCTGAGCCCGCCCAAGGCAACTGGATTTCCTATCCAGGTTCGCCTTTCGAATTGTTTCAGCCCTACCCCCCAGCGGGTGACCAACCTACGGCAATTGCGCAACTGGTGGAAGGCGTTCGCGACGGTGAGATGTTTCAAACCTTGTTGGGGGTGACGGGTTCGGGAAAAACATTCACCATGGCCAATGTGATTGCGCAAATGGGGAGACCGGCCATCATTTACGCGCCCAACAAAACCTTGGCTGCACAGCTCTACAGCGAGTTCCGCGAATTCTTTCCTAAAAACGCGGTTGAGTATTTTGTGAGTTATTACGATTACTACCAACCAGAGGCATATGTCCCTCAGCGTGACCTGTTCATCGAAAAAGACAGCGCCATCAATGAGCACATAGAGCAAATGCGTTTGTCTTGCACCAAAAGCCTTTTGGAGCGTCGTGATGTCATCATCGTTGCAACCGTCTCCGCCATTTACGGTATCGGTGAGCCCGAAAGTTACCATCAAATGGTGATGACTTTGAGGGTGGGTGACAAGCCAGGCCAAAGAGACATCATTGCCCAGCTGGTGCGCATGCAGTACGAGCGCAATGACATGGACTTTTTGCGGGGTCGATTTCGGGTCAGAGGCGACACGATTGATGTCTTTCCCGCTGAACACAGCGAATTGGCCATTCGGATTGAATTATTCGATGATGAAATAGAGAGCCTGCAACTGCTCGATCCATTGACAGGGCGAGTCAAACAAAAAATTCCTCGTTTCACGGTTTACCCTTCCAGTCATTACGTCACCCCACGTGAAAAGGTGCTGGCGGCGGTGGAGACCATCAAGCTCGAATTGGCCCAGAGACTCCAGGAGTTGGTGGGCATGGGTAAGCTGGTTGAAGCTCAGCGATTGGAGCAGCGGACTCGCTTTGATTTGGAGATGCTCAGCGAGATCGGACACTGCAAAGGCATTGAAAATTACTCCCGTCACCTGTCTGGGGCATCCGTTGGAGAACCGCCCAGCACACTGACCGATTACCTGCCGAAAGACGCTTTGATGTTTTTTGACGAGAGTCATGTCTTGATGGGGCAATTTTCAGGCATGTACAACGGCGACAGATCGCGCAAAACCACCTTGGTGGAATATGGATTTCGCTTGCCAAGTGCGCTGGACAACCGGCCCTTGAAACTCGATGAATTTGAAAATCGCATGCGTCAATTGGTGTTTGTTTCCGCCACGCCCTCTGACTATGAAAAAGTTCATTCGGGCAATGTGGTGGAGCAAGTGGTTCGCCCCACCGGCTTGGTTGATCCTCAAGTCGAAGTTCGACCAGCCGTCCACCAAGTCGATGATGTGTTGCAAGAAATTCGAATCCGGGTGGAAAAAAATGAACGGATACTGATCACGACGCTGACCAAACGCATGGCAGAACAGTTGACGGACTACCTTGGCGACAACGGTGTCAAAGTCCGTTATCTCCACAGCGATATTGATACTGTTGAGCGCGTTGAAATTTTGCGCGATTTGCGGTTGGGCGCCTTTGATGTGTTGGTTGGCATCAACTTGCTGCGCGAAGGTTTGGACCTGCCAGAGGTTTCCTTGGTTGCCATTTTGGATGCCGACAAAGAGGGCTTTTTGCGCTCAGAGCGCAGCCTGATTCAGACCATTGGTCGTGCCGCCCGGCATTTGGAAGGGCGTGCGATTTTGTACGCAGATAAGGTCACTGACTCCATGAAGCGGGCGATTGGTGAAACGGAAAGAAGGCGCGCCAAGCAAATCGAGTTCAACACCCTGCATGGGATCACACCGCGGGGTGTGGTCAAAGGCATCCGCGATTTGATCGATGGTGTCTACAGTGACAAGTCCGACAAAGAGTCTTTGCGGCTGGACTTGGAGCAAGCGCGTGTTCAAGACATGAGTGAAAAAGACGTTGCCAAGGAAATCAAGCGCCTCGAGAAACAGATGATGGATCACGCCAGAAACCTGGAATTCGAGCAGGCAGCAGCCACCCGAGACCAGCTGGGCCGCCTGAGGGCACTGAGTTTTGGTGCCGCATCGATTGACAGGGTTTTGTAGGGCTATTACCCGACTGTTTTGATTGGTCTTATGCTATAGTTGACAAATACAGTCAAGAAATTGAAGGAGTAAATCATGCGTCTAACCACCAAAGGCCGTTTTGCGGTCACTGCAATGATTGATTTGGCATTGCGCCAAAACAATGGCCCTGTGACATTGGCTGCCATCAGCCATCGGCAGCAAATTTCACTGTCCTATCTTGAACAGCTTTTCGGCAAATTGCGTCGCCAAAACCTGGTCGAGTCCACACGCGGCCCCGGCGGCGGATACACCTTGGGCCGCAAGGCAGATGAAATATCTATCGCAGACATTATTTTGTCGGTTGACGAGCCCATTGATGCCACCCACTGTGCTGGCAAAGAAAATTGCTTGGGAGAGTCCGGCCGCTGTATGACCCACGAACTGTGGTCTTCCCTGAACCAGCGCATGATCGATTTTTTAAGCTCCGTGAAGCTACAAAAGTTGGTCGATGACCAATTGTCCAAAGGCTTGTTGGTTGAGGACAAACCCATGCACAAACGTGCTATTTCTTCTGCGCCTGTGGTCAAACCTATTCGTGTGAATGCGCCCAATTCAGTCTTTGCACTGGGCAATGCATTTGGCAAAAGCTGAGATCAACCATGGACATGACTCCCCACTTCCCCATCTACCTCGATTACGGTTCAACAACACCCTGCGATGAGCGGGTAGTCGACGCCATGATTCCCTGGCTGCGCGAGCATTTTGGCAACCCAGCATCAAGAAGCCATGCTTGGGGCTGGGAAGCCGAAGAGGCTGTAGAAAAGGCCCGTGCTCAGGTGGCCGATTTGATAGGTGCCGACCCGCGTGAAATTGTCTGGACCTCTGGCGCGACCGAATCCAACAACCTGGCCATCAAAGGTGCGGCCCATTTCTACAAAACCAAAGGCAAGCACCTGATCACCGTCAAGACTGAGCACAAAGCTGTTCTAGACGCCATGCGTGAGCTAGAGCGTCAGGGCTTTGAGGTGACTTACCTGGACGTGCAAGATGATGGATTGCTCGACCTGAATTTGCTGAAAGACGCTATCCGACCAGACACATCATTGATCAGTGTGATGCACGTCAACAACGAAATCGGCGTGATTCAAGACATGGTCACGATCGGCAATATGTGTCGCGAGAAGGGCATCATCTTCCATGTGGACGCTGCCCAGTCCACTGGCAAAGTGGATATCGACATGGAGACATTGCCCATTGATTTGATGAGCCTGGCTTCCCACAAAACATATGGCCCCAAAGGCATTGGTGCTTTGTACGTCAGGCGAAAGCCACGCGTGCGCTTGGAAGCACAAATGCACGGGGGTGGACATGAGCGTGGCATGCGCAGTGGTTCATTGCCTACCCACCAATGTGTGGGCATGGGTGAGGCTTTCCGTTTGGCCAAACTGGAGATGGCCCAAGACTTGGATAAAGCCGTCCGCTTGCAAAAGCGTCTGTTGAAAGGTTTGATAGACATTGAGCAGGTTTTTGTCAATGGCCATCTGACCCAACGCGTGCCACACAACTTGAACATCAGCTTCAACTATGTGGAAGGTGAATCTTTGATCATGGGCATCAAGGGCTTGGCTGTGTCTTCTGGTTCAGCATGCACTTCAGCCAGCTTGGAGCCCAGCTATGTCCTGCGTGCCTTGGGACGCAGTGATGAATTAGCGCACAGCAGTTTGCGCATGACGATTGGCCGCTTCACGACAGAAGAAGAAATCGACTTCGCGATCAGCACGATTCGCAGCAATGTGGCCAAGCTCAGAGACTTGAGCCCATTGTGGGATATGTACAAAGAAGGTATTGACCTCAGCACCATTCAATGGGCTGCACATTGACCATTTAGGAGACAATTCATGGCTTACAGCGATAAAGTGATTGACCATTACGAGAATCCACGCAATGTGGGTACGTTTGAAAAGGGTGACGATTCCGTGGGCACGGGCATGGTGGGGGCACCCGCTTGTGGTGACGTGATGAAGCTGCAAATCAAAGTCAATCCCCAAACGGGTGTGATTGAAGATGCGCGTTTTAAAACCTATGGTTGCGGCTCTGCGATTGCATCGTCTTCTTTGGTGACTGAATGGGTGAAGGGTAAAACCCTGGACCAGGCAGCAGCGCTGAAGAACAGCGAAATTGCCCAAGAATTGGCCTTGCCGCCCGTGAAAATCCATTGCTCCATCTTGGCTGAAGACGCCATCAAGGCGGCTGTGGAAGATTACAAAAAGAAACACGCGCACTGATATGTCCTTATCCATGACCGAAGCCGCAGCGCGGCATGTCACTCGCTACCTTTCCAAGCGCGGAAAAGGGGTTGGTGTTCGCCTGGGTGTGAAGACCACGGGTTGCTCCGGATTGGCCTACAAACTCGAGTATGTCGATGACTTCAATCCTGAAGACATCGTGTTTGATACCCATGGCTTGAAAATCTCGATCGATCCCAAGAGTCTGGCTTATTTGGATGGCACTGAACTCGATTTTGTGCGTGAGGGTTTGAATGAGGGTTTTAAATTCAACAATCCCAACGAACGTGATCGTTGTGGTTGTGGTGAATCCTTCCGAGTGTGAGATTGGAGCCAGGACAGTTACAGCCCCCGATTTCTCTGGCGGCAGATGATTTCGAGCTTTTTGGTCTGCCCAAACTTTGCGAGCTCCATCGCCAAGATCTGGATGAACGTTGGAAGTCGCTGCAGCGGCAAGTTCATCCTGACCAATTTGCGGCCCAAGGCGCTGCTGACAAGCGCTTGGCATTGCAATGGTCGGTTCGTGTCAACGAAGCCTACCAGCGTCTGAAAAATCCTCTCAAGCGTGCGGCTTACTTGTGCGAACTGCATGGTGCTGCAGTCAATGCGGAAGACAACACCAGTATGCCGCATGATTTTTTGATTCAGCAAATACAGTGGCGCGAGAGTCTGGATGAGGCAAACGATCTGCCCTCGGTCAACGCGTTGCTTGCCGAAATCACTGCATCCAAAGCGCAAGCTTTTGAGCGATGTGCCCGTTTGATAGACAGTCAGTCTGATTGGACAAATGCAGTGAAAGAGGTGAGGGCGCTGATGTTTTTGGAGCGTTTTGAAGAAGACATCTACCACCGAATGGAACGCCTAGAGGACGCCTGAGGGCAAAATACGTACATGGCACTGCTGCAAATCTCCGAACCGGGTCAAGCACCCGACCCCCACGCCAGGCGCATAGCGATTGGGATTGACTTGGGTACCACACACTCTTTGGTGGCAAGCATGCGCAACGGCGTTGCCGAGTGCCTGCCAGACACCCAGGGTCGTGTGATCTTGCCTTCAGCCGTGCGCTACTTGCCGCAAGGTCGCAGGGCTTTGGGGCATGAGGCTTTGGCCATGCAATCGCAAGACCCTCAAAACACCATTGTGTCTGTCAAGCGTTTCATGGGACGCAGCTTGTCAGACATACCCAACCGAGGGCACTTGCCTTATGTCTTCGTTGATACCCCTGGCATGCTTGGTTTGGAAACCGTTGAAGGTGTGAAGTCCCCGGTAGAAGTCAGTGCGGAAATTTTGGCGGCTTTGCGCCAACGCGCTGAAGACACCTTCAATGATGACATCTACGGTGCCGTGATCACGGTGCCAGCTTATTTCGATGATGCCCAACGCCAAGCTACCAAAGATGCCGCCCAATTGGCTGGCCTCAACGTGCTTCGCTTGATCAACGAACCGACCGCGGCTGCGATTGCATACGGGTTGGACAACGCCACTGAAGGCTTGTACATGGTCTATGACCTAGGAGGCGGTACGTTTGATGTGTCGGTGTTGCGTTTGAGCAGAGGTGTCTTCGAGGTCTTGGCTGCAGGCGGTGATTCGGCATTGGGTGGTGATGACTATGACCGCTGCTTGGCAGACTGGGTGACATCACAGCAGCGTCGCAGCGCCACAACGGATGCTGACAAAACCCGGTTGATGTCAGCTGCGCGCGCTTGTAAAGAGCTGTTGTCTGCCCAAAACCATGCGGTGTTTGAAGCGCAACTCAGTGACGGACCCTTGACCCAAGAAGTCAGTCGACAAGCGTTTGAAGCTGCCACGCAGGCCTTGACCCAGAAAACTTTGCAGACTGTCAAAAAATCACTGCGTGATGCAGAGGTCAATTTTGAGGACATACAAGGCGTCGTCATGGTGGGCGGTTCGACCCGTATGCCCCATGTACAAGCAGCCGTGGCAAGCCTCCTGGGCCGCGAACCCTTGACCAATTTGAACCCAGATGAAGTGGTGGCGATCGGTGCGGCTGTGCAAGCCAATCAACTCAGTGGCAACAATCCAGATGGTGAGTTATTGCTCTTGGATGTGATTCCCCTGTCGTTGGGGATCGAGACCATGGGCGGTTTGGTCGAGCGAATCGTTCCGCGAAACCAAACCATTCCAACGGCCATGGCCCAAGACTTCACCACCTACCAAGATGGCCAAACTGCCTTGGCTTTGCACGTCGTCCAAGGTGAGCGTGATTTGGTGCAAGACTGTCGCAGCTTGGCTCGGTTCGAGCTCAGAGGCATTCCTCCGATGGCGGCAGGGGCAGCACGTATCCGAGTCACTTTCACGGTTGATGCAGATGGCCTGCTCAGTGTGTCGGCCACAGAGACCCAAAGCGGCGTTCAGGCTCAAATCGATATCAAACCCAGTTATGGCCTGTCGGATGACCAGATTGCTGCCATGTTGCAAGACAGCTTCCATACGGCTGAGTTTGATAAGAATGCCAGGGCATTGGCCGAGGCCCGTTTGGAGGCCGACCGCATGTGGTTAGCAGCGAAAAGCGCTTTACAAGCCGATTCGCATTTGCTGAGTGCAGCCGAACAGCAAGCGATCAAATTGCTGATGGAAGCGGTGTTGGCCAGCAAGTCTTTGGAGGTGGCAGCAGATATCGAATCGGTAACTGAAAAATTGGCCAAAGGTACCGAAGCTTTCGCCGCTGCCCGGATGAATGATGGCATACGAAAGGCTTTGGCAGGCAAACACATTGGTTCCATGACATGACCACCATCAAAATACTTCCGCACGTTGAACTTTGCCCCCAAGGCATGGAATTTCAAACATCGCCTGGTAACACCATTTGTGAAGCCTTGCTTGACCACGGCATAGCGATTGAACACGCCTGCGACATGAGTTGTGCCTGTACCACTTGCCATGTGATTGTTCGTGAAGGCTTCAAAAGCCTGAATGAACCCGAAGAACTTGAAGAAGATCTTTTGGACCGCGCTTGGGGATTAGAGCCGCAGTCACGTTTGAGTTGCCAGTCGATCGTGGCCCAAGCAGACTTGGTGATTGAAATTCCTCGCTACACGATCAACCACGCCAAAGAAAACCACTGATCACCATGCGTCAAATCGTGTTGGACACTGAAACCACAGGCTTGTCTGCTGAAGCCGGCGACCGCATCATCGAAATTGGTTGTGTTGAATTGGTCAATCGAAAATTGACCGGGCGAAATTTCCACTGCTACTTGAATCCAGAGCGAGAAAGCCATGAGGACGCGTTGAAGGTGCATGGCATCACCAATGAGTTCTTACAAGACAAGCCCAAATTCGCACAAGTGGTCGATGAATTCATTGCTTATGTTCAAGACGCTGAAATCATCATTCACAACGCCAACTTTGATTTGGGGTTTTTGAACAAAGAACTCGAGTTGTTGGGCCTCCCCCCCTTCAGGGACCATGTCAGCCATGTGAGTGACACCTTGGCCATTGCCAAAGAAATTTATCCTGGCAAGCGCAATTCCTTGGATGCGCTGTGTGATCGCTTGGGTGTGAGCAATGCAGCACGCACTTTGCATGGTGCTCGTTTGGATGCAGAGCTTTTGGCTGATGTGTATATCAACCTCACTCGAGGTCAAGATGCCTTGCTGATGGATACCGAAACCGGTTTGGACAGTTCGGGCAATGCCATCAAGATGGATTTCACCCAACTCAAGTTAAAAGTGATTGCCCCCAATACAGAAGAACTTCAAGCGCATGAAGAAGTCTTGAACCAGATCGACAAGGCCAGTGGCGACAAAACCCTTTGGCGCAAGCTGTCCATCGCAGCACTTTGAACTGGCCCTGCCAACCGTCTTTACTGGTTTTTTCTATGTCAAAATATCCACCTAGATACATTTTTATCGCGTGGTTAGCTCAGTGGTAGAGCATCGCCTTCACACGGCGGGGGTCGGGGGTTCGAAACCCTCACCACGCACCACTAAATTTTTATATACAGATCAATTGTTTAGGTGGTTTTCAGGATTTACTTTTTCAAGTTATTTATATGCTTCCTTGGGAAGCAAATTTTTTGTTTTATAACTTGATATAAAAGAGGGCGGATTCAAGTTCGAAACTTGTATCTCCCTCCAAAAATTACCATATAGGTGCTTGGCGCTGCTAGAACGTGGCTCACTCCAGAAGTTTGAACAGAATTGAACACAGAAAACCTGTGAGTGTGAACAGGCCGACCAGGTTCGGACTGGCGAGGTGAGCAGCTTCGGGCAACATGGCCGCACAGATCATGGTCAGCATTGCACCTGCTGCCAAGCCCTCGACAAACACCAAATAACCATGGGGTACATGTTCGCCGATATAAGCGCCGATGGCCGCTCCGATCGCAGTCATCAATAAAAGCGATGCCCACAACAGCAGGATTTTGCTGACTTTCATGCCTTGGTTACGCATCTGGACTGAACTTGACATCGCTTCGGGTAAATTGGAGAGAAACAACCCAGCGATTAAGCTGTAGGGTAAAACGCTCAAGAAAGTGAGTTCAGCGCCACTGGCAGTTTTCAGGGCTATTGACGCCATCAACGCCGTACCAATGACAAAAGACTCGGGTATGCCATCAAGCAAGATACCTAGCCAAATGGCCATGGCGGCGCTGCTATGGGCACCATGTTGTTTTTTCAAATCGGTCGAACTGGGCATCTGCTGCCCGTGATTGATGGCGGCCATGGCTAAATTTGCCCATTGCTGCTTTTCCTGCAAAAGGACCGAGTCCTGCGACTTGCGTTGATCTAAACGTTGGGTGGCCAAGTCTTTGAGACCTTGGACAAACTCGGGAACTTTTTGTATGAGCAACTGATAGTCATGCCGATTTAAGGTTAACAACTCCACATCATCTGCGGCCGTACAGCTTGCGGTGTGAGGCGTTCCCCCCAAAAAACTGACCTCGCCCACAATTTCTCCGCGCCCGAGTTCATCCCGCCCATAGGCATCTGTATCGATATACACGCCCCCTTTGCGCACGATGTAGATCAGCTCGCTGGTATCGCCTGCCTTAAAAATAGACTCATGTTTTACAAACAGGCGGGGCTTGAGGTAGCGCATCACGATGTCCATGAGCTCGGGTTCGAGCTTGTAAAACAGCGGTATGTTGGCGATTTCGGCAATCACCTGCTTATGAATATTTGCGCGTTCAAGTGATGCTTGGGATATCACATACGCGGTTTTTCGCAGGTAGCCACCGCGCTGATTGACCAGTTGATCTAACAATACAAACAATAATCCACCGCAAAAACAGCCCGCGACCATGGCTAAAAAATGATGTAACTCAGTGGCTTTAGTACTTACATCTGCGCGCATGAAACTGCTGACAGTTGGGGCCACCAGTTCGATCGCAAGAGCCGATAACAAGGCGCCAGCGCCGAAGGCTGCCATCAGGCCCGTGACGCTTTTGGGTACTTTGAAACTAACCCCGACCAATGAGCCAATCAGCAGGGAGATAGCGCTCAAGCCCCCCAAAATAAATGCCCAAAAAACATATTGATCCATAGCTGTCTCCAAGTTTTTGTCAGAAAGTGCTGCCCTAGGTCAATGAAAATAAAAGAAAAATACGTTGAGGGCTTTTGGGAAACTCAAGCTGTACGCATTGCGTTTCAAGCGAAGTGCTCATCGTATTGATCGGCCAAAAAGGTGGACCATAGCAGACAACCCTATTAACTGTAAGCCTTAGCTGCCCGATGCCGTGGGAAGCCCTTGAGCGCCTTAATTCGTCATGTACAAAAACTTCATACACATTGCTGCTCTTCGGTAAAAACTCCACATACATTGAGGCACTTGCTGAATTGTTAGCAGCTTGATTGATAGGTCATAAAAGTTCAAGTGTAGAAAACCATATTTTTTTATTCTTTTCAAGTTTTAAAATGTTTTCATTAAATAGTAATTAAATATTCATACATATAAAGAAAGTCCTAAAGTGCTATTTAGGATTTACTTTTTCGTTTTTTTATATGCTTCCCCAGCGAGCAAATTTTTTAACATTAAAAAACAACAGAATGCCCAATCGTAGGCAAATGCCAGTGGCAACTCGGGATGAGCAGCAACAAATTCAGGTGCTACTCAAATCAGGGGGGACATCGTTTCAATATGAAAAATTAGCTAAATTCAGGATATGTGTGGCAAACTTCATAAATGAAGTTTTTTCTATCATTTTTGTTAATATTTTCGTTTGGTTTTGCCCATGCGTCAAAGATTCTTCAGGGAAGAGTGGTGTCTGTGGCGGACGGAGACACCATCACCGTTATAGATGCTGAAAAAAACCAGCACAAAATCAGACTTCAGAGTATTGACGCTCCAGAAAAAGCCCAGGCTTTCGGTGCCGAGTCTAAGGAAGCGCTTTATGAGTTGGTGCATGGCAAAACCGTTCAAGTCTCTTTCATAAAGAGCGACAAATATGGACGCATTTTGGGTAAGGTATTGCTCGACGGGCAAGACATCTGCCATCAGCAAATCAAAGCTGGTTTTGCTTGGCACTACAAAAAATACCAGGACGAGCAGCAAACTGTTGATCGCGATGCCTACAGCGCCAGTGAAATTGCAGCGAAGAGTCAAAAATTGGGTTTATGGTCAGAGCCCAGACCGGTCGCACCTTGGGACTTTAGAAAAAGATAAGTTAGGTTGGGCTTGAGGCTGTCAGCCGAGGCATTGAAAGCATACGTTTGATGCGAGCCATTGTGATGAACGGCCATGCCATCCGCACTTACCAGACTACGAATCGGCTTTGTGCATGACATTGCGCCTCAAGGTTTTATGAAACGCAATGTCATACGATCAGATTCACCCAAGGCGCGGTACTTGGGTTTGTCGTTGTCGGCCAGACCTCGCAAATTAGGCAGTAAATTCCAAACACCGCCTGGATGGTCTTTCGTATCAAGTGGGTTACTGTTGATTTCAGAACTGCGATCCAGCCTAAAGCCGGCAGCAGTAGCTGACTCAATAACAAATTGCTCGGTCATGTAACCTGATTCAATTTGTTGGGAGAGGGGGGTTCCAGGTTTTGCCCTGTGCTCCACAACGCCAAGTACACCTCCTGATTTCAACACCTGAAAAAAACCATTGAACATCGGCTGAGTGTGTCCAGCTTTGGCCCAGTTGTGCACATTACGGAAAGTAAGGACCAAATCAGCTTTTGAATTTGGAGCAAACACAGGCGCGCTTACGTCATAAGTGCTGATGACTGGATAGCCATACAGATCTGGCGCGGCTTTCAACATCTGACGGTATGAGGCATCTCTGCGTTTCATGGCCTCAGGCACGTCATCAGCGAGTGCAGGAACCGCAGCGTAAAACTGGCCCTGCTTTTTGAGAACGGGAGCAATGATTTCGGTATACCAACCGTTTGCTGGTGAGATTTCTACCACAGACATGTTTGGTTGCAGACCGAAAAAAAGCAGCGTCTCTTTGGGATGACGGTATTGATCACGTGCCCGGTTGGCGTCCGAGCGGTGTGGCGCCTGAATGGCCGTTTCCAGTGTAGCTGCGACATCTTGAGCGTGGACAGTTTTGATTAACCAGCCAGTCAATCCAACAGTCAACACCA
>CAMCES010000002.1 GCA_945873925.1 Bordetella parapertussis
TTGATCGCCACCCACAAAGATCGACAAGCGACCCAGCGCCGCCATGTCGACCGCATTGGTCACGGGCGCCTCTAAAAAACCCAGGCCTTTGGCTTGGGCCAATTCCACCAGCTCTTGCACCAGTTCCACCGCGCTGGTCGAGGTGTCGATGATGGTGGCACCTGGTCTGGCGTGTGCCAACACACCGTGCTCGCCCAACATCACCGCACGCACCTGCGGCGGTCCAGGCAATGAAGCCATGATCAGGTCTGCCCGGGCGCAGCCCTCGGCAATGCTGTCCACCCAGACCGCGCCCAGGTTCAAGAGATTGTCGGCTTTGTCTGGGTGGATGTCATGCACGGTCAGCGGATAAGCCGCTTTGAGCAAATTGGCGGCCATCGGGTTGCCCATGTTGCCCACGCCGATGAAGAACAAACGGGGCAGGCTCATGTGGCTACTTTGCGAAATTGCAAAAACATCTTGTGCGCGTCGGCATGGTTCACGTATTCAAAGCCAAAAATGCCCATCAAGGCCTTGGCCTGGTCAAAACTGTAAGTGCGGTATTTGACGGTTTGGTCCATCACAGTTTGGGTGCCGTCTTTCAAATAGTAGTGTTTGGTGAAGCCAATCGGGGTGGGGTCGATTTTTTGCGAATACGCCATGCCATTGGAGATCCTGGTTTCGTAGTCATGGTGAGGGCCTTGGATACCCAAGAGCAGGGTACCGCCTGGCGCCATGTGCTGGGACAGGCGTTCAAAACCCAGACGGTTGGCATTTTCGTCCGCAATGTGGCTGACCATGAACGGCTCTTGGTCGCCGTCAATCACGAAATACCAAACCCCGCCATAAGAGAAAGCCAACTCGTGTTGTATGTCCAATGTGAGCTCGCAAATGTTTTGCTGGGACAAGGAAACCGTGGGAAAAGGGGCTAGGCGTTTTAGCGCAATTGACAGCATCGGGCCGGTCAGGTCGATCCCGGTGATCGGAAGGCTGGGTTGGCGTTTGGCCAGTTCTTCCAGGATCAGGCCGGTGCCGCAACCGATTTCAAGCACATTGAGTTGGGGTCCATGGGAAGTCAGACTGTCGACGATTTTGGCATAGTCGTAATAGCCGGAGGTCATGATGACATCGTAATAGCCCGACATGTTGGTGTAATCACCCATGGCTGCCTTGTTCAAATTGTTGCTTTAGCCTACTTTAGCAAATTTGTAACCCGCTCAATCGATGACCTCCGGGGTCAGCGCCTGAATGGCCTGGTAGTTGGTGAGAAATACTTGGCCGCTCAAGTAGGTGAGAAAGTCGGTGGTGTTGAGCTTGTCCATCACCGGCCCTTTGATTTCCGAGAAATGCAGGGCAATGCCAGAGGCTTTCAAGCGGCTGGCAATCGCCTCCAAGCTCTCCAGGGCGCTGGCGTCGATGTCGTTGACGGCCGAGCACTGCAACAACACATGTTCCAACGCAGGTCGGGCTGCCACCTCGGCGTTGATGCGGTCTTCCACACCCCTCGCATTGGCAAAAAACATGCTTGCGTCCACCCGCAGGCAGACCAGCCTGGGGCTGACCAAGACCTCATGACGCAGAACGTTGCGGAAATGCTCGGTGCCTGGCACCAAACCGACAGTGGCAATGTGCGGGCGGCTGGCTCGAAATAAAAACAGCGCCAAGGACACCACCACGCCCATGACCAAACCACTTTCCACGCCTAACAGCAGCGTGGCTAGCAAAGTCGTGGCGACAGCAATGAAATCGAGTTTGGAAAAGCGCCAGGTGGATTTCAACATACCAAAGTCCACCAGCGACAACACAGCCACCACAATCGTTGCAGCCAAAGTGGCTTGCGGCAAAAAGTAAAGCGCAGGCGTTAAAAACAGCGATGCCAAGGTGATGCCCACCGCGGTGTACACACCCGCTGCGGGTGTGACAGCACCGGCGTCAAAATTGACCACCGAGCGGGCAAAGCCACCCGTGACTGGGAAACCACCGGTGAAAGCGGCTGACAAATTGCTGGCACCCAAGGCCACCAACTCTTGGTCAGGTTCGATGCGTTGGCGGCGTTTGGCAGCCAAGGTTTGACCCACCGACACCGACTCCACAAATCCCACTACGCTGATGAGCAGGGCAGGCACAAACAGTTTTTGCCAGAGCGCCCAATCCCACAAAGGTGCGGTGAGTGGTGGCAAGCCTTGGGGCACGGTGCCCACCAGTTTCATGCCCTGGCCTTGCCAGTCCAAGCCCCAAGCCAACACGGTAGTCAGGGCAATCGCCGCCACGGGACCAGCTTTGGCCAGCACATCGGCGAGCTTCGGCCTCAAGCCCGCTGAGATGAGCAAGGGTTTCAAGCCTTTGCGCACCCAAAACAAAAACGCGGTGGCGGCAATGCCCACACCCAGCGTCAGCAAATGGATATTCGAGGCTTGGTGCAGCAGTGAGGACAGCAACTCAACAAAGTTGTGCCCCTCGGCTTTCACACCCATGATGGTCTTGAGTTGGCTGAGCGCAATCAGCAAACCCGAGGCCGAGATGAAGCCCGAAATGACAGGATGGCTCAAAAAATTGGCCAAGAAACCCAAACGCAGCAAGCCCATGAGCAACAACATGCCACCCGACAAAAACGCCAAGGTGATGGCCACTTGCCAATAGGCATAGGTGCCTGCTGCCGCATGCTCTGCCACTGCCGCAGCGGTCATGAGTGACACCACGGCCACGGGGCCGACTGCCAAGACACGACTGCTGCCCAGCACCGCATACAACAAGAGCGGCACCACGCTGGCGTAGAGCCCCACCTCCGGCGGCAAACCCGCCAGCAAGGCGTAGGCCAGGCTTTGCGGGATCAGCATGATGGTCACGATGAGTGCCGCCACTGCGTCATTGGTGAAGGTTTCTCGGTTGTAGCTGCGCCCCCAGTCCAGCAGGGGCACCGAAGGCAGCCAGCGGGTCAAAGCAGTCATCAGCCCACCATTTCAGGTTGTGCCATCCACTCACGGCCTTTGAGCATGGCTTCCCAATAGATGGGGGGCAGGACGCGTTCTTTCAGGTACCAGGCCAATGCAGAGGGCTTTGTGCCATCGATCAGCCAAGAAGGGAAGCTGGGGGCCAGCTTGCCGCCGTAGGTGAATTCGGCCAACACGATCTTGCCGCGCTCTACCGTGAGAGGGCATGAGCCATAGCCATCGTACTTTGCTTGCCCTTGCAACTGTCCCATGGCCACCAACAGGTTGTGCGCCACCACAGGGGCTTGCTTGCGCGCGGCCGCAGCGGTTTTGGCATTGGTGGTGTTGGCCACGTCGCCCAAAGCAAACACATTGGCATAGGTTTTGTGGCGCAGAGAAGACGGGTCCACATCCACCCAACCAGCGGCGTCTACCAGGGGGCTGACACGCACGAAGTCGGGGGCTTTTTGTGGGGGCACCACGTGGATCATGTCAAAGTCACGCACGACTTTTTCTTTGCTGCCATCGGCCATGTTTTTCATGAACGTGGCTTGGTGCGCTGGACCGTCCACCGCCACCAAGGTTTCACCAAAGTTCAGGCCAATCCGGTATTTCTTGACATATTCCATGAGCGCTGGGACATAGTCGGCCACCCCAAACAGCACCGCACCCGCATTGCAAAACTGGATGTCGATGTTGTTGAGCACGCCCTGTCGGGTCCAGTGGTCGGCTGACAAGTACATGGCTTTTTGGGGTGCGCCTGCGCATTTGATCGGCATGGGCGGCTGGCTAAAAATCGCCTTACCGCCTTTCAAGCTTTGCACCAATTCCCAGGTGTAGGGAGCGAGGTCAAAGCGGTAATTGGAGGTGACGCCGTTGCGCCCCAGGGTGTCGCTCAAGCCTTCAATGCCCTGCCAATCCAGCTTCAAGCCAGGGCAAACCACCAGCTGTTTGTATTTGACGACCCGGCAGCCTTCCAAAATGACTTGGTTGTGCTCGGGTTCGAATGCAGCCACAGCCGCTTTGATCCAACTGACATCCGTGGGGATGACCGAGGCCATGGTGCGAGCGGTTTCACCGGGTTTGAAGATGCCGCCACCCACCATGGTCCAACCAGGTTGGTAAAAGTGGGCATCTGCGGGGTCGATGATGGCAATGTCCAGCAAGGGGCTGCGTTGCAGCAAACTCGCCGCCACCGAAATGCCTGCGGCACCGCCGCCGACGATCACCACATCGTGGCTGGCATCAGCTTGGTTGGTGGGCGTTTTGCCGTCCTCGTCTCGTACCTTGCCAGTTTCAGCAGGCAGGTAAGCCGCTTGCAATCCAAATTGACTGGCTGCTTGCGCTATCTCTGCGAAGCTGGGTTGGTCGGGACCGTTGATGAAGATTTGCGGACTGATGCTCAGGTGAGGGGTCAGGGCTTTGGTATTCATGGGGTCTCCAATCGTGGTTTTCAGGTGGCGTTGAGTTTGGCTTTGCGAGGTGCGTGGATGAAGCGGTCCATGAGTTCAAAACCCACCATGCCCACCAGCATCGCTAACACGAAAACCAATGCCTTGGGTTGGCCATCGGCCATGGAAACCAGCGCAGGTCCAGGGCAAAAACCAGCCAAGCCCCAGCCCGTGCCAAACATCAAGCTGCCAATGACCAGTTTTTTGTCGATGTCCATGTTGGTGGGAAAACGCAGGACACCACCCAAAAAGGTGGTGGTGAGTTTTTTGGCCACGGTGAAAGCAAAAAAGCCCACCATGATGGCGCCGCCCATGACCAGGGCGAGCGATGGGTCCCAACTGCCAAACAGATCGAGAAAACCGATCACCTTGCCAGGGTCGGTCATGCCGGACCACATCAGGCCCAGGCCAAACAACAAACCCACTGCGAACTCAGTAAGGCGGTAGAGATGGTTCTTTTGAAGCATGGTGATTTCCTTAGATGACGTGACGCATGACGTAGACAGTGACGAAACCGGCAAACATGAACGAGCCAGTTGCCACCAAAGAACGAGGGGACAGGCGGGACAAGCCGCAGACACCGTGTCCGCTGGTGCAACCTGAGGCATAGCGGGTACCGATACCCACCAGCAAACCTGCGATCACCACCAACCATTCTGCTGTTTCAACCCGGGGCGGGGTGATGTACACCGCAGGAACCACCGCATGGAAAACGGCAGGTGCGACCAACAGCCCCAGCATGAAAGCCACACGCCAAGTGGTGTCGCCGGCTTTGGGCGGCAACAGGCCACCGAGGATGCCGCTGATGCCCAAAATACGGCCATTCATCAGAATGAACATGGCCGAGGCCACGCCCAAAATCAGTCCGCCCGTGAGGGATGCATAGGGTGTGAAATGTGCCCAATCGATATTCATGTGTTGTCTCCTGCTTGTGGTCCACAAAATTGATCGAATAAAACGTTCATGACCGCCAGCGCTTGCGGGCTGGCGATTTGGTAATAGATGTTTTTGCCATCGCGGCGGGTGGTCACCAGCTCTTCGTCACGCAACACTGTGAGTTGCTGGGACAAGGTGGGCTGCACGATCCCTAATATTTCTTCCAACTCACCTACGCGCTTTTCGCCTTGCGAAAGCTGGCACAGCAGCATCAGCCGGTCGGGGTTGGAGAGCACTTTCATCAGTTGGCAGGCTTTGCCAGCCGATGATTTCATTTTGTCTAGGTCCAAGGTGGATGTGTCCATGGGGGATTTTCCTTGCTGTTTTGAAGAAGATGCGAAAAGTATATTGACAAACAAAATATTTGTCAATATATTATCGACAGCCTAATTCAAAAGGAGTTTTTGATGACCAATGCAACGCTCAACCCCCAAGTCCACGGCATTTTTGACCCGGCCACCTGGACCGTGACCTATGTGGTTTTTGAAAAACCAGGCTCGGCCTGCGCCATCATCGACTCGGTGTTGGATTACGACCCCAAGTCGGGTCGCACCAGCCACCCATCTGCTGACAAGGTGATTGAATTCGTCAAATCAAACGACTTGAAAGTGGCGTGGATTTTGGAAACCCATGCCCATGCCGACCACCTCAGCGCCGCCCCTTACTTGAAACAACACTTGGGGGGTCAAACCGCCATCGGTGACCATATCACCCAGGTGCAAGGCGTGTTCAAGGGCATCTTCAACATGGAAGACAGCTTCAAGCTGGACGGCTCGCAGTTTGACCACTTGTTCAAAGACGGTGAAACCATTCAAGTGGGCAGTCTCAGCGGCCACATCATGTATGTGCCTGGCCACACCCCTGCCTGCGTGGCCTACCAGTTTGGTGACGCGGTGTTTGTGGGCGACACCATGTTCATGCCCGATGTGGGCACTGCCCGCTGTGACTTTCCTGGTGGCGATGCGAAAACCCTGTACGCCTCCACCCGCAAAATTTTGAGCCTGCCACCCACCACCCGTATGTTCATGTGCCACGACTACCCGCCCAATGGCCGCCCCGTGAACTTCGAAACCACTGTGGCCGAGCAAAAAGCCAAGAACATCCATGTGCACGACGGCATCAGCGAAGCGCAATTTGTAGAGATGCGCACCAAGCGTGACGCCACCTTGGAAATGCCTGTGCTGATCCTGCCTGCGGTGCAAATCAACATCCGTGCGGGTGAGTTGCCACCCAAGGAAGACAACGGCATTGCTTACGCCAAGATCCCTTTGAATGCCCTTTGAAAGCTCACCTGCCATGACCGCCGAACAGTTTGAGGTGCCAAAAGCTAACGCCTGCCTGGGGGTGTGATGGGTGGGAGATCTCTCAAGGCCGACGGGACTCCTACAATCTCGAACCCATGACACACCCGCAGAAGATTCAACCCGTTTTCATGGCGATGATGCTTGCCCTTTTGGGTGGATGTGCGTCCATGGGGCAGATCCACGCCTGCAACCAACTGGCCTATGAGCAAGCCCCGCCGGTATACGACTCACGACGTGCACAGATGATGATGCAGTGCCCCTTTGGCATGGCACCATGGGGTATGCATCCGCATTTCCAAGCGGGGCCGCCTTTCTCGCTTCATTGCAATCCACTCATGGTCAATGAGGATTTGAACCATTGGGCGCGCAGGGCGATCTTTGATGCTTGCATGAAGGGCGCGACGCCCACGTCAGTGGTCATTGAACCCGCGCCTCCATGATTCAGACGCAAGGGTAGTTGGCCACCATCACTTCACGCACCACACTCGCGGCATTGAAACGCAGCAGGTCAGGGCGTTGCACCAGCTGTTGCAAAACGGTGTCCACCAAGAGATTGATTTCGGTTTGCTCGCCAAAGCAAATCGGTGCGTCTTTGGTGAGCATCAGGGTGTCAATCACACCCATGATGTAGTTGCGCCCACTGAAGCGAACGGCCTCGTCTGGCGACAGCAAGCTGGCATGGAGCTCACCCGCAGTCAAAAACCGGATGCTTTTTTTGGCGTGTGCTGGGACCGAGCCAAGCGTCAGCGTGGCGCTCAGCAGTCCGACATAGAGCCAATCAAGGGGCTTCAACGGTGACCTTGATGCTGCTGTACCAAGCGGCCAAATCTGCGATCTCTGCATCTGTCAAAGGTTTGGCAATGACGCCCATGACTTCATGTTGACGTTTGCCATTGCGGTAGTTTTTCAGTTGTTCGCTGACGTAAATAGGGGGTTGGCCTGCCAAATTGGGGGCGCTGGGCATGCTGGCGATACCCGTGGGTCCGTGGCAAAGAGAGCACGCGGCATCGGCCTTGTCTCGACCTGCTTTAGCGTCTTGGGCAAACGCGTTCAATGTCACCAGGGACAAGCCCAGACTCAAAATAACGGTAATTTTCTTCATGGATTCCTCATAAAAAAGCGGGGCCTCCTAGGAGGCCCCGCTTCGTATTTGATCACAGGCCAAAAGCCTGATGATCAAACTGAATTACTGGCTGTAGCTGATGCGGTAGATCGCGCCAGCGTAGTCGTCAGACACCAGGATGGAGCCGTCAGGCAGGTTGGCAACGTCCACAGGGCGGCCGATGGCGCGGTTGGTGGTTTTGTCCAAGAAGCCATCAGCAAACACTTCAGCTGCACCTGCGTTGCCGTCGGCCTTGATGGGCACGAAGTTCAACAGGTAGCCGCTAGGCTGAGTGCGGTTCCATGAACCATGGGAAGCCACGAACAGGCCGCCTTGGTACTTGGCAGGGAACATTTTGCCGGTGTAGTGTGTCAAGCCCAATTGAGCTTGGTGAGCAGGAAACTCGACTTGAGGATAGATCATGCCGGCTGGCTCTTTCATGTCCTTCAGGTCAGGTGCTGCGCCAGAGCCAGCCACTTTGAATTTGCCGTTGTAGAAGGGGAAACCGAAGTGTTCGCCTGCTTTGGTCAGCTTGTTCAACTCGCCGGGAGGAATGTCGTCACCCAAACCGTCAACTTGGTTGTCGGTCGTCCAGATGTCGCCCTTTGGTCCGATGGTCAGACCGGCAGGATTACGCATGCCTTTGGAGTAAACCATGCGGCCTGTGCCGTCCAAGCCGTTGTAGCGGATCACGCCACCGATACCAACTTCGTCATACAAAGCGATTTTTTCTTTGGGCTGGACATTGTATGGCTGACCCAATGTCACGTAGATTTTGCCGTCGTTGGCAACTTTACAAACGCGACCAGTGTGGTTGAAAGATTGCTCTTCCACGGGGATCATTTTGCCTTCAGGCACGATCACGCCGACTGCAACGTCTGGACCTTCGTAGAAGTATTCAGCAGCAGGGAAGTGCAACATGCGGTTGGACTCAGCCACAACCAAGAAGCCGTCTTTGGTGAAGCAAACACCGTTGGGGTTTGCAAATTTGATGGCAGGTGCGAATTGTTTGACTTCGTCAGCGGTGTTGTCGCCGTTACGGTCGGTCACAGCCCAGACGGATGTTTTACGTGTGCCCACGAACAACATGTTGGTGGAAGGTGCAACAGCCATGTAGCGTGCGTCAGGAACAACAGCATACAACTCGATTTTGAAGCCTTCGGGCAACTTGATTTTTTTCAAGTTGGCGCGCAGGGCATCAGCATTTTTACCGTCTTGAGGAACGGCTGGAATGTTCATGTTGGTGTCTGTGTTGCCCATGCGTTGCAGAGTTGACAGGTTTTTGTCTTGCGCAATGGCTGCAGTAGCAAACAGGGCTGAAATGGCCAGTGATATGGCGGAGATTTTAGTGATGCTCACTGAGTTTCCTTAGGGAGAAAAAGGCGATATAGCCTGTGTCAATGTTAGCAAGATTCCACAAAGCAATAGAGAATTTCGCGACTAGGGATTTGCCCTAGCCCATGACATGACACGAGGGTTAACCCTTCGTTTGTTCAGACGATGCATCCTTTGGTTTGCTTATCATCAATGCACTTCGATTACAAATAGCTATCAATTCCTGGTGTTGATTAAAGCCTCTGTGCTGGAATGTCACTATACCTTGGTGGGGTCTTGTTTTGCTTTCACGCACTTTGAGCACTTCGGTTTCCACATGCACAGTGTCTCCGTGAAACAAAGGCTTGGGAAAACGCACCTCATCCCAGCCCAAATTGGCAACCGTTGTCCCCAAGGTGGTGTCGCCCACAGACACGCCGACGATCAGCCCCAAGGTGAACACACTATTGACGATGCGTTGACCAAATTCAGAATGGTTCTTGCAATACTCTTCATCCAAATGCAGTGCAGCAGGGTTGTGGGTCAAGGCAGAAAACAATACGTTGTCCATCTCGGAGACAGTGCGCCGGATCGCATGTTGAAACACTTGGCCGACGAAAAATTCTTCGAAATACAGGCCTGCCATGGTCATTCCTTTGAAGCGAGTTCGAGCAAGCGCAGCGCTTGCTTGAGGTGCGGTTTGTCCACCATCTTGCCGTCGAGTTGCACCGCGCCAGCCCCTTGCGCCTGAGCAAACGCATCCACGATGCGCTGGGCCTGGGTCAACTCTGCATCACTGGGTTGAAAGCACTCGTGGATCGGCAGCACCTGGTCAGGATGGATGGCGAGCTTGCCAGTAAAGCCTGCTTGACGGGCGCGCAGCACCTCTTTGCGCAGTGCCGCTTCGTCACGAAAGTCAACGCTCAAGGTATCTATGGCTTGTACACGGGCGTGTGAGGCTGCAAGCAAACACAAGCTGCGTGCCAATTGGTAGGTGAAATCAAACTCGCCGTTGTCCGTTTTATTGCTGCTTGCGCCAACGGTGGTGGCCAGGTCTTCGGCGCCCCAAGTCATGCCGGCCAAGCGTTGACTCGCACCTGCATAGGTATTTAATTCAAACAGCGCACCAGGTAATTCGGTGGTGATCGGGATGATGCGCGTGGAGCCCAATGCAATGCCTTCACGTGTTTCCAAGGCACTTAAAAAATGGTCTAGCTGGACCATGTGTTGGGCATTCAATGGCTTGGGCAGCACGATGCCATCGGGTCTGCCCGGCATCACGGCAGCCAAGTCGTGCAGCGCAAACTCGGTATGCAAAGGGTTGATGCGAACCCATGCGGCTTGCCGGCCACGGGGATGGTCAGACAAATACGCACAGACCATTTGCCTTGCCAGCGGCAAACGTTCGTGTGAGACTGAATCTTCCAGATCCAAGATCAGGGCATCGGCTTGTGTGCTGAAGGCTTTGGCCAGTTTTTTTTCGCTGTCGCCAGGGACAAACAGCATGGAGCGCAAGGTTTTCATCGTCGTTATCCGTCGGGGTTCGACAGATCTTAACAACCGACCCAGCGGCCATGCTCAGCGCAGTATCACAATGCCATGGATGCGGCGAGGCTGAACACGGAGTTGGGTCCGCTGGGCAGTTTGTGAATCTTCAAGGGTTTGAATTTTTTCGATTCCGAGGCGCGCTCTTGCCGCGCTTGTGCGCCCCATGCGCTGTCAGGCACCTGATGGAGCAAATCTTCAAATGTGAGCGCTTGCAGATGGCTTTCCATGAACTCATGCATCAAATGGGCGATCAATTGTTTGTCCAACTCTCCGTTGGTGGACGGTTTGCTGGTGTTGTTCTCTTTAAAGACTTTGAGCAAGTCAAGCAGTTTGAGCTTGGCGGGTTTGCCATTGCTGCAATAGCCGCCGCCTGGGCCTCGGTAAGACACCAGAAAGCCGCCTTTTTTCAGTTGAGACATCAGTGACTCCAGGTAAGAAACCGACAAACCCAACTGCTTGCTGATGAAGTCGGTGGTGACAGGGCCGTCGTCTTGGTGTTTGCAGACCAATAAAAGGGTGTTCACTGCGTTATGAGTTAAATTAGAAAACATGATTTGTCCTGATTCAAGTTAACAAGTAATTCGAATGTAAGGTTCAAAAATTGTAAATTCAATGGAATTCTTGCAATTTAACTGCTTCAAATGCTTTACAATGAATAATATCTATACAAAACTTGTTCAGAAAGGCTTGCATTTCCATGACCTCCACCCTCAAACATGACGCACCACAAGCGCTCTACCGTATTGGCGCTGTTGCCCAACTGGCTGGTGTTCCTGTCGCCACTTTGCGGGTATGGGAGCGGCGGTATGGCGTTGTCAAACCGCCCAAATCGGACGGTGGTCATCGCCTCTATACCGAAGGGGATGTGCTTCGGGTCACGCTCATGAAAAACCTGACCATGCAAGGGCATGCCATCAGCCACCTGGGTTCCATGGGAACTGAACAGTTGCAGAAATTGCTCAATGACGCCAGGGTCTCCATCGCCCGTCAATCCGCGCCACAGCTGATGCCGTCGGTGATCAATTTGGCGGTGGTGGGTTACAACTTGGGCAGTCGCATTGAAAAACCCAGTTTCAACATGGCTGCCGGTGTGGTGGCATTCAAAGTGATGAAAGTCCACGAAGGGCTGACACAGGCCCTGCTCGAAGACAGCGGCCCCAAGCCAGACATGCTCTTGGTGCAAATCGGCGCAGTGCAAATGGCAGCGGTTGAAGATTTGAAACGGCTTCAGCGAAAGCTGGGCGTTCACAAAGTCTTGTTGATCTTTCACTTTGCCACCGCGCATGTGTTGAGTGCGCTCAAGGCCGGCGGCGTGGTTTACCGACAAGAGCCTTTGGCCGATGAAGATTTGCGCGACATCATTTGCTCGGCTTTGTTGCTTGAGTCGGGGGCGTCTTCGATCAAGCCCTTGACGGTGACGATTCCACCGCGTCAATACGATGATGTGGTTTTGCAGCGGGTATCAGAAATATCGAGCAATGTTTTGTGCGAGTGTCCCAAGCATGTGGCTGACCTGATCCGCCAACTCAACAGCTTTGAGCAGTACAGCAAAGATTGTTTAAGCAATTCCGCTGCAGACGCCAGTTTGCATGCCTATTTGTCTGCGGTGTCTGGCTCAGCGAGGGTTTTGTTTGAAGAGGCTTTGGGCAAAGTTGCTCTGCACGAAGGTATCAAGCTGAACTGAGCCTGGCCTGACACTGGCAATCAGCGGGTTCCGATGTTGCTGATGGCTGGGCCTACGGGCAGGACAGTACCCAAGGTCAGCCCCATGGCAGCATCCAAAGCGATGTCGCCCACCATGGCATCTTGGGTCGGTGCGACACCACCACAACTGTCGGTGATGTCACTGGCCTTCATGTGGTCCGCGGTATTCAAGCCCACATTGGCCAAAAACAAGGGCAAGGCTGCTGCTGGGCCGACTGCTATCAAGAGCGTGGGCATGGCCCACACTTTGGCGGTTTTCAAATCGCCATGAATCCAGGCGTTGTGGCGCGCGTTTTGACATCGGCCTGTCCCAAAAGCTTGGCTCTTATCATCTAGCTTGGCGATGGCTTTGGAGGCATGACTGGCGCAACCGGTCATACCGAGCAGCAGCATCAGCACGCAGATTTGTTTAAAACGTATCATGAATGGAATTTATCAAATGTCTTTTCAAATAGCAAGGTGTTTGCACTTCATGAATCCGTCATAAGTCCTTGTCTGAATGAATTTTTCCGCCTGCAAAATATGTCCCGTGTCATCAATTTCAGTTCCGGTCCAGCACAACTCCCCCTTGAGGTTCTTCAGCAAGCCGCTCAGGAAATGACGGATTGGCGTGGCTCTGGCATGTCGGTCATGGAGATGAGCCACCGCGGGCCAGAGTTCACCGAGATACTCGCCCAAACCCAGGCCTTGATGCGCGATCTGCTGCAGGTGCCTGACACCCACACGGTGTTGTTTTTGCAAGGCGGTGCGATTGCAGAAAACGCAGTTGTACCCATGAATTTGATCGGACGCACCGGGCAGGCTGACTTTGTCTTGAGTGGTGTGTGGTCGGAAAAGTCGCACCACGAAGCCCGTAAGTATGGGCAAGTGCATGTCGCCGCCAGCAGCCACGCTGATGGCTTCTTGCGCATGCCCTCGCAGGCTGAATGGCAAGTGTCTGAGCAGGCTGCTTATGTGCACTTTTGCAGCAACGAAACCATCGGCGGGGTGGAATGCCACTGGACGCCTCAGACTGGCGATGTGCCGCTGGTGGCTGACATGTCCTCCAATATCTTGTCGGCCCCCTTAGATGTCTCGCGCTATGGCGTGATTTACGCAGGCGCTCAGAAAAACATGGGCTCTTCTGGTGTCACCGTGGTGATCGTGCGCAATGGGTTGATGGGACACGCGCTGCCAATCACCCCCAGCGCATTCAACTACCAAATTCAGGCGGCGCAGGACTCGATGTACAACACCCCGCCTACCTATGCAATTTACATCATGGGATTGGTGCTCGGCTTCATGCAACGAGAGGGTGGCTTGACTGCCATACAAGCGCAAAATCAGCGCAAAGCCGATCTCCTCTATGACTTTTTAGACCATAGCCAATTGTTCTTCAACAAAGTGGCGCGGGCAGACCGCTCGCGCATGAACGTGACGTTTTTCTTGCGCGACGAGTCCTTGAACGATGCCTTCTTACAAGGCGCGCAAGCGCAGGGCATGGTGCAGTTGCGCGGCCACCGATCCGCCGGTGGCATGCGTGCATCGATTTACAACGCCATGCCACTGGCCAGTGTTCAAACCTTGGTGAACCACATGCACCAGTTTGAAAAGGCCAACCGCTGAAGACATCTTAACCACTCAGGCCTTGAGCGGCTGTTGGCAAACCCAGCGCAAAGCGCGCTGCACGCACCACGCTGGCGGCATCGACCTCGAAAAACGCTCGCAACTCGGCACGTGTGTCGCTGCGGCCGAAGCCATCGGTGCCCATGGTGATGTAGCGGCGATTGGCTGGCAGAAAGGCGCGGATGCTCTCGGGTACGGCTCGCACATAGTCGGTGGCGGCCACGATCGGGCCTTGCCTGGCTGATAACTGCTGTTGCACAAACGGGGTTTGCGCAGGCTTGCCAGCCATGGCCAAGTGTTCTTGCTGCTGCCCGTCTCTGGCCAGTTCGCTCCAACTGGTCACACTCAACACCTCGGCGGCAATGCCTTGCACTGCCAGCTGCTGGGCCGCCAAGATGACCTCGCGCAAGATCGCGCCCGAACCCATCAAGGTCACACGCGGTGCATCTGCAGCCAAGCCTGATGGCGCAGCGGCAAAGCGGTAACAGCCTTTGAGCAATTCCGCGCGAACACCGTCGGGCAGGTTGGGTTGCGCATAGTTTTCGTTCATCAAGGTCACGTAATAAAACACGTCCTGCTGGTCGATCAGCATGTCACGCATGCCTTGGTCGATGATGACCGCCATCTCGCCAGCGAAAGCTGGGTCGTAGGCCTTGCAATTGGGTATGGTCGCGGCGACCAAGTGGCTGCTGCCGTCTTGGTGTTGCAAGCCTTCGCCACCCAGGGTGGTACGACCAGAGGTTGCACCCAGTAAGAAACCACGGGCACGTTGATCCGCTGCGGCCCAAATCGCGTCGCCGACACGCTGAAAGCCAAACATCGAGTAGTAGATATAAAAAGGCAGCATCGCCAAACCATGCACGCTGTAGCTGGTGGCCGCCGCGGTCCAACTGGCAATTGCACCGGCTTCACTGATGCCCTCTTCCAAAATTTGGCCGTCCATGGCTTCGCGGTAGCTCAGCACCGAGCCAATGTCTTCGGGCTCGTATTTTTGACCCACGCTGGAATAGATGCCTACCTGTTTGAACAGGTTCGCCATGCCAAAGGTGCGGGCCTCGTCAGCCACGATCGGTACGATGCGCGGCCCCAGCACCGGGTCTTTCAGCAATTGCCCCAGCAGGCGCACAAACGCCATGGTGGTGGACATCTCTTTGTCCTGCGCTTGCAGCGCAAATTGCCCGTAGCTCTCTAACGCGGGCACAGCCACTGTCGCGGCGTCGGTGTGCCGCTTTGGCAAGTAACCCCCCAATTGCTGGCGACGCTGTTGCAGGTATTGCATCTCAAGGCTGTCATCCGCCGGTTTGTAAAACGCCAACGAGGTGGCTTGCTCGTCGCTCAAAGGCAGGTCAAAGCGGTTGCGAAAGGCCAGCAAGGCCTCGTCGTCGAGCTTTTTTTGGCTGTGGGTGGTCATCTTGCCTTGGCCAGCTTGACCCATGCCGTAACCCTTTTTGGTGTGGGCCAGGACCACGGTGGGCTGTCCGGTGTGGCTCGCCGCAGCCGCGTAAGCCGCGTGCACCTTGACCAGGTCATGACCGCCGCGTTTCAAGCGGTCGATTTGTTGATCGGTGAGGCCTTGGGCCAATTGCGCCAACTCTGGGTTTTGACCAAAAAAACGGTCTCGGTTGAAGCGCCCATCTTTGGCCGCAAAGGTTTGCATTTGACCGTCTACCGTGTGGGCGAATGCGCGGACCAGGGCTTGCTGGGTGTCTCTGGCAAACAAGCCATCCCAATCGCTGCCCCAAACCAGCTTGATCACATGCCAGCCCGCGCCGCGAAACAGCTGCTCGAGCTCGTCGATGATGCGGCCGTTGCCACGCACCGGACCATCGAGGCGTTGCAAATTGCAGTTGACCACCCAGACCAGGTTGTCGAGCTTTTCACGAGAAGCCAGGGTCAAGGCGCTCATGCTTTCGGGCTCGTCCATCTCACCGTCGCCAAACACACCCCAAACTTTGCGGCCCTGGCAGTCTTGCAGCTGGCGGTGTGTCAAATAGCGCATGAAACGTGCGTGGTAAATCGAGCTGATCGGTCCCAGTCCCATGGAGCCGGTGGGGAACTGCCAAAAATCAGGCATCAGCCAAGGGTGGGGGTAGCTCGACAGCCCCCGGGCACCGTGCTGGGCAGCGCTCAACTCTTGGCGGTAATGGGTCAAATCGCTTTCGCTCAACCGACCTTCCAGGTAGGCCCGTGCATACACGCCGGGTGCGCTGTGCGGTTGGAAAAATACCAAGTCGCCACCGTGCCCGGCATGCCGTGCGTTGAAGAAATGGTTGAACCCCACCTCGAACAAGTCAGCCGCGCTGGCGTAGCTGGCAATGTGCCCGCCGAGCTCGCCATAGGCTGCGTTGGCCCGGGCCACCATGGCCAAGGCGTTCCAGCGCATGAGCGCAGCCAGCTTCTCCTCGATGGCCAGGTCGCCGGGATAGGGTTGTTGGCTCTCCACCCGTATGGTGTTGATATAGGGTGTCACCAGCTGCGGCGACCAGTTGATTTGGGCTTGGTGGGCCATGGCCACCAGTTGGTCCAACAAGTAGCCTGCGCGTTCGGGTCCATGCAGGGCCACCACGCTTTGGAAGGCTTCTCGCCATTCGGTGGTTTCCATCGGGTCCAGGTCGGTGGTTCGTTGCAGCATGGTGGTTTTCTCAATAAAGTCTTGGACAGTAATTTAATCTGTCATCATCAAAATAAGGTGTTTAATATCACTTGAAATGATCAATAAACAGCATAAAATACTGAAAATTTAAAATAAAAGGTATTTAAATGCTTTTAGACACGGTCGACTACAAAATTTTGGCTCAGTTGCAAGAGAACAGTTCTTTGACCAATGTCGAGTTGGCCAGGCGGGTGCATTTGTCGCCTTCACCTTGCCTGGCGCGGGTCAAGGCCCTGGAAGCCGCGGGCGTGATTCAGCGCTATGTCGCGCTCACCCAGCCTCAAGCCCTGGGTTTGGGCTTGAACGTGTTCATCTCCATCAGCCTCAAAGAGCAGTCCAAAGCAGCACTCGCCGAGTTTGAGCAACGGATTGCCGAGCATGACGAGGTGATGGAGTGTTATTTGATGACCGGCGACTCGGACTACCTGATTCGGGTAGCAATTGCCGACATGACTGCTTTGGAAAAGTTCATCCTGGATCAACTCACCCCGATTCCCGGGGTGGAAAAAATCCGCAGCAGTTTTGCGCTCAAACAGGTGCGCTACAAAACTGCTTTGCCCCTGCGCCAGGGCTAGCAGCCAAAGCCCTCAACGTTTGCTGGCATTGTCGATGGCTTTTTTCAGGTCCAGGTACTGTTCACACTGAATCCCACATATTTTTTCGAGTGAGTCCAGCAAGGCCTTGGCCTTTTCAAGCTCCTTCAGCTGCACATACGCTTGCCCCAGGTATTCATGGGCGCCCCGGTGTTGGGGGTCCAGTCGCAAAGCTTCTTGGTAATTTTGAATGGCTTCAGGGTAGCGCTTGGCATTGCGCAAGCTATAGCCCAAGAGGTTAAAGCCTTCGGCATCGTTGGGATTGGCTTTGACGTATTTCTCCATCTTGGCGATCGACGCAGCCCAGTCTTTTTTCTCAATTTGGCTTTGGGCCTGACCCAATTCAGATCCAGCGGGAGCAGCACCGCCCAAATTGGCAGCAAAAGCGGGTGCGATGGCAATCGACAGGCTGACTAAGCCCATGAGCAGCTGGGACATGGCGGCAACTCCTGAAAAAAAAAGAATGTTATCGCTTCATCATGTCGGTGCGCAATAGTTTCATCAACAACAACCATTCGCCAGCGTTTTGCACCGTGAAGGTGAACCGTTCTTTCATGCCGTTGTTCATCTCGATCTCATGCCAGTTTTGGAAGAATGAAAAACCAGTCTTGCGCATAGCGGTATCGGTGAAAGAGATTTCGATGTGGATGAATGAAATGTCTTCATGGCTGTCGAAAGACTTGAAGTACAAACCGTCCGAGAGCAGGTAGAGCACGCCAGTGGGCAAAGAGAAGCGGCTGGCGGTGTTGGCTGGGCCGTAAGCAATGATGGTTTTATTGATCAGCTCCACGGGAATGGACTGCTGGATGATTTGGCCGATATCGCGGGCTTTGTAAATCGAAAACAACACACCCGCCAAAAGAATCCCTGAGGCATAGGCATTGTGTTGGGTAATGATGAAAACCAGCGCAGCAACAAACAAAAAAGGCATCAACAGGTCAAATTTCATTTCCCAGGGGCCCCTGCAGATCAACAGGGAACTGTTGTCCAGGGTGTTGGCCAAAATCATCGGCGAGATGTTGCTTGGTTTTTGTGTTTGTACATGCGGCAGCTGTGAGCCACAGTTTTGGCAAAAAACATTCTCGCTGGGGTTGATGAAATAGCAGCTGGTGCAGATCATGGGAGCCTCTCAATGACCTTCGGCAGCTGGGTCTTTTGCCTTGCCAGCACCGCTGCTTGTGGCTGGCTGCTGGCTAGCACTGTCGGCACCGCTGGCACCGCTTTGACCGAGAAAGTTGTAGATCGCCAAAGAACTGAGCACCATGGTCAGGCCACACAACAGGCCAATCACAAAGACCATGAAACTGCTGCTGTCTGCGGCTTCTGCTTTGCCGCTGTCACTGGCCTTGCGTGAGGCAAAAGCTTGGCTATCTGCTTTCTTGTTCAGCTCTTGCAACTGTTTTTTCAAATCGGCAACCGACACAGCCAACGGCGCGAGATGCTGCTCCAGACCTACGGTGGCAGCGGCATGGATTTTCAGCATGTCTTGCACCTGAGCCAGGTCAGCCGCATGCGCGGCGCCCATGTTGTCGGTGATTTGTGTTGTATTGGCGGCAAAGGCTTTTTGGATTTCAACTTTTTGCTTTTCCAGCAGCAACTTCCAAGCTTCTGGAATTTGACCTGCACTGGCCTGCGAGGAGGATTCGTTCAATTGGTTTTGCAGTTGAGCCAAACGTTGAGCAGATTCAGCTTGCCTATCGAGCAGGTCATGCAACAGGTTTTCAGCCGGATTGGGCTGGGACAGCTGGTGGGATTGTTGTTGGGCGGCCAGGGATATGAAGTCCAGCAACAGCGAGTGCTTCTCCAATGTTTTTTTGAATTCAGCCTGTTGTTGCTCCACCCGTGATGGCCATTCAGCATCATTCAAGCCGGCCGTAGCGGCTGACTCGGTGTGGGGCTGGTCGGTTGCCAATGGCATAGGCGACGGCAACGGTTTCAAATTGAGGTCTATGTGCAGCAGGCCCTGGTCAGGCAAGGTGTGAACAGGCGACGGCGCCAGCTCGATCACCAGGTCTTCAACGCGCTCCGACAGCACTGTCAGGGCCTCCTGCGACGCAGCGTCCGGGGTGGCTTGTGCGCTGTCGGTGGTTTCTGGTGGTTCGGATTGCGCGGCTTTGGCTGCTCTTTTCACGGGCGCGCCGCACTTGCCACAAAACTTGGCTGTGACTGAAATCGGTTTTCCGCAGGCTGCGCAATCCATGTTCATGACCTATTTGTATTCATTCGACCGAATAGATTCGGCATGGGGAGTATTTTCCTGAAC
Organism: Bordetella parapertussis; assembly: GCA_945873925.1. Taxonomy (GTDB): domain Bacteria; phylum Pseudomonadota; class Gammaproteobacteria; order Burkholderiales; family Burkholderiaceae_C; genus Limnohabitans. Next base: position 19,383 of record CAMCES010000002.1, read on the forward strand.
CGGCGTGGTGTTCTTCACACTCTCTGAGCACAATTTCCTCTGCAGCCGCCTGCCCTTTGTCCGTGTAGGCATCTGCGCAGAAGGCGGTTTCGCCATCAAAGCTATATACAAAAGCTTTAAAGGGCTTATCTGGGTATTTCTTTCGGGTGAAACGCTCAAAAAGCTTTTTGCACTTACCAAACAAGGGAGGTCGATACAACGAGGCCAGGGATGAAAAGCGATTAGGGCTTGGCGTTTGCTCGGCTGACTCGTCGGGTGCTGGGCCTGGTTGCTCATTTGAACTGGCACTGACAGGCTCGGATTCGCCAGAGGATGCGCCGAGCGAAGTTGGCTCCGGCGCTTGCACCTGGGCAGTTTCCAAAGTGACAGGTTCTGCAGGTGCGGCGGAACGATTCGCGATCGAATTCGAATAAATGAACACGGGTACCGTGACCATGGTCATCGCCATTGACAGGAGCAGATACTTGGTCATTGCAGACATTGTGGGCGAATTGGCTTTGGTCGTGAGATGGGTTGTAGCAAACTTTACTTCTGAGTGAATCGGACGAAGTCTGTCCCTCTTGAGCATTTTGCCTGTCCCAGGCACTTCATTGAATTCTCAGGTTTCGTGCTTAAAGTGTTGATTGCATTTTCAAAATTCAATCCCATTTGTGCAACTCTTGCCGGTATTGGCGTTAAGATGTGGGCTCTCAAGACCTCACAACCATTCCCAGGGAATTTTCATGTCCGAGCCAATTACACAGCAAAGCAACCTCATCATTGGTGAGGGAGTGACCTTCACTGGTTCCATTTCAGCCCCTGGCAAAGCAAGCATCAACGGCAGTGTCTCCGGCGAAGTGACCGTCAAAGACCTGCAGATTGGCCCCAAAGGAAGCGTCTCAGGTCAAATCATTGCCCAAGTCATTGACGTGCATGGGCATATGGCCCAAAACATTGTGTGCCATGACCATATCCTGATCCACCGCAGCGGCACCGTGGTGGGCAATTTGGACTACTCTGAAATTGAAATCGAACGTGGTGGTCAGTTCAAGGGGCAAATGAACCAGCATGCCCGGGGCGAGACGCCTTCTTTGCATAAAGCCAAGATGGAAACCAAAAAATCCTGAAAATCTGTCATCTGCCAAGCGCGGGTTCGCGTTATTGAGGTACCGATTGCTACCGGAACCCCGAATGAACAAGTCAGACCAAGCGATTTTTGACCCCGTTGTCGAGATCGACCACCGCTACCAACAACTTCCCTCCGTCAACAGCCCTATTCGCAACACCTTTGAGCGACTGCGCTCGCAGTTGGCCCAAGAGGCTGAACAAAAAAGCCGTCCGGTTTCTCGCTTGTACTCTGGCTTCAGAGCAGTCAAGGCCTGACCCCGCGCTTTACACGCTCGGTTCAGCGCGGCCAGCCCGCCTTGCAGGCTCAGGATGCGCTCCGACTATCATCGGTGATGGCCATTAAATCAACAGTTTACAAAGCGCACCTTCAAATTGCAGACATAGATCACAACTACTATGCTGATCATGCAATCACCCTGGCCAGGCACCCCAGTGAAACCGATGAGCGCATGATGGTGCGCTTGGCCGCACTCTCGCTCAATGCACACCAATGCCAAGATATGTGCCAAGGCGATGCGGTGTTGGCTTTTGGTGCTGGCTTGTCTGACCCAGATGACCCAGATGTCGCCTTAACCGATTACACCGGCCGCAATCGCATTTGGATCGAAGTGGGTCAACCCGATGAAAAACCTTTGCAGCGGGCCTGCAGCAAATCAGACCGGGTGCTGGTTTATGCGTTTAACCATGCGGCCGAGGTGTGGTGGAAGTCGATTGAAAACAAGATCAGTCGCATGGACAAACTGGGTGTGGTGCGCATCCCCACTGAGGCGTCTCAAGGCATGGCGGCCATGGCCGAGCGCAGCATGCAACTGCAGGTCACGGTCCAAGAAGGTGCCATGACCCTCAGCAGCCAATTGGGCAGCGTGCATTTCGAGCCCTTGATTTGGCGTAACGCCAAGGATTGAAGATGTTCTTACAGCGCATGTGCAAAGCTCACTGGTGGCCAAGCGTTCGCCTGTGTTTGGGTTTGACCTGGTCCATTGGCTGCACTTCGGCTTGGTCGCAAGCCCAACTCCACTGCGAAATCGAAGTCAATGGTGAGTTGCATCATCATGCTTTTGCCATGGTGAGCGATCCCTACACCGCCGGCAGTGTTGACATTGGCGAGCGTTTTCGGTTCAAAGCCGTTGTCTTGGGGGAGGGCGATCGGGTTGACCTGGTGAATATTTACACCTACTACCAGACCCGCCGGCAACCTATGCTGATACAGCATGCCAAATACCTGTCCCCGGTGCCCATGCACAACCCGCGGCCTGATGCACTGACCGGGCGCGTTGCACTTTACTCACCGGTGCTGGGCAAAGAATTGGCTTACCGTTGTGCCTTGCATCAGATGGCGCCATGAAACATTGGCTCTTTGGTTGTCTGCTGGCATGCGTATGGCCAGCATGGGCTCAATCAGACACGGTGCAGGTGGTGATCACAGGAGACATCATGTTGGGGGGCTTACCCGAACAAGCGATGCGACGCGGCAAGGACCCTTTTGCAGGGTTTGCCCAGGTTTTCCAGGGTGCCGACATTCGCATGGGCAACCTGGAATGTGTGATTTCTGACCAAGGGGAAGCTGAACCCGACAAACCCAATGTGTTTCGGGTCCACCCCCGCGCCATGCGTTATTTGGCCCGGCATTTCGATGCAGTGGGTTTGGCCAACAACCACTCGGGTGACTACGGTCCCCAAGCCTTTGCGGACATGCTCAAACGCTTGAAGCAGCATGGCGTGGGCTTTTACGGGGGAGGCGCCAATCTCCAGCAAGCCCATGAGCCCTGGGTGGTGGAGAAAAAAGGGGTGCGCGTCGCGGTGCTGGGCTACAACGAATTCCAGCCTCGCTCATTCGAGGCCGACCATGACAAACCTGGCATTGCTTGGAGCGAAGATGAACAAGTCCTGCGCGACATTGCCCGGGTGCGCAGCCAAGACTTGGCCGATGTGCTGATCGCCGTCATGCACTGGGGTTGGGAAGATCCTGTGGCCAACCAACGGCAAAGGCAACTCGCCAGGCTGATGATCGATGCCGGGGTCGATGCCGTGATTGGTGGGCATCCCCACTTGGTGCAAGACACCGAGGTCTACCAAGGCAAACCGGTTTTTTACAGCCTGGGTAATTTCGTTTTTGAAGGTTTTGACAACCCTATCAACAACACGGGATGGGTGGTTAAGCTGCGAGTGAATAAACAAGGTGTGGTGGATTGGTCGCGCCAAGCAGCCTACATCAATGCCCAAGGCCTGCCGCAACCCGTGAAACCCAAAGGATGGAAAGAATGAACGCTCAACTGCCCAGCACCATGACTTTTGTCGCCCACGGCGAGGGAGGTGCGCCAGAGGTGATGCATGTCTCAAACGGCAGACTGCCACAGCCAGCCCCCGGTGAGGTGTTGATCAAAGTGGCCTATGCCGGGGTCAACCGCCCAGATTGTTTGCAGCGCAGTGGTCGCTACCCACCACCTCCCGGGGCCTCACCGATTTTGGGGCTCGAGGCTTCGGGTCATGTGGTGGCTGTGGGTGAGGGCGTGACCCGCTGGCAAATGGGGGATGCTTTGTGCGGCTTGGCCAATGGCGGGGCATATGCTGACTATGTATGTATTCCGCAAGGCCAATGTCTTCCTGTGCCTCAGGGCATGAACCTGTTGCAGGCAGCAGCCTTGCCTGAAAACTATTTCACGGTCTGGACCAATGTGTTTCAACGCGGCCGCCTGCAAGCCGGCGAAAGCTTCTTGGTGCATGGTGGTTCCTCTGGCATTGGTCTGACGGCCATACAGCTGGCCAAGGCTTTTGGTGCCCGGGTGTTGTGCACCGTGGGCAATGCCGCCAAAGCGCAGGCTTGTTTGAAAGTCGGTGCGGATCTCGCGATCAACTACCACACCCACGACTTTGTTGAACAGGTGTTGGCCGATACGCAGCAGCGGGGCGTCCACATGGTTTTGGACATGGTTGGTGGTGGCTATATGCAGCGCAACCTGCAAGCCTTGGCGGTTGATGGGCGGTTGGTACAGATCGCGTTTTTGCAGCCCTCGAAAACCGATGTGGATTGGATGGCGCTCATGGTCAAGCGTCTGACATTCACAGGTTCAACCTTGCGGCCCCGCACAGCCGCGGACAAAGCGCAAATGGCCAATGAGTTGCATGCCAAGGTTTGGCCGCTGCTTGAAAAGGGTCGTTGCCAACCCGTCATTCACCAGGTGTTTGATTTGGCCGATGCAGCCCAAGCCCATGCGTTGATGGAGTCATCGGCCCACATCGGCAAGATCATGCTGAAGGTGGCGGGGGGCTGAGCAGGCAAGCGTCGCAGGCACCATAGAGGGTGAGTTCGTGGCTTTCAACCGCAAAGCCTTTGGGCGCGAGCTGCTTCAAGTCGCCAGGGCAGTCATGCACGTCATACACCTTTTGGCACCTGGTGCAATGGAAATGGTGGTGATGGTGGTGATGGGCGGATTCATAGCGTGGGTTTTCGCCTGGCAAGTGCACCGTGGTCAGCAAGCCGTTGCCCACCAATGACTTGATGTTTCGGTAGACCGTGGCGATGCCCATGCCGGGTACTTCCACCGCGGCGGCCTGCAATATTTCTTGCGCCAGCAGAGGTCTTTGTGCGGTTTGTATCGCGTTGAGGATGGCCGTGCCTTGTTTGGTGATGCGTTCCATGGTGTCAGTGGATTATTTGATAATGCGTTATCATTATCGATTTTCTAAGGAGAATCCATGACATTGTCACCGCAAAGCCATGCCATCCCACGCCATCGCAAGCCCATCCGTCATGCCATCGGGTTGGCCTGCTTGGCCCTCGCCACGCAGGCATCTGCACAGGCGACAGCCGAATCTACCGAGCGCTTGCCTCAGGTCACAGTCACAGGCAATCCCTTGGGTAACAACGATGGGGTTCAGGCAGTGCAAGCCTTGCAAGGCGATGCTCTGGTCTGGCGATCTGAAAGCACCTTGGGAGAGACTTTGTCGTCGACCCCGGGCGTCTCCAGCAGCTACTTTGGCCCCAACGCCAGCCGACCGATCATCCGGGGCATGGATGGCGACCGCATCAAAATCCTGAACAACAGCCTGACATCACAAGACCTGTCGGCGTTGAGCAATGACCATTCGGTGCCCTTGGACACCTTGGTGGTCGAGCGCATCGAGGTGCTGCGCGGACCCTCGGCCATCATGTATGGCGGCAGTGCGGTCGGTGGCGTGGTCAATCTCATCGATAACCGAATCCCTTCTCAGCCGATCACGGGTTTGAGCGGCAGGGCTGATGTGGGTTGGGCCAGCGGCAACCAAGAAACCCGTGGTGCAGCGATGCTTGAGCTGGGCAATGGGCAGTTTGCCGTGCATGCGGACGCGTTCGGTCGTCACAGCCTGGACCAAGCCGTGCCTGACACCTTGGCTTGCGAAAAAACAGGTTCACCCAGCAGTGCCAAAGCCATTTGCAATTCCAACAACAGCGCCAATGGCTACGCCCTGGGCGGCAGTGTGTTTTGGGACAAAGGCTACCTGGGTTTGGCGGGCAACACCTACCGCAGCAGTTACGGCGCGGTGGCTGAGGACAATGTGCGCATCGATATGAAAAACGATCGCTATGCGCTGCAGAGCGAAATTCGACAACCCGTGGCCATGGTCGACAGCCTTCTCTTCCAATGGGGCAACACCGACTACACGCACACCGAGTTTGATGAGGGTGCCCCTGGGACAGTGTTTGTTCAAAAGGGCAATGACATTCGCCTGAGCGCCAAGCACCAAGCATTCGACACGGCACTGGGTCGTGTGCAAGGTGCGTTGGGATGGCAAGGCGAGAACACCCAGTTTGTTGCAGACGGTGACGAGGCCTTCATGCCCGCCACCAAAACACGCCTGTCGGCACTCTACCTGGTCGAGGAATGGCGATAACCCTGGGGCAATGTCAGCATGGGGCTTCGCTCAGAGTCTGTCACGGTGGACGGCGATGCTTTCACGAAAGGGGCAACCAATCGGGACGCCGCTGCTTCCAGCAACCGTTTTTCACCGCTCAGCAGTGCACTTGGCTTGCTGGTCAAGCTCTCGCCTGAGTGGTCGCTCAAAGGGCATTTGGCACAAACCCAGCGGGCTCCCAAGGACTATGAATTGCGAGCCGATGGCGTGCATGTGGCCACCGCGGCTTACGAGGAAGGCTCCACCAACCTGGGCACTGAAAAATCTCGTCAGGTTGATTTGGGTGTGAATTGGGCCAAAGGCCCACACAAGCTCAGCCTGAATTATTTTGTGACCCGTTTCGACAACTACATTGGGTTGAATGCCAATGGCGAGGTGGTGAACGAGGATGACGAAGCAGGTGGTCTCAATTCAGCTGACCCTCAAGCCAACTGCGGTGACAGTGACCCTGAAAACGGCTGTTTCACCAAATACACCTTCAGCGCCACCCGCGCCGAATTCAAGGGCTACGAGCTGGAAACCTTGCTGCGTTTGGTTGGCAGCAAGGGTTTGCTACAAGAGGGGCAAGACGCCACTTGGGACCTGGCCTTGCGGGCTGATGCCGTGCGGGCCACCAACCAAGACACAGGCCAAGCCCTGCCTCGCATTCCCCCAGTTCGACTGGGGGCCACGTTGGCTCGGCTGTCAGGCCCATGGCGCATGGCCCTGGGTGTGGATCATGCCAATGCACCGCGCCTGGGTCCTGACCAACGCGCAACCTCTGCCTACAGCTTGTGGAATGCCCAGTTCAGCTATCGGCAAAAAATCAATGTCAACCAAGCCCTTTGGTATGTGCGTGTGGACAACCTCACAGACCAATTGGCCTACCCCGCCACCTCGGTCTTGACCAGCACTGCGCTGGATGCGGTCTCGGGTCGACCCAAAGCGCCGCTGCCCGGCAGAAGCCTCAAGTTGGGCGTGCAAGTTGATTTTTGAAGGCACTGAATGACCCTGATTTGGATATTGTCGGCCTGCCTGGCCTCCACCGCGCTCAGCTTGTTATTGATTGGCGTTGGCTGGGTGCCTGCCTTCGCTCAATTTCTTCACCACTGAGCCGCCAAGCCAGGCGGCCATCTTCTAGAATGGACTGATCATGACCTCCAACGCCTTGTTACTCGCCGCTTTGATTGTTGCCACCTCGGCTTGGTCCGCTGACAAATCAGGCGCTCACCATGATCACGCCGCGCATTCCCATGGTCAGGGTCAACTGGAGTTGGTGGTGCAGGGCGATGTGGTCCAACTGGATTTTGAAATTCCCATGGAGAGCTTGTTGGGCCATGAACACCTGCCCAAAACCCCAGCCCAAAAGAAAGCCATGGCCGAGTTGCAAGCTGGTGCTGCCCAAGCCGACTACTTTGTCGTCCTCCCTGCTGCTGCGGCGTGCCAGTTGCAATCGGCCCAGGCCGGTTCGGACATGTTCTTGGGCAAAAAATCCGAACACAGCGACCTCGATGTGCAACTTCAGTTCAAGTGCAGCAAACCTGCCGCTTTGCAACAAGTTGAATTGGCTGTCTTCAAAAGACATCCACGTTTGAAATCCCTCAAGGTCAACATGCTCACACCCAAAGGTCAGGGTTCGACCACGCTCAAGCCCAAAGACCCAGTCATTCGCTGGTGAGCATGCATCCCGCGCTGCGCCTGTCTCACCTTACCCATGCTTGGCCGGGACAAGCGCCGCTGATTGACATCCCGCAACTGACTCTGCAGCAAGGACAGCACCTGTTTATCCAAGGCCCCAGCGGTTGCGGCAAAAGCACCTTGCTCTCACTGTTGGCTGGGGTTCAGCAGGTCCAAAATGGCACTTGCGAAGTGCTGGGCCAAGACCTGGCAAAGCTGTCACCCTCCCAGCGAGACCGTTTGCGGGGTGAACACATGGGCGTGATTTTTCAGCAATTCAATCTCTTGCCCTTTTTAGACGCGCAAACCAACGCCTTGTTGCCGACGCGCTTGTTTCCCAGCCGTGCAAAAGCGGCTGATCTGCTTTGGGGCAGCGCATCGAAGCAAGCCCAAGCCTTGGCAAACACCCTGGGTCTGTCCGCCAGCGTATGGGCTCAAGGCGTGCACCAATTGTCGGTGGGTCAGCAGCAAAGGGTGGCGGTGGTTCGTGCTTTGATGGGTCAACCCCGGTTGATCATTGCAGACGAACCCACCTCAGCCCTGGACGATGCCAGGCAACTCGAATTCATTGACCTGCTCTTGAGCACAGCAGCTGAGCAGGGTGCGAGCGTGGTCATGGTCAGCCACAACGCCCGTTTGGCCAAGCGTTTTCACCAAGTGCATGTTTGGCCCGGGGAGCAGCGGGCATGAGGTTTTGGTTGTCATTGGCCATCTCGAGCGCATGGTCACGCCGCCATGCTTTGGCCTTGGTTACCTTGTCGGTGGCGGTGTCGGTCTTGATTTTGCTCAGCGTGCAGCAACTGCGCGAGGATGCGCGTCGCAGCTTTTCCAATGCATTGAGTGGCGTGGATTTGATCGTGGGCCCACGCGGTAGCGCCACCGAACTCATGCTCTACAGCGTCTTTCAAATTGGAAGACCTTCGCGCAACATGGGCTATGCAGGTTTTCAAGAGATTCAAGCCATGCCCCAGGTGCGTTGGGTGGTACCCATCCAATTGGGCGACACCTACCAAGGCCACCCGGTCTTGGGAACCACGCCTGCCTTGTTTGCGCATTTTCAAACCCAAGGTCAGTCTCTGCAATGGAGCCAAGGTCGCGCTTTCGGCGACCCCAAAACCCAAGCCAATGCGATGTTCGAGGTGGTGCTCGGCGCCGAAGTGGCGCAACGGTTTGGCCATGCGGTGGGCGATGCCTTGGTGATCACCCATGGTGCAGGCGGTGGACCGGAGTCCACCGACCACGACGAGCAACCACTGAAGGTGGTGGGCATCTTGAAACCCACCGGTGCACCCATTGACCGCTCGGTGTTGCTCAACTTGGAAGGCTTCGAGTCCATGCACCAAGGCTGGGGCTTGGGTATTTCCCCCAAGGCTTTGAAAGCCGCGAATCTGGGCATGGCACCGGCACCTGCCCCGCATGACCGGTCACAGCCAGACATCAGTGCTCTGAAACCCGCGAGCCTCTCTGCGGTATGGGTGGGTTTGCACAACCGGGCCGAGGTTTTCTCTGTGCGTCGCAAAATCGAGGCCTTGGGCCGAGACCCTTTGATGGCGGTCATGCCCGGAGTGGCACTCGATGAGCTTTGGCAGGTGGTGAAGGTGGTTGAAAACAGCCTGGTGTTGGTGGGTGCTTTGGTGGCTGTCAGCGCCATGATGAGCGTCGGGGCGGTGCTGTTGGTCGCGATGGCTGGTCGACGCAAAGAGCTGGCGATTTTGCGAGCCATGGGCGCTGCTCCCAAAGCATTGTTGGCCTATGTCTTGTTAGAGTCTTTGGTGGTCTGTTTGCTTGGTATCCTGGCTGGGTTCCTGGCCAGCCGAGCCTTGATCTGGGGAGCCCAAGACTTGCTGCGTGTTCACTACGGCGTGATGGCGCAACCTGGTTGGCCAACACCCGAGTCTGGCTTGGTTTTATTGGCCTTGTGTGGCGTGGCCATGTTGGCCAGTTTGATACCCGCTTGGAGGGCTTATCGTTTGTCGCTCATGGATGGTTTGCATCCGCCAGCGGTATGAAAGGTGTCAGTGATGAATCAGTGCAATGAAGGACCCAACCGTCGACAACTCTTGGTCGTGGCAACAGGCATGGCTTTCGGCAGCGTCACCTGGGCCCAGTCCGATGGCTATAAAACCATTGACTGGAATGATTTGATGCCTGACCCTTGGGTCAAAGAAATGACCAAAGAAATGGCCAGCATGAGCAAGTTGGCTTATTTGCAAGACACGAGCGAAGAGGCCAACAAAGCCATGGCAGCCTTGCGCAAAAAGCTCGATGAAGCACCGATTGTCAAAGCGCAGATCAATCAAAAAGTACGGCTGCCTGGTTACGCTGTTCCTCTGGACGCCAACCGCAATGACAAGCGTGAGTTTTTGCTGGTGCCGTACTTTGGTGCTTGCATTCACACACCACCACCGCCAGCCAACCAAATCGTGTTGGTGCGTCCCACCGCGCAAAGCAAAATCAAAAAAATGCCCGAGTCCATGGATGTGCTGTGGGTAGAGGGTGAGCTCAAAGAGGGGCGGGTGACCACCAGTCAGGGCATCAGCGGTTATGTCATGGATGCGGTATCGATCGCACCCTACGAACAAAAACCAGCCAAGCGCTGACCTGCTGGTTTGCCCGACACCTTGACTTTCAATCTGAATTCTTAATAATTACTTGCAGTTTCATTAGAATCAAACCTTTAACAGTGAGCGTCCTATGGCAACCAATCTTGATCAATCCAACAACCTTGTGATCGGAAACGGCGTGATTTTCAAGGGCACGCTCAACGTGCCGAAAAAAGCAACTGTCTACGGCACCATCGACGGTGAGCTCACTGCCGAAGAAATTTTCATAGGCCAGTCCGGCAAGATCTCCGGTAAAGTCACTGCCCGCAGCATCGAGGTCGAAGGTGAATTGCACCAAGTTATCCATTGCCGCGACCACCTGCACATCCGCTCCTCAGGCAAGGTGTCAGGCAAGTTGGAATATTCACAAATTCAAATCGAGCGGGGTGGAGAGTTTCGAGGCGAAATGCAGCAAGTGGGCGCACCACCGGTTTACCCTTCTGCTCCAGGCAATGCCGGCATGCAAGCCATCAGCCCAACCGCGACCAACACACCTGCTGTGACAACCAGCTCTGTAACAGGCAACAACAAACCTACTTCTTAAACGGATCTTCGCAGGGGGCTTCAGACGTGTATTTCATGCACAGGCAACTGAAGCCAAAGTTCTTCAGGCCGGCCTTGTCAATGTCTCGCACACTGACGCGCCGCTTGGTATTGGAGGGAACGTAGAGCTTGGGCTCAAAGGCTTGGTTGCGTTTCCTGCCGTCTTTGAATTCAAAACTCGCGCCGGTACAAAAAATCGGCCCACTCAATTGGTTGCCAACCTCAAACATCATCAATTTGGGGTCATCACTCGACCAACCCGATTGAATGCTGAGGTTTCGCAGTTCAGCGGCCGTCAGTTCGGTCTGGATCATCTTGGGCGCGCTGCTGAACCAGCCCATGGCCTGGGCGGTTGCACACCCTAAGCCTATCGCCAATGCAGCGGCCAGTCTGATGCAGTTCATAGCAAAGGCAAGATATCGCTGAGCATGGCCCCGCTGTGGGTGGGGCGCGGGCCAAGCGTCTCAAATGGCAGCCCTTGCCGGTTGACCCAAAAACTTTTGAATCCAAACCAGGTAGCACCCAAAGCATCCCAGCTGTTGCTGGAGACAAAAAGCACTTCACGGATGTCAATCGGGTAATGGTCTGCAACCAAAGCGTAGCTTTGAGGCGATGTTTTGTACTGTCTGACTTCGTCTACCGACAGCAGCTTGTCAATCAATCCGTCCATTTTGGCGCTGCTGACAGCTGCACTGAGCATGTCTGGGCTGCCATTGGACAAGATGGCGCAACGCATGCCTCTGGCTTTGAGTTGTTGCAGTACCAGCAGGTTTTCTGGAAAAGCATCCAGATGCGCGTATTGATCCATGAGTTGTTTTTGTTTGGCGGGCGTTAATTCAAGTTGCAGGCGTTGGCAGGCGTACTGCAAGGCCAAGCGGGTGATGTCCCAAAAAGATTGATAGTGCCGACTTCCCATGGGGTTGATCGGATCACTTAAAGTGATTAATCGGCTGTACTCGATTTGTTTATCGCGCCAGCCCACCGACAACGCTTGCCCCTGACCAGGAAAAAGCGTCTCGGCCAATGTACCAACCGAATACACATCGAACAAAGTGCCGTAGGCATCAAAAACAACCAATCGAATCATCTGGGCCCTTTGAATCTGTTTGCATGTTAGTGGAGTTCAAGGCGGTGAGCCACGCGCCTGAAAATCGGCATCGTATACTTTATCTATGAAAATTCTCGTCTTGAATGGACCCAACCTCAATTTGCTGGGCACCCGAGAGCCCGACCAATACGGTCAGGCCAGTTTGGCCCAAGTCCAGCAGTTATGCGAGCAAACCGTCCGAGCATTGGGCCATGAATTGGAGTTCTTTCAAAGCAACCACGAAGGCGTGCTGATTGACAAAATCCATGCGGCCGGTCAGGCGCACCAAGCAGGGGAGTTGCTCGGTGCAGTCTTCAATCCCGGCGCACTCACCCACACGTCAGTGGCTTTGCATGATGCCATCAAAGGCACGGGGCTGCCTGTGGTGGAAGTGCACATTTCCAATGTGCATGCGCGTGAGGCTTTTCGCCACCATTCCTTCATCTCCCCAGTGGCGGCAGGCGTGGTGGTTGGTTTGGGTATCCAGGGTTATGTCCTGGCCATCCAGGGACTGGTCAGTCTTTGACCACCCGGCAAGGGCCTTTGATTCTTCTGGTCTCTCTCAACCCCTCACAACGCTCCATGGCCTTGCGCTCGGCCACCGCAGACATCTTGACGTAAATAGAGCAGGTGAAAATCATTTTTTCTTGAGCCAGGTTGCTGTCATAGGCCACGACGCAGCGGCCGATGTCGCCTAAATTGGGACGTTCATTTTTATACGCCTCTTGCAAAGCGTTTGGTAAGTCAAGCAAGGGTACGCCGGGGTAGTCATAGGGTTCAGCTTGGATGACGTCAAGCAACATACCAGACAGCAACAAGGCTGATAAATAACGCTTTACTTTGTTCATCCCCTATATTAAGCCTTTTCGGTGCAGACGCGTACGCTGGCGAATCCACACCCAGTCATCCCATTTGATGTGTGTGGCGTTAAGGGAAGAACGGCAACTTCATTTACCCTTCAACTTAAGGACTCCTCCATGAAAAAGTCATTTGCGGCCCTGTTGATTTGTCTGTGTTTTGGCCAGTCAGCTGTCATGGCCGATCCTGGCCGCTGGCACAAGCAACGCATGGATGTCATCCGCACAGCACCCCATACCCATGGCAACCAAGGCTACCGTGGTCATTTTGGTGGCCGAGGAGGGCACCACGGTCACCGTCACCATGGCTTGGGTTGGGCGCCCTGGGTATCGGCTGCGGTGATTGGCGGCACACTGTATTGGTCAGGCACATATGTCCAGCCAAGCACCACGGTCATTGTTTCACCGCCAGTTGCTGTTGAGCCAGCCAGGGTGGTGTATTTTTGTCAAACCAGCCAGCAGTACTATCCAGATGTGCCGGTTTGCAATGTGCCTTGGCAAATGGTGTCTTACTGATTCCCACTCATAGCGGCAAAACTGTTTTTTGACCTTGTCGTTGTGAATGTCGGATGGTTCCACCCAGTGTTTCAATCTCAACGCTGGCCCTTTTCCCCTGGTAAACCTTGCGTTTGAGCCAATCTATTTCTTCTTGCAGCGCTTTGTCTGTCGCCAATTGACGATGCCAGCATTTGATTTCAGGCGCCCAGCGGTAAGCCCTTGACTTCAGGTGATCTTTGGCATCAAAAGGGGCGCCAGTGGCATACAAGCGCACTTGGGCTTGGTTCAGGGATTCCAGCAAGGTGAGCAGCACCGATTGCTGGCTTTGTGGCAGCACCAAGGAAAGCAGTTTCAACAGCGCCCAGCAGTCTGTTTCTGCACGGTGTGCCTCGTAAAAAACACCTTGCATTTGCAACAAATACTCCAACTTGGCAGAATTCACACCCTCGCTCTTCCAGTCAACGTCTCGAATACTGCATGCCCAATGTTTGTCAATGAAAACAGGCCAGCGTTTTTCAACAAATGGTCTGTCAAAAGACGCATTGTGAGCGATGACCACTGTGGCAGAACCCACCAAGGCATCGACCATGGCGTCCTCAATCCGCTTGCCCTTGACCATCTCATCTGAGATCTGGTGTACGGCCATGCTTTCTGGGGGAATCGGCCGGCCAGGATCCTCTAGTTCGTCAAACACATCAACCACCCGGTGAACCCTGCCATTGACTGGGTCGAATTCAAAAACCAACATTCCCAATTCAATCACTGCATCGTTTTCAATGTTCAAGCCGGTCGTTTCAGTGTCAAGCACGATGCCGCGTTGCAAGACTTGACCAGGAAGCACGGGCCAAATTTCACGCTGTGGTGTGAGGCGTCTCAGCACTTTGAAATCTGGATGCTGTTCAAGGGCTTGCGCAAGGTGTTCGGCTCTTGAATGCGCGGATTCAGGTGTGTTCATGGGAGGGTTGTCATTGACTGTGATGTCAGCTGCCGTGGTTTTGATGCGGTCATGGTTGCTCTTGGCGGGGATGGTTTTTCAAGGCCAACGCGGATTGCTGAATCAAGGAGGGGCCTTGGTAGATCAGGCCTGTGTAGATTTGTACCAGATCTGCGCCAGCATCAGCCTTCTCCAAAGCGTCTTGACTGCAGAGAATGCCGCCAACACCGATGATGGGAAAGGACTTCCCCAGTCGCGAGCGCAGTGCGCTGATGACCCGGTTGCTTGCCTCTTTAACCGGTGTGCCAGACAAGCCACCGGTCTCGCTGCCATGAGGCAGGCCTTGAACCGCGGTTCGACTCAATGTGGTGTTGGTTGCAATCACACCCCAGGCATGGTCTGTGACGGTATCACCTTGCATGCATTGCGATCGAAGCGTTGAACACAACTGGTTGAGTTGGGCGTCATCCAAGTCCGGGGCAATTTTGATGAACAAAGGCACATGCTTTTGGTGTTGCGAGGCCAGCTGTTGTCTTCTTTCACTCAGGTGATACAACAATTGGGCAAATGCTTCGTCCGTCTGCAAATGACGCAGGTTTTGTGTGTTGGGGCTGCTGATGTTCACCGTGACATAGTCTGCATGGGGATAGACCGCGTCCAAACAAACCAGGTAATCTTGTGTGGCATGTTCAATCGGCGTGCTTGCATTTTTCCCAATGTTCAATCCCAGCAGCATGGGGCTGTCTGATTCGCGCCGAAAGCCTGCTTTTGTCACGTTGTCGGTGAATGCTTGAAGCCCGTCATTGTTAAAGCCCAATCGGTTGATCAGTGCCCTTGCTGCAGGCAAACGGAACATGCGAGGTTTGGGATTGCCTGGTTGACCAACGGGCGTGACCGTGCCAACCTCCACAAACCCAAAACCCATGGCTGACCAGGCATCGATGCAGCGGGCATTTTTGTCCAGACCGGCAGCCAAACCCACGCGATTGGGAAAAGACAAGCCGGCCACTTGAACCGGGTCTGAGACCCTTGTTTGTTGGTAAGACATGCGCAACCAATGGTGTTGGGTTTTTTCAAGCCAATTCAGTGTGTGCTCATGAACTTGCTCAGCATCGAATGCAAACAAGAGAGGGCGTACCAAGGGATAGGGCAGCAGGGGCATGGATAATATGGTTTGATTCAACCCTGGAATTGTCACCGATGAGCCCAGCCATGACACAAGATGAACTCAAAGCCCAAGTAGGCACCGCTGCATTGTCATTTTTGGTCCCCCATGAATGGGTAGGCGTGGGTACTGGCTCGACAGTGAATAAATTCATTGATGCGTTGGCCAAGTCCAACATACCGATCAAAGGCGCTGTTTCAAGCTCTGAGGCATCTACCCAACGCATGCAGTCATTGGGAATCACGGTGGTCGATTTGCAGCAGGTCGAACGCCTGGCGGTCTACATCGACGGGGCCGATGAAATCGATGGCAATGGTTTCATGGTCAAAGGCGGTGGCGCTGCCCTGACACGCGAAAAAATCGTGGCAGCACAAGCAGACCGATTTGTGTGCATTGCGGATGCCTCCAAAAAGGTGGCGGTGTTGGGTCAGTTCCCGCTGCCTGTTGAAGTCATTCCCATGGCGTGTCCTGAAATCATGCGACGGTTCATGACCTTGGGTGGTTCCGCCAGTTTGCGCATGAAAGATGGCCAAGCCTTGGTCACGGACAACGGACAACACCTGTTGGACATCAAAGGCCTGCAGATCCATCAACCCCTGGCATTCGAGGACATGGTCAGCCAATGGCCTGGCGTGGTCACCGTGGGTGTGTTTGCCCACCAGAGGGCGCATGTTTGCTTGCTCGGTAGCGACGCTGGAGTTGAAACGATCAGGTATTGAAGGTGTTTGCCTCAAGCCATGCCTTGGTGCCTGAGCAAGGCATCAAGCTGCGGTTCGCGGCCTCGAAATGCCTTGAAAGAAGCCATGGCTGGTCGACTACCACCTGCCTCTAAGATGGCTTGACGGTAGCGTCGGCCAGTTTCAACACTGTGGCTGCCATCTGCCTGCACCGTTTCTTCAAATGCAGCATAAGCATCTGCACTCAGCACCTCGGCCCACTTATAGCTGTAGTAGCCTGCGGCATAGCCTCCCGCAAAAACATGGCTGAATGAATGCGGCATGCGGTTGAAAGCAGGCGGTTGCAGCACAGCAACTTGATCGCGAACTTCTTGCAGTACGCCCAACACATCTTCACTGCGTTGAGGTTCGGTATGGATACGCATGTCCAGCAATGCGTATTCAATTTGGCGCAAAGTCTGAAGGCCGCTTTGAAAATTCTTGCCAGCCAGCATCTTCTCAAACAAGGCGCGAGGCAATGGCTCGCCTGTGTCGACATGGGCGGTCATGTGCCGCAACACAGACCATTCCCAGCAAAAATTCTCCATGAATTGACTGGGCAACTCGACCGCATCCCATTCAACACCGCTGATGCCAGAGACATCGCGTTCATTGACCTGGGTGAGCATGTGGTGCAAACCGTGGCCAGATTCATGAAATAAAGTGATCACATCGTCATGGGTGAGCAAAGGTGGTTGACCATGGACACCCTCCGCGAAATTGCAAACCAGATGCGCGATGGGTGTTTGCAGGCGCTGGGTATCCGGACGCAGCCAGCGCGCGCGCACATCGTCCATCCATGCGCCACCCCGTTTGCCTTGCCGAGCGCCGGGGTCAAGATAGAACTGCCCCACCAACTGGCCTTGACGCTCAATGCGGAAAAACTGCACACTGGGATGCCAAACTGGCGCAGATTCCGAACGGATCTGCACTTCAAACAAAGTTTCAACGATCTTGAACAAGCCACTCAAAACCTTGGGTGCGGTGAAATACGGTTTGACTTCCTGTTCGCTGAATGCGTAACGGGCCTCTTTGAGTTTTTCACCAATGAAGGTCCAGTCCCAGGCCTGGGGATCGGTGATGTTCAAGCTGTCTCGGGCGAAAACACGCATTTCACGGATGTCTTTTTCAGCAAATGGCCTGGCCTTTTTTGCCAAGTCATGCAAAAACCGAATCACTTGCTCAGGTGATTCGGCCATCTTGCTGGCCAATGAAACCTCAGCGTGATTGGCATAGCCGAGCAACCGGGCTTCCTCTTGGCGCAAAGCCAATGTCTCTTGCAGCACCAAGGTGTTGTCAAACGCCGGGTGTTCGGATTGGTCCGAAGCACGGGTTGAATAGGCACGGTAGAGTTTTTCTCGCAAACTGCTGTCGTGGGCGTATTGCATCACAGGCAGGTAGCAGGGCATTTTCAAGCTGAGTTTGTAGCCTGAGACTCCATCGGCCTTGGCTGCATCTGCAGCCGATTGGCACACATCAGCAGGCACCCCAGCCATCTCAGCCTCGCTGGCCAGGTAAGACCAAGCATCGGTCGCATCCAAAACATGTTCACTGAAGGACTGGCTGAGCTCGGCCTGTTTCTCTTGGATGGCTGCAAAACGGACTTTGTCTTCGCCTGCCAACTCCGCACCTGAAAGCACAAAGTTGCGCATGGCCAGGGTGTGGGCATGTGATTGAGCCGTATCCAATTGCGACACGTCAATCGCTTTGTATTTGGCATACAAAGCTTCATTGGCACCCAATCGGGTCCAAAATTCGGTGATACGCGGCAATTGAGCGTTATAGGCTGCGCGCAATTCTGGTGTGTCCATGACCGATTGCAAATGGCTCACCATGCCCCAGGCCCGACTCAAGCGCTCTGTGGCGGTATCAAGGACCTTGGAGATCGCCAACCATTCAGCTGGAAAATCCGGCTTTGTGACGCTCATCAATGCTTGGTCCGCTTGAATAAGCAATTCTGAAATGGCGGGAGAAACCACCTCAGGCGTAACCTTGTCAAACAAGGGCAAGACTGAGAAATCGAGCAATGGGTTGGACATTTCAGGCTGACAGCGTGTGTTCGGCAGAAGCCAAGGTGTTGACCAGCAGCATGGTGATGGTCATGGGGCCTACACCACCTGGAACCGGTGTGATGAAGCCGGCAACCTGCCTGACAGCTTCAAAATCCACATCGCCACATAACTTGCCATCCTCATCTCGGTTCATGCCCACATCAAGCACGACTGCGCCTGGTTTGACCATGTCAGCGGTGAGCAAATTGCGTTTGCCAACGGCAGCCACGATCACATCGGCCTGTAAGCAAAGGGCTTTCAAATCGGTGGTACCGCTGTGACAAACGGTGACGGTGGCGTTTTGGGCCAACAGCATCATGGCCATGGGTTTGCCCACGATATTGCTGCGACCAATCACCACCGCATGTTTGCCACGCAATGCGTAGCCAATGTGCTCGAGCATCTTCATGCAACCGTGAGGCGTGCAAGGCCAGTACCCGGGCAAGCCAGTCATCAAGGCGCCAGCGCTGGCCACATGGAAACCATCAACATCCTTGTCTGGGGCAATGGCCTCAATCACTTTTTGTGCATCGATCTGCGCAGGCAAGGGAAGTTGCACCAAGATACCGTGGATGTTTTTGTCTTGGTTGAGTGCCTCAACCCTTTCAAGCAGATCGGCTTGTGACATTTGGCTTGGGTACTTTTCCAGCAACGAGTAAATGCCGGCTTGTTCACAGGCTTTGACTTTGTTGCGAACATAGACTTGGCTGGCGGGATTCTCGCCAACCAGGATCACTGCCAGACCTGGTTGGACACCCTGGGCTTGAAGGTGTTGAACACGTTCAGCCACTTGGGCCCGCATGTGTTGGGACAGCGCGTTGCCGTCAATGAGTTGAGCTGACATGGTCGATCAGGGGGTTTTGCTGGTGGTGGGGCCCAGGGCGATTTTCAAGAGATCGGCCACGGTGTTGGCGTTGAGTTTTTCCATGATGTTGGCTCGGTGAGCTTCAACGGTTTTGATGCTGATGCCTAAATCGTCTGCAATTTGTTTGTTCAGTCGGCCCGCCACGATGCGTTCGAGCACTTGGGCCTCTCGTGCCGTGAGTTTGCCCATCAAGGCATCGCGGTTGGTGGCATTTTGGTGATCAGCAAAAGCATCACGCGCTTGATCGAGCATGCGTTCAACCACACTGAGCAATTCTTCTTCCTTGAAAGGCTTGGAAATGAAGTCCATCGCCCCTTTTTTCATGGTGTTGACAGCCATGGGCACGTCTCCATGACCGGTAATGAAAACAATGGGCAGCGGGGATTTGCGCTCAAGCAAGCGGTCTTGCAATTCCAAGCCGGTGATCCCGGGCATGCGTATGTCAACAATCAAGCACGCAACCTCGCGGGGGTCATAGCGGCTGAGAAAGTTGTCAGCCGAATCAAAACAACGGACGCGGTAGTCTTTGCCTTCGAGCAACCACTGTAGAGAGTCGCGAACAGCTTCGTCGTCATCGACCACATAGACGTTGCCTTTTTTCGGAATCAAACTCATGTGTTACTCCAGCGTACAAATAAAATGACAGAGGTCAGGCTGCAATCAAGCTGGGCTTTTCGGGAATCCAAAATGAAAAACGACACCCAACGATGTTTTTTCCATTGTAGATGTTCTCCGCATGCATGCGCCCTTGATGCGACTCGATGATGGTTCGGCATAGATTCAAACCAATACCCATACCTTCTTTTTTCGTGGAGTAGAAAGCTTCAAAGACACGCGACATGACCTCTGCTGACATGCCTGAGCCAGAATCGGTCACTGAGAATTCAACCACGGCTTGCGTCTCAATGACCTTGGGCACAATTTGCAATTGCACCAGGCGTTGATCCACCGGCAGGTTGGCTTGCTCGACAGCCTCAGCAGCATTTTTCAAGAGGTTGATCAACACCTGTTCGATCAGAATTGGATCTACCAAAACGCTGGAAATTTTATCGGACATGAACAAACTGAAACGCACCTGGCGTTTGCGTAACTCGACATCGGCAAGCTCGATCGCTTCAGTCACGATGGGTGAAATCAAAGATTGAATCTTGTTGGTTTCACTGCGCTTAACAAAGCTGCGGATACGTTGAATGATTTGACCTGCACGTTGGGCTTGTCGAGCCGTTTTTTCCAGCGCCAAAAGCAATTCATCCTCGGTGATTTGTTTGCCGCGAATTCGCGTGACCATGCCATTGCAGTAATTGGATATGGCCGTCAAAGGTTGGTTTAATTCATGCGCCACACTCGAGGCCATCTCACCCATGGTGATCAACCGACTGGCAGACTGTGCACGCTCTGCTTGAATGGCTGCTTGGTCCTCAGCGGTGCGACGTGCCGTGATGTCGGTGGAAATCACCATTTGTGCCAAACGACCATCTACCCAATTGAGGTAGCGTGAGCGCACCTCGAGCCATTTTTGAAGCTCAGACAAATAGATCTCAGAGTTCTCAGACCTCGCTTGTGTCAGGCTTTCACTGGGTATACCCGACAGATCATCGACAGATTCATCATTGGACGAGGAATCGCGGTCAGACTTGCCGGCTTGAGTGACCAAAACCAAATGCCCTGAACTTTGGTTGCCGAACCATTGGCGATAGAGTTTGTTGGCAAACAAAAGCTCGGTGCTGCCCAGCGGTGTGACGGAGACCGAGGCATCCAGGGCTTCGAGCACGGTAGTGAAGCGCTCGTAGGAGGCAGAGAGCTGTTCACGGATTCGGTTGGGTTCGGTGATGTCGGTCATAGAGGTCATCCAACCTGTTTGTTCACCGTAGGCGTCAATCAATGGGGACACATATAAGCGGGCATCAAACAGACTGCCATTTTTGCGCTTGACCCGGATTTGAAAGCCACTCATGGTGGTTCTGCCGTTGAGTTGGTCAGACAACTTGGTGTTGAGGACGTGCCTGTCTTCATCGGGCCAATAAGGAAAAGGCGAGCTCAGCCCGACGAGTTCCTTTTCGCTCCAGCCTGTCATTTGACAAAACGCTGCATTGACATAGGTGATGCGCCCTTGCATGTCCATGGCACGCATACCGGTCAGGATGGAGTTTTCCATTGCGCGACGGAAATTGGTTTCTGCCACCAAGGCTTGTTGAGCTTGCAGTCGGCGCCGTGTGTGTCGCCAGGTGCCAATCAACATCCAGGTGGTCATGCCACTGAGCAACAACACTAACCAAAACAAGACGCTGCCGGTCAGTACCTGAGATGTACGGTAAGCCTGTGCACGCAATTGCAAAGTGTTGCCCACCGTGGAGACCGGCACGGTGTATTCATAGGCTTTGGATTCCCAGGGAGAGAAATCAAACAAACCTGTTCTGGGTCTGATGCTTTGCCCCGCCAGCAACTCGTTGTTGGAATCCACCAGGGCAACCGCATGTTGTGCACTCACCTCGGATGGAACTGCATAGCGCAGCAAACCTTCCAAGGAGTATTCAATCAACACAACCCCTTTGAAGTTGTTGTTGTTGAACATGGGTACATGCAATTGAATATGCGTCTCGGAAGTGCTTACCCCATCATTTTGCGCAAATGTGACCGGCGATGAATACAGTGAGCGCTTTAATTCCTTGGCCAGCAAAAAGGTTTCTTCCGTTTGGGGGTGGTCTAGCCAAGCGCCCTGGCGGTGAAATTGCAGCATCTCTACCGTGCCGGGTGAGAATTTTGTTCGCACCCGTTTGTATTCATCTATCCAGGTGATGCTGGCAATCTCTGGGTATTGAGAGGAGAAGTCGACTGCGACATTGGAGAAGTCCACCACAGAAAGCTTTTCACTTCCCAGGTCGCGAGCCATTCGAAAGATTTGTTCTTGCTGCTCGAGCAAGTGCAAGCGCATTTTTTGATTGGCAAACTCCAAGTCGCGCTGAACGCTTTCTTGTTCTCTGTCCATTTCCTCCAGCCGCAAATAACTCACGCTACTGAGGATGGTGACCAAAAAAACAGCCACAGCAGCGATGGGCGCCAACAGTGCAAATCTGTCTTGCTTGCTGGGGCTTTGTTGCTTCCACCAGCTTTTCCAGTTGGTATTGAGTGTTTGCAGAATGGTTTTAGGCATGATTGAGCAGTTTAGGCGCAGAAAAGGCTTGCCATGCTTGGTTCATTTCGCGATACGAAATACTTAAGCGTCATTTGAAATCATGTCAAAATATCCGCTCCATTCCATTCTTTTCGATCAAGGAGTCAAGCATGTCTGCTGCACCCGACACACCTCGAACATTTGCAGTCAACGATACCGACAGTCTGGAAACCCGGGAATGGATGGACGCGCTGTCTGCCGTCATTTCATCCGAAGGCCCAGAGCGTGCGCATTTCTTGTTGGAACAGCTGCTTGAACACGCCAGAGAAAACAGCATTGACATGCCTTTCTCTGCCAATACTGGCTATGTGAACACACTTGAGCCAGACCAGGAAGAGCGGTGTCCGGGAAACATTGAAATTGAAGAACGTTTGCGGGCCTATATGCGCTGGAACGCCATGGCCATGGTGGTCAAGGCGAATCGCCACAACCCAGCCGATGGTGGCGATTTGGGTGGGCACATTGGCTCGTTTGCGTCCTTGGCTCACATGTTCGGCGCTGGCTTTAACCAT
Organism: Bordetella parapertussis; assembly: GCA_945873925.1. GTDB lineage: Bacteria > Pseudomonadota > Gammaproteobacteria > Burkholderiales > Burkholderiaceae_C > Limnohabitans. The sequence goes on from CAMCES010000002.1 coordinate 42,042, forward strand.
TTTTGGCATGCCGAAAGCGAAAACCATGGCGGCGATCTGCTCTACATCCAAGGCCATGTCTCTCCGGGTGTCTATGCCCGCGCTTACCTGGAAGGAAGATTGACAGAAGAGCAGTTGCTCCACTTTCGCCAAGAGGTAGACGGCAAAGGCCTCTCGAGCTATCCGCATCCCAAACTCATGCCCGAGTTTTGGCAATTCCCGACGGTGTCTATGGGCCTGGGCCCATTGATGGCAATCTATCAAGCGCGCTTTTTAAAGTATTTGCATGCCCGTGGCATTGCCGACACCGAGAACCGCAAGGTCTGGGTGTTTTGCGGTGACGGTGAGATGGATGAGGTTGAATCCATGGGCGCCATCGGCTTGGCCGCGCGCGAGAAATTGGACAACCTGGTCTTTGTGATCAATTGCAATTTGCAGCGCTTGGACGGTCCGGTGCGCGGTAATGGCAAGATCATTCAAGAACTCGAGGGGGAGTTTCGAGGCGCCGGTTGGAACGTCATCAAATTGATTTGGGGCAGCAACTGGGACCCATTGATCGCCAGAGACAAAGACGGCGCTTTGCGTCGTATCATGATGGAGACCTTGGACGGCGACTACCAAGCCTTCAAGGCCATCGACGGCGCTTATGTGCGCAAGCATTTCTTCGGTCGCGACCCACGCACCTTGGAGATGGTGGCCAAGATGAGTGACGACGATATTTGGAACCTGCGTCGCGGCGGACATGACCCGCAAAAGGTCTATGCCGCTTATGCGGCTGCGGTGAAACACAAGGGCCAACCCACGGTGCTGTTGATCAAAACCGTCAAGGGTTTTGGCATGGGCAGTGCGGGCGAAGGCAAGAACACGGTTCACCAAACCAAAAAGCTCACGGACGAAGACATCAAAACCTTCCGTGACCGCTTCAACATTCCCATTCCAGACAGCGAGTTGTCCAAACTGCCTTTTTACAAACCGGCAGATGACACGCCAGAGATGCAGTACTTGCATGAGCGCCGCAAGGCCTTGGGCGGCTATCTGCCACACCGGCGCACCAAAGCAGAGGAGCAGTTCACCGTGCCGTCGCTCGATGTGTTCAAGGCGGTCACCGAGGCCACGGTGGAGGGCAGAGAAATTTCCACCACCCAAGCCTATGTTCGCTTCCTGACCCAGTTGCTGCGAGACCAAGCCTTGGGGCCCCGTGTGGTTCCGATTTTGGTCGACGAAGCTCGTACCTTTGGCATGGAAGGCTTGTTCCGCCAGGTGGGTATTTACAACCCAGATGGACAACAGTACACGCCAGTCGACAAAGACCAGGTGATGTATTACAAGGAAGACAAAGCCGGTCAAATTTTGCAAGAGGGCATCAACGAAGCCGGCGGCATGAGCAGTTGGATCGCGGCGGCGACCTCTTACTCGACCAACAACCGGATCATGATCCCGTTCTACGTGTACTACTCGATGTTTGGCTTCCAGCGCGTTGGCGACTTGGCCTGGGCCGCTGGCGATATGCAGGCGCGTGGTTTCTTGTTGGGTGGCACCTCTGGGCGCACCACTTTGAACGGCGAGGGCTTGCAGCATGAAGATGGGCACAGCCACATCCTGGCAGGCACCATTCCTAATTGCATCAGTTACGACCCGACCTTTGCCCACGAGGTGGCGGTCATCATGCAGCACGGTTTGAAGCGCATGGTGGAGAAGCAAGACAACGTCTTTTACTACCTGACCTTGTTGAATGAAAACTACGCCATGCCTGGCTTGACACCAGGCACAGAGGCACAAATCATCAAAGGCATGTATTTGTTGCAACCTGCTGAAGGCGCGAAAAAACTGCCCCGCGTCAACCTGCTGGGTTCGGGCACCATCTTGCGTGAGTCGATCGCTGCCAGAGACTTGTTGGCCAGCGATTGGGCCGTGGCTGCCAACGTGTGGAGCTGCCCCAGCTTCAACGAGTTGGCACGCGATGGCGCGCAAGCCGAGCGCTGGAACCTGTTGCATCCCACCGAAGAGGCGCAACAGTCGTTTGTGGCCCAACAACTGACGCCCCATGACGGCCCGGTGGTTGCCTCCACCGACTACATGAAGGCCTATGCCGAGCAAATTCGCGCCTACATTCCTTCCGGTCGGGTCTACAAAGTGTTGGGAACCGATGGTTTTGGGCGCAGCGATTTCCGCTACAAATTGCGCGAGCACTTTGAGATCAATCGCCATTACATTGTGGTGGCAGCCCTCAAGGCCTTGAGCGAAGAGGGCAAGGTCCCGGTCGATACCGTGGCCAAAGCGATCCATCACTACAAACTGCAAGCGGACAAAATCAATCCGCTCAACGCTTGATCCAGGGAGACACAAATGGCAACAGTGGAAGTGAAAGTCCCTGACATTGGCGACTTCGATGAAGTGGCGGTGATTGAGTTGTTGGTGAAAGTGGGCGACAAGGTGCGTCCCGAGCAGTCCTTGATCACGGTCGAGTCTGACAAGGCGTCGATGGAAATCCCATCCTCGCATGCCGGTGTGATCACCGAGATGTTGGTGAAGTTGGGCGACAAGGTCAAGCAAGGCTCATCGATCGTGAAGTTGGATGCAGGCGAAGTCGAAGTCACCGCAGCAGCTGCGCCTTCACCTGCCGCAGCAGCTGCGCCTTCACCTGCCGCTTCGTCGCCAGCACCGGTTGCTGCAGCACCTTTGCCGGCTGTGCCTCATCAACCCACGATGGCCTCCTCGGGTGAATTGCCGCATGCGTCACCCTCGATACGCAAGTTTGCCCGTGAGCTGGGCGTGCCGTTGACGGAAGTCAAGGGCAGCGGACCCAAAGGGCGCATCGGTCTCGAAGACATCCATGCGTTCAGTCGTGCGGTCATGGCAGGCGACACCCGAACCCAAGCGCAATCGGCTAAAGCACCTGCGGGCGACGGCGCTGGCCTGGGTTTGATTCCTTGGCCCAAGGTTGACTTCGCTAAATTTGGCCCGATTGAGCACAAAGAACTGGGTCGGATTCAAAAAATCAGCGGTGCCAATTTGTTGCGCAACGCGGTGATGATCCCGTCCGTCACCAACCATGACGATGCCGACATCACTGAGCTGGAGGCTTTCCGTCTGCTGACCAACCGAGAACACGAGAAATCAGGTGTCAAGGTCACCATGTTGGCCTTTTTGATCAAAGCTTGCGTCGCGGCCTTGCAAAAGTATCCGCAATTCAACAGTTCCCTCGATGGCGACACGCTGGTTTACAAGCGCTATTGGCACATCGGTTTTGCTGCTGACACGCCCAACGGCTTGATGGTGCCGGTACTCAAAGATGCCGATCAAAAAGGCATTTTGCAAATCAGCGCCGAGATGAGTGAGCTTGCGAAAAAAGCCCGTGAGGGCAAACTCAGCCCTGCTGAAATGTCCGGTGCGACCTTCACCATTTCCAGCTTGGGCGGCATTGGCGGGCGCTATTTCACACCCATCATCAACGCGCCTGAAGTGGCGATTTTGGGCGTGTGCCGCAGCAACATGGAGCCAGTTTGGGACGGTAAAGCATTCGAGCCGCGCCTGATGCTGCCCCTATCCCTGACCTGGGACCACCGCGTGATCGACGGTGCAGCAGCAGCTCGCTTCAATGCCTACCTCGGACAGGTGTTGGCCGATTTCCGCCGCGTCATGCTCTAAACCATGGGGCCCTGCATGCACTTGCAGCCCCGCACTGATGGATTAACAAAATGGCTCAAACAGACATTCAAATTCCCGACATCGGCGACTTCGACGAAGTGGCTGTCATCGAATTGTTGGTGAAGGTGGGCGACACGGTCGCGGTTGACCAAAGCTTGATCACCGTGGAGAGCGACAAAGCATCCATGGAAATCCCTTCTTCCCATGCCGGTGTCGTCACCGCATTTCAAGTGAAGCTGGGCGACAAGGTCAAGCAAGGCTCGGTCATTTTGTCGGTGGAAGCTGCTGCTCCCAGCCCGACCGCCACTGCGGCAGCAGCGCCCGTTGCTGATCATTCAGCCAGCAGCTTTTCCGGTGCAGTGGATGTGCAGTGTGATTTGTTGGTCTTGGGTGGTGGCCCTGGTGGCTACAGCGCGGCATTCCGCGCCGCCGATTTAGGTCTCAACGTGGTCATCGTCGAACGCTATGCCCAATTGGGCGGTGTTTGTTTGAATGTGGGTTGCATCCCGTCCAAAGCCTTGCTGCATGTGGCTGCTGTGATGGACGAGGTGAGCCACCTCAGCAGCTTAGGTGTGGATTTTGGCAAGCCCAAGGTCAACATTGACATGCTGCGTGGCCACAAAGAGAAAGTCATCGGCAAGCTCACGGGCGGTTTGGCTGCCATGGCCAAGATGCGCAAGGTCACGGTGTTGCGCGGCTATGGGGTTTTCATGGGCAGCCACCATGTGGCGGTGGAAGAAACCACGGGGAGCGCACAAGACAAAACCGGTAACAGCAAAGTGGTGAGCTTCAAAAACTGCATCATTGCCGCCGGCAGCCAAGCCGTGCATTTGCCGTTCATGCCGGACGATCCCCGCGTGGTTGACAGCACTGGTGCACTGCAATTGACCAAGCTGCCCAAGCGCATGTTGGTGCTGGGCGGCGGCATCATTGGCTTGGAAATGGGCACGGTCTACAGCACGCTGGGCGCACGCCTGGATGTGGTGGAAATGACTGACGGCTTGATGCAAGGCGCTGACCGTGACTTGGTGAAGATTTGGCAGAAGATGAATGCACCGCGTTTTGACAACATCATGTTGAAAACCAAAACCGTGTCTGCACGCGCCACCGCTAAAGGGATTGAAGTGACTTTTGAAGGCGAGGGCGCCCCGGCTCCGCAGGTCTATGACTTGGTGTTGCAAGCCGTGGGCCGAACACCCAACGGCAAAAAAATGGCTGCGGATAAAGCAGGCGTGGAGGTCACAGAACGCGGCTTCATCAACGTCGACATCCAGATGCGCACCAACGTGCCGCACATCTTCGCCATTGGCGATATCGTGGGGCAGCCCATGCTCGCGCACAAGGCGGTGCACGAAGGCCATGTCGCGGCCGAAGTCATTGCGGGCGAGCTGCAAGGCAAGCACGAATTAGCCTCTGCGGCATTCAATGCGCGTGTGATTCCCAGCGTGGCCTACACCGACCCGGAAGTGGCATGGGTGGGCTTGACTGAAGACCAAGCCAGAGCGCAAGGCATCAAGGTGAAAAAAGGCTTGTTCCCCTGGGCGGCGTCGGGTCGCGCCATTGCCAACGGGCGCGACGAAGGAGTGACCAAACTGCTTTTTGACGACAGCCCACAGGCGCACGGCCACGGCAAGATTTTGGGCGGTGGCATGGTCGGCACCCACGCGGGTGACATGATCGGTGAAGTGGCCTTGGCCATCGAGATGGGCGCAGACGCCGTGGATATCGGCAAGACCATTCATCCGCACCCGACGTTGGGTGAGAGCATTGGCATGGCGGCCGAGGTAGCGCACGGCAGTTGCACGGACCTGCCCCCTGCAAGACGGTGATCACCCACCTGTTACACCCACCAAGGCCGCAACATGGCGGGTAAAGGCGCGTTGGAGCGTTTGTCATGATGCCACTTCTCTACACCTACCGCCGTTGTCCTTACGCCATGCGCGCCCGCATGGCCCTGCGTCAAGCAGGTGTGGTGTACCAAGGGCTGGAGGTGTCGTTGCGAGACAAATCTCCCGCCATGTTGGCTGTTTCACCCAAAGGCACCGTGCCGGTGCTGGTGTTGCCCTCTGCTGAAGTACTCGAGCAAAGCCTGGACATCATGCGATGGGCTTTTGACCAATCGGGCGATGCAGAGGGCTGGTGGGCGAGGGCGCAATCGCCAGACAACCTGGCCTTGCAACAGGCGTGTGACGGTCCGTTTAAACACCACCTGGATCGTTACAAATACCCGCAGCGCTTTGCCGATTCGCTGACCCGGGAACAACACTTTCAGCATGCCGTGGCCGCACTGCTGGAACCCCTGGAACCATACCTGCAAAGCCAGCCCCAACTGGGGGGTGTCAGTCCCTGCGCCGCAGACATTGGTATTTTCCCGTTTGTGCGCCAGTTCGCCGCCGTGGACGCAGCTTTGTTTGAAAGCTTGTCGTTGCCAGCGGTGAAGGCCTGGCTGGCAGGATGGTTGGTCAGCGGTTTGTTCGATGAGGTGATGCGCAAAACAGCAACACCAGCGGGCTGAGGCCTTGCCTGCACTTCAGTGCTTGGGTTTCCCGCACTGCTTGGCCGGAGCACCTTTTGATTTGCGCTCAATCCTTTCCGCGTCTGTCCTTTTGCCCTCAGCCAGCCATATAGCGAACTCTTGGGGCGTCTCCAAGGTGATGCGACCCAGTGCATTGCTTCGGAAGTCATGGATCACGATGTGTGCGGCTTTGGTGGTGTTGATCCGCCCACCGCTTTGCACCGCACCTCGGCTGCGAGCCACTGCCTCCAACATGGTCTCCTCCATGAGTGAGGATGGGTCGCTGACCTTATAGCGCTTTGCCAGTGCTGCAGGGTAATGGGCGATCAAGTAGCGCAGCAGTTCAAGGGCAACTTCCTCATCGTCAAATGCGTTGATGCCGATGGCGCCACTGGCGGCCAGGTTGAAACCGCTTTGGGTCACGATGATGCGAGGCCACAAGACACCTGGCGTGTCATAAAGGTAAAAGTCATCTGCCAAAGCGATGCGCTGTTCGGTTTTCGTGACGCCTGCCTCGTCCCCGGTTTTGGCTGCGCGTTTGCCTTTGAGGGTGTTGATCAAGGTGGACTTGCCGACGTTGGGAATGCCGCAAATCAGTACCCGCATCGGTTTGACCATGCCGCCGCGCAAGGGGGCAAGCTGATGGCATGCCTCCATCAAGGCTTTGGCGGGCGAGACCATGCTGGTGTCCAAGCCGATGGCGCGCACCGCGGTCATGGCGTTGTAATGGGCTAGCCAGATGCGGGTGCGCTCTGGGTCGGCCAAGTCTTGTTTGCTCAGCACTTTCAAAGCGGGTTTGCCTTGAATGAGTTCAGCCAACATCGGGTTGGCGCTCGATCCTGGCAGCCGGGAATCTAGCATTTCAATGACCACGTCAATGTTTTTGATACGCTCGCCTATGGCTTTGCGCGTCAGGTGCATATGACCAGGAAACCATTGGATTGCCATTGAAAAACCAACTTGATGTGTATGTGGACATTGTCCGACAGATTCCATGCTCGACCGATCTTGCCAAAGCATAAAAAAAGCCGTCCACCCGATGGCGAACGGCTTTATGGAGAAGCGTGTGTTTATTGCTTGATGGCTTCTACCTGGATCAACAATTTGACTTTGTCTGGAATACCAAAGTCGATGCCCCATTTCATACCCCAGTCGCTGCGCATGATGGTGGTTTCAAAGTCGCCGCCGCAGACTTCACGCTTGAGTCTGGGATGTTCATAGCAGTTGAAGTTGGTGGCCTTCAACATCACAGGCAAGGTTTTGCCCAGCATGGTCAGGCTGCCAGCCACTTCAGAGATTTTGTCTCCGTTGAAGCTGAATTTATCTGCCGAAAAGGTCATGGTGGGGTGGACTGGCGCATCAAAAAAGTCAGACTTTTTCAAGTGGGCGTTGAAGGCTTCGGTGCCGGTGTTGATGGAATCGGCTTGGATGGTCAGGTTGACAGAACCGGTTTTGGCGGCGCGGTCAAATTGAACAACGCCTTCTTTTTTATCAAAGCGGCCACGGTTGGTGGATGTGCCAAAGTGAGTGACCTCAAAGGTCACAAAGGTGTGTGTGGGATCGATGTTGTAGGTGGCCGCTTGAGCGGTGGTAACTGCAACGGCTGTGATCGCCAAAACGGCTGCAACAAGTTGTCTGCGCATGAAATCTCCTTTGGATACGGGGTGAGTTGAAAAAAACTAAAGCTTGCCGACACCGGTTAAGGCGAATTTGAATTTCACCTGGACTTCGTCAGCCACCAGGGAAGTGTCTGACCATTCGTTGTCGCCAATTTTGAAAACCAGTCGTTTGAGTGTGAAGGCGCCGGTGGCTGTGGTGTTGGGGCCAGCCTGGGTCAGTACCACGGGCACCACCACCTCCTGGGAAACGCCTTTGATGGTCAGTTTGCCAGCCACCTCGAATTTGCCAGCCCCCATGGCTTTGATGGACCCGGACTGGAAAGTGGCTTGGGCAAATCGGGCTGTATTGAACCAATCCGCCTTGGGCAGTTCCGCGTCGGTTTCTTTCACGCCAAGGGTCGCACTGGCCATGTCAACCGTGAAGGCGATTTTGCCAGCGGCAGGTTTTGCTGGGTCGAAAGCAATTTGAGCGTCAAATTTGTTGAAACGGCCTTCGACAGGCACGCCCATCTGCTTGCTGACAAACACCATCTCGCTTTGAGCGGGCGCGAGTTTTTGCTGGGCAATGGCGCAGGTGCTGACCATCCCCAGCAAAGAGGAAAACAAAAACAGGGCAATGCGTTCGAGGTTCATGTGCTGTCTGGTGTGGATTGGCCGGGCAAGATGCGTTGAATTAAACCGTTCTGGGTGATCCATTGGTGTTTGATGGCGGCCAGGATATGGATCAGGGCCAAACCCATCATGACAAATGCGCTGATTTCATGCCAGGGCTTGATCAGCTCTGCCAGGGCTTTGTCTGACGGGACAAAGTCAGGCAGGGGTAAGACACCAAACAAAACAATGGGAAAGCCTGAGGCCGAGCTGTATGCCCAGCCGATCAAGGGTACCAAAAAGAACAGGGCATAGAGCGCATTATGGATGCCGTGATGCGCCAAGTGCTGCCAACGGGGCATGCCTTGGTCAATCTGGGCAGGCAAGGGGGGGGGTTGGTGGGTCAAACGCCATAACAAGCGCAGTGCGGACAACAGCAAAAAAGTCATACCAGCCCATTTGTGCCAGTTGTAGAGTTTCAATTTCAGCGGGGAAAGGGGCAGGTCTGCCATGTACAAACCCATGCCAAACAAGCCAAACAGCGCCAATGCCAAGAACCAGTGCAAGCCAATGGCAGTGAGGGTATAGCGTTGAACGGCGGCAGAGCTGGAATCCATGGGGGAGAGTGTAGGCAGTCTTTGTGCAAAAAGATGAAAGATTTTTGACGTGATCAATCAAAAGGATTGAGCGATGAAGCAGGGGCTGAGGCAAGACGCAAGGCCTGCATGCGCCGCGAGCCCAGCAAAAGGATCAGCGGGTGTGCGCGACAGCAGCAGGGGCAGTTTGCGCGGTGGCGACCCGCCGTGCGCCATTGAAGCGCTTGACCCAATAAGCATCGCTCATGTTCTCAATCCGCACTTCGCCGCCGCTGCGGGGCGAATGGATGAACTTTCCTTCACCAATATAGATGCCCACATGGCTGAAGGTTTTGCGCAGGGTGTTGTAGAAAACCAGGTCGCCAGGTTGGAGTTCGCTGCGGTCGATTTTTTCGGTGACCGCGGCCTGTGCTTTGGCGTTATGGGGCAAGACCAAGCCCAGGGTGTTTTGGTACATGGCGCGCACAAAGCCGCTGCAGTCAAAACCGTTTTCATTGTTGCCACCACGTTTGTAGGGGACTCCGATATAGCCCATGGCATTGACCACCAGCTCAGAGGCTTGGGAGCCGACCGAATGGCCCATGTGGCTGAATTGCGCGACCCAGCCGCTTTGAGTCAGCAACGAGTCGAGGTCGTCAGGCTGTTGTTTGGCTGGCTCGGCATGGGCCAAGCCAACACTGACCAACAAGAGTAAGAAGGTACGCAACATAGGCCGACATTCTAATCCCCAGCCCATGAGGGCTTGACTGAAGGACAATGGAGGCTTTTCACACTTTCAGATCCAAGGACGACCATGTTTCGCGCTCTCTTGTTAGACAAAGAACCCCATTTCCAAGCTGCCATCCAATCGGTCGATGAGAGCCGCTTGCCAGCAACCGATGTCCACGTGCAGGTGGCGTATTCCACCCTGAACTACAAGGACGGTCTGGCCATCACCAACAAAAGCCCAGTCGTGCGCAACTGGCCGATGGTGGCGGGGATTGACGGGGCGGGTACGGTGTTGTCATCGAGCCACCCCAATTGGAAAGCAGGCGACGCTTTCGTGCACAACGGCTGGGGCGTGGGTGAAACCCACTGGGGTTGTCTGGCCGAGCAGGCCAAACTCAAGGGCGACTGGCTGGTCAAACTGCCCTCTGATTTCACAGCACGCCAAGCAATGGCGATTGGTACGGCCGGTTACACCGCCATGTTGTGCGTCATGTCGCTCGAGCAACAAGGCGTCAAGCCAGGCGACGGCGAGATTTTGGTGACAGGCGCGACGGGTGGCGTGGGCAGTGTGGCCATCGCCTTGCTGGCCAAGTTGGGCTACAGCGTGGTGGCCGCGACCGGCAAAACCAGCGAAGAGTCCTACCTGCACAATTTGGGCGCTCAGCATTTGATCGACCGGGCTGAGCTGAGCGCGGCCGGCAAACCCCTGCAAAAAGAGCGCTGGGCAGGTGTGGTCGACGCGGTGGGTTCAAACACCCTGGCCAACGCCTTGGCGCAAACCCGCTATGGCGGCGCCGTGGCAGCCTGCGGTTTGGCGCAAGGGTTCGATTTGCCCGCCACGGTCATGCCATTCATCTTGCGCAATGTGCGCTTGATCGGGGTGGATTCAGTGATGGCGCCCCTGGCATTGCGCCAGCAAGCCTGGGACCGTTTGGCCCGCGACCTCGACATCGCCAAACTCGAGAGCATGGTTGAAGAGGTCAGCCTGGACCAAGCCATTGACAAAGCCCACGCGCTCATGGCCGGCAAGGTGCGTGGCCGCATCGTGGTGAAAATCTAAACCATGTTGCTCGACGCTGATGAATCCCAATTGGTGCTGGTGGACTTGCAGGAACGTTTGTTGCCCGCCATTCACCAAGGTGCTGACTGTTTGGCCAATGCCCTGAGATTGGCGAGAGCTGCCCGCTTGCTCGACTTGCCAGCTTGGGGCACCGAGCAAAACCCCAGCAAATTGGGCACCAACCCTGCAGAATTGAAAGCCCTGTGTAGGCAAACCCTGTCCAAAATGCAGTTCAGTGCCAGCCAGGAGGGTCTGACCGATCTGTTGCGTCCGCCGGCCAAGCCGGTGGGAGGCAACGCCCGCAGTTTGCCAAAGCACCTGCAAAAACCTGCTGGCAGCGGCCTTGAGCGCAACAGCCTGGTGATTGCAGGTGTGGAAGCGCATGTGTGCGTTTTGCAAACCGCTTTGGACTTGTTGGAGGATGAATTTGAGGTGTGGGTGGTGACCGATGCGTGCAGTTCACGCACCGAACGCAACCGTGATGCCGCCTACGACCGCTTGGCGGGTGCCGGTGCCGAGTTGGTGACCACTGAAATGGTTTTGTTTGAGTGGCTTCGCACGGCGGAGCACCCCGAGTTCAAAGCTATTCAAGCCTTGATCAAATAAAAATCCAATCGGGAGTCAGCTGTGGGTGTTTACGAATCGTTCTACCGTCGGTCTTTAGACGACCGCGATGGGTTTTGGGGTGAACAAGCCCAGTTGATCGACTGGCACCAAGCCCCCACCCAAATTTGCGACTATGCCAATCCCCCTTTTGCCAAGTGGTATGTGGGTGGCAAAACCAATTTGTGCCACAACGCGTTGGATCGCCACCTGGCCAGCCAGGCTGACAAACCCGCGCTCATTTATGTGTCCACCGAAACCAACACCGAGGTCACCTACAGCTTTGCTCAACTGAGCGATGAAGTACAGCGCATGGCGGCCATTTTGCAATGCTTGGGTGTGGGCAAGGGCGACCGGGTCCTGATTTACCTTCCCATGATTGCCCAAGCCGCTTTTGCGATGTTGGCTTGTGTGCGCATGGGTGCCATCCATTCGGTGGTGTTTGGTGGGTTCGCCGCGCATGCCTTGTCCTCCCGCATTGAAGACGCCACGCCCAAGTTGGTGATCAGCGCAGATGCGGGCTCTCGCGGGGGCAAGGTGGTTCCCTACAAACCCTTGCTCGACGAAGCCATCTCCCTCAGCCAGCATAAGCCCGCCGCTGTGCTCATGGTCAACCGTGGTCTAGAGCCATTCACTGCCGTGACTGGTCGCGATCACGATTACGCCTCCTTGCGATCCCAACACCTGAACGCCCAAGTGCCCTGCGAATGGGTCGACAGCGACCACATCAGTTACACGCTTTACACCTCGGGCACGACAGGCAAACCCAAGGGTGTGCAGCGCGACACCGGTGGCTATGCCGTGGCCTTGGCGGCCAGCATGCAGCACATCTTTCAAGGCCAGCCTGGTCAGGTGTATTTCTCCACCAGCGACATTGGGTGGGTGGTGGGACACAGCTACATCATCTACGGGCCACTGCTCGCGGGCATGGCTACCCTGATGTACGAGGGCTTGCCCACACGCCCCGATGGTGGCATTTGGTGGCAGCTGGTCGAGAAGTACAAAGTCACCCACATGTTCAGCGCCCCCACCGCGGTGCGGGTGCTAAAGAAGCAAGACCCCGCACTGTTGAGCAAACACGACTTGTCCAGCTTGCAGGCGCTGTATTTGGCTGGCGAACCGTTGGATGAACCGACCGCCCAGTGGATCGCCGATGGTTTGAAAAAACCCATCATCGACAACTACTGGCAAACCGAAACCGGCTGGCCCATCTTGACGGTTGCCAACGGGGTCGAGAAGAAAGCCAGTAAATACGGCAGCCCTGGCGTGCCCATGTACGGCTTCGATGTGAAATTGGTGGACGAGAACACCGGCGAAGTCCTGACCGGCGCCCACCAAAAAGGGGTGGTGGTCATTGCAGGCCCGCTGCCGCCCGGCTGCTTGCAAACCCTGTGGGGCGACGACCAGCGCTTTGTCAACACCTATTGGCAAAGCATCCCTGGCAAGTTGCTCTATTCCACTTTCGATTGGGGCGTGCGGGACGAGGACGGTTACTACTTCATATTGGGGCGCACCGACGACGTGATCAACGTGGCTGGCCACCGCTTGGGCACCCGCGAGATCGAGGAAAGCATTTCCAGCCACCCCAATGTCGCCGAGGTGGCGGTGGTGGGTGTGGCCGACCAGCTCAAAGGGCAGGTGGCCATGGCCTTTGTGGTTGCCAAGGACACGTCTGCTTTGGGGGATGCGGCAGGCCGCTTGAAGCTCGAAGGCGAGATCATGAAGCTGGTGGATGGCCAATTGGGCGCGGTGGCCCGGCCTTCACGCGTGCTGTTCCTGAGCCTGCTGCCCAAAACCCGCAGCGGCAAATTGCTTCGCCGCGCCATCCAGGCAGTGTGCGAAAAGCGCGACCCGGGCGATTTGACCACCATTGACGACCCAACGCCGTTGCAGCAGATCCAAGAACAGCTGGCCTGAGCATGCCTGCAAAGACAACACAATTGGAGTCGGCCCCAATCGCTTGAAGTTTGTCGTAAAACTGTCAGTGATCAGTGGCACAATGGTCATACATACTTGAGGCAAGCACCTCAGGTCGCATCCACCAGCCGGTTCAGCCGTGTCGTGGAGGGTTCTTCAACCAAGCTAATGTTTCCTGCAGGGAAACGGAGGTCAGCGTCATGAGCGATTCATCGCAGTCGGGTTCATCCGTCTATCAAGCCTACGCGAGCAACACCTATCTCTTCGGGGGCAACGCCCCCTACGTCGAAGAGATGTATGAAAACTACCTCGCCAATCCAGGTAGCGTGCCATACAGTTGGCGGCAGTATTTCGATGCCCTGCAACACGTTCCCGCTGTGGATGGCAGCAACGCCAAAGACGTGCCGCACCAGCCCGTGGTGAACGCTTTTGCCGAGCGGGCCAAGCAAGGCGGCACCCGCGTGGTCATGGCCAGTGCAGATGCCGAAATGGGCCGCAAACGCACCGCCGCCCAGCAGCTGATCGCGGCCTACCGCAACGTCGGCCAACGCTGGGCCAACCTAGACCCACTGCAGCGCACCGAACGTCCCGCCATCCCTGAGCTCGAACCCTCTTTCTATGGTTTTGGCGATGCCGATCAAGAAACCGTGTTCGACACCAGCAACACTTTTTTTGGCAAAGACCGCATGAGCCTGCGCGAGTTGGTCAATGCCTTGCGTGAAACCTATTGCGGCACTTTGGGCGCCGAGTACATGTACACCTCGGACATGACCGAAAAGCGCTGGTGGCAGCAAAATTTGGAAAGCATCCGCAGCAAACCCACCTTCAGCGCCGAGAAGAAAAAACACATCTTGGACCGCCTGACCGCCGCCGAAGGCCTCGAGCGTTACCTGCACACCAAGTATGTCGGCCAAAAACGCTTTTCGCTCGAAGGGGGCGAGAGCTTTATCGCGGCCATGGACGAGTTGATCCAAATCGCCGGTGCCAAAGGTGTGCAAGAAGTGGTGATCGGCATGGCCCACCGTGGCCGCTTGAATGTGTTGGTCAACACCATGGGCAAGCAGCCCGCCGACATGTTTGCAGAGTTTGACCACACTGCGCCTGAGCATTTGCCCGCTGGTGACGTGAAATACCACCAAGGTTTCAGCTCGGACGTTTCTACCCCTGGCGGCCCGGTGCATTTGAGCTTGGCCTTCAACCCCTCTCACTTGGAAATCGTCAACCCTGTGGTCGAAGGCTCGGTGCGCTCACGCATGGACCGCCGTGACGACCCCACAGGCAGCCAGGTGCTGCCGGTGTTGGTACACGGCGACGCCGCTTTTGGCGGCCAAGGGGTCAATCAAGAAACCCTTGCACTGGCCCAAACCCGTGGCTATTCCACCGGCGGCACGGTGCACATCATCATCAACAACCAAATCGGCTTCACCACCTCCGACCCCCGCGACATGCGTTCTTCTGTGTTTTGCACCGACATCGTCAAGATGGTCGAGGCCCCTGTGCTGCATGTCAACGGTGACGACCCCGAAGCCGTGGTCTTGGCCGCCCAATTGGCCCTGGAATACCGTATGGCGTTTGGCCAAGACGTGGTGGTCGACATCACTTGTTTCCGAAAGCTCGGCCACAACGAGCAAGACACACCTAGCCTGACCCAACCGCTGATGTACAAAAAAATCGCGTCCCACCCCGGAACCCGAAAAATGTACGCGGACCGTTTGGCCTCTCAAGGTCTGGGCGAGAGCTTGGGCGACGACATGGTCAAGGCCTACCGCGCAGCATTGGACGCAGGCAAGAACACCTCAGATCCTGTGCTCACCAATTTCAAGACCAAGTTCACGGTCGATTGGTCACCGTTCCTCGGCAAAAAATGGACCGATGCGGCCGATACCGCCATCCCCATGGCGGAGTGGAAACGCCTGGCCGAGCGGATCACCACCATTCCTTCAACGGTCACCCCGCATCCCTTGGTGAAAAAGGTCTATGACGACCGTGCCTCCATGGGGCGAGGTGATTTGCCTGTCGACTGGGGCATGGGAGAGCACATGGCCTTTGCCTCCTTGGTGGCCAGCGGCTTTCCTGTGCGTTTGTCGGGCGAAGACTGCGGCCGTGGTACTTTCACCCACCGACATGCGGTCATCCACGACCAAAACCGTGAAAAATGGGATACCGGCACTTACATTCCCTTGCAAAACGCAGCGGACAACCAGTCACCCTTCACGGTGATCGATTCCATCCTGTCTGAGGAAGCTGTCCTGGCCTTTGAATACGGCTACGCCTCCAACGACCCCAACACCTTGGTGATCTGGGAGGCGCAGTTTGGCGACTTTGCCAATGGTGCGCAGGTGGTGATCGATCAGTTCATTGCCTCTGGTGAGGTCAAGTGGGGCCGGGTCAATGGCATCACCCTGATGCTGCCTCATGGCTACGAAGGCCAAGGCCCAGAGCACAGCTCAGCCCGGGTCGAGCGCTTCATGCAATTGGCCGCCGACACCAACATGCAAATCGTGCAACCAACGACAGCCAGCCAAATTTTCCACGTGTTGCGTCGCCAGATGGTGCGCAACCTGCGCAAGCCGCTGGTCATCTTCACACCCAAGTCTTTGTTGCGACACAAAGACGCCACTTCGCCAGTATCCGAATTCACCAAAGGTGGTTTCCAAACCATCATTCCCGAGAGCAAAGACATCAAGGCGGACAAAGTCAAACGCTTGGTCATTTGCTCTGGCAAGGTGTATTACGACTTGTCGAAAAAACGCGAAGAAAACGGCCACGACGATACCGCCCTGGTGCGCTTGGAGCAGCTCTATCCGTTCCCTCACAAGGCGTTTGCTGCCGAGTTGAAGAAATACCCCCATGCCACGGAAGTGTTGTGGTGTCAGGATGAGCCCCAAAACCAAGGTGCTTGGTTTTTTGTGCAGCACTACCTGTTTGAAAACATGGCCGCTGGCCAAAAGCTGGGCTACAGCGGTCGCGCTGCCTCGGCTTCACCCGCAGTGGGCTATTCGCACTTGCACCAAGACCAGCAAAAAGCGCTGGTTGATGGTGCCTTTGGCCGCCTCAAGGGATTCATATTGACCAAGTAAGCCGCTTGCGAGGCGCGTCTTGCGCCCCGGGTCTGCCCATCTATCCAACAGGAAACACACATCATGGCTATCGTAGAAGTCAAAGTACCGCAACTCTCTGAATCGGTGGCAGAAGCCACTTTGTTGCAGTGGAAGAAAAAAGTCGGTCAGGCTGTGGCGGTCGACGAGATCTTGATCGACGTCGAAACCGACAAAGTGGTGCTCGAAGTCCCCGCGCCATCGGCTGGCATCTTGATTGACATCGTCGCTGCCGACGGCGCCACCGTCATGGCCGAGCAACTGATCGCTCGCATTGACACCACGGCCACTGCCTCTGCGGCAGGTCCTGTGACTGCCGCAAAAGCCGCAGCCCCTGCGGCTGCACCTGCTGCCACCCCCACCGCTGCGGCCCCCGCCAACACCAGCCATGCCGGTGTGGCCATGCCCGCTGCCGCCAAGCTGATGGCTGACAACCAGCTGGCGGCAGGTTCGGTGCCAGGCACTGGCAAGGACGGGCGCGTTACCAAGGGCGATGTATTGGCTGCTGTGCAAGGCGGCGTGACATCTACAGCCGCGGTGATCCCCACCGGCGTGCCCACCAAAGCCTTGCCCCAAGTGGCTGCCCCCAGCGTGGATTTGGGCGAGCGTCCCGAGCAGCGCGTGCCCATGACCCGTTTGCGCGCCCGTGTGGCCGAGCGTTTGCTGCAATCGCAATCGACCAACGCCATTCTGACCACCTTCAATGAAATCAACATGGCCCCAGTCATGGAGATGCGCAAGCGCATGCAAGAGCGGTTCGAGAAAGAACACGGCGTCAAGCTAGGCTTCATGAGCTTCTTTGTGAAAGCAGCAGTGCATGCCCTGAAGAAATTCCCCGTGTTGAACGCCTCGGTCGATGGCAACGACATCGTCTACCACGGCTACTTCGATATCGGTATCGCGGTGGGTTCTCCCCGTGGCTTGGTGGTGCCTATTTTGCGCAACGCCGACCAAATAAGCTTTGCTGACATCGAAAAGAAGATCGCCGAATTCGGCGTCAAGGCGCGTGACGGCAAACTGGGTATCGAAGAGATGACCGGTGGTACTTTCTCCATCTCTAACGGCGGCACCTTCGGCTCGATGATGTCGACCCCCATCATCAACCCACCTCAGTCG
The DNA here is from genome assembly GCA_945873925.1 of Bordetella parapertussis. Lineage (GTDB taxonomy): Bacteria > Pseudomonadota > Gammaproteobacteria > Burkholderiales > Burkholderiaceae_C > Limnohabitans. Next base: position 59,492 of record CAMCES010000002.1, read on the forward strand.
GCCATTTTGGGTGTGCACGCCACCAAAGACCGCGCCATGGTGGAAAACGGCCAAGTGGTGGTGCGACCCATGAACTATTTCGCGATGTCCTACGACCACCGCATCATTGACGGCCGCGAAGCTGTCTTGGGCCTGGTCGCCATGAAAGAAGCGTTGGAAGACCCAGCCCGTCTGTTGTTCGACATTTGATGACATGCATTGCAAGGTCTTCTCGGTGAGGACCTGGCTTTTGAAAGAGACATTTCCATGAGCAAACCATTCGACGTCGTCGTCATCGGCGCTGGCCCCGGCGGTTACATCGCAGCCATCCGCGCTGCCCAGTTAGGCTTTCAAGTTGCTTGCATCGACGAGTGGCAAAACGCTGCGGGTGGCCCAGCACCCGGCGGCACCTGCACTAACGTGGGTTGCATCCCCTCCAAGGCCTTGCTGCAGTCCAGCGAGCACTTTGACCATGCCAATCATCACTTTGAAGAACATGGCATCAGCGCCACCGGTGTGCAGATGGATATCAGCAAAATGCTCGCCCGCAAGGACACCGTGGTCAAGCAAAACAACGACGGCATCTTGTACCTGCTCAAGAAAAACAAGGTCAGCTTCTTCCACGGCCGTGGCAGTTTTACCAGCAAGTCGGATGCGGGTTTTGAGGTCAAGGTCAGTGGTAAATCGGATGAATCTTTGGTGGCCAAGCAAGTCATCATCGCCACCGGCTCCAGCGCCCGCGCCTTGCCCGGCACACCCTTTGACGAAGTCAACGTGTTGTCCAACGACGGTGCGTTGCGCATCGGCAGCGTTCCGAAAAAACTGGTCTTGATCGGCTCTGGCGTGATTGGCTTGGAGATGGGTTCGGTCTGGCGTCGTCTCGGCGCTGAAGTCACCATCTTGGAGGGCCTGCCCACGTTCTTGGGTGCGGTCGATGAGCAAATCGCCAAAGAGGCCAAGAAGGCTTTTGACAAGCAAGGTTTGAAGATCGAGCTTGGTGTGAAAGTCGGCGAGATCGTCAACGGTAAAAAAGGCGTCACGGTCAACTACAGCAATGCCAAGGGCGAGGCCATCAAGCTCGATGCGGACAAGCTGGTCATCTCCATCGGGCGCGTGCCCAACACCACCGGCTTGAACGCAGAAGCGGTTGGCTTGCATCTCGATGAGCGAGGCGCGATCGTGGTTGACGACGAATGCAAAACCAACTTACCCGGCGTGTGGGCGGTGGGTGACGTGGTGCGTGGTCCGATGCTGGCGCACAAGGCAGAGGAAGAAGGTGTGGCGGTGGCTGAGCGCATCGCCGGTCAACACGGTCATGTCAACTTCAACACCACCCCTTGGGTCATCTACACCAGCCCCGAAATCGCTTGGGTCGGCCGCACCGAGCAGCAGCTCAAGGCGGATGGCGTGACTTACAAGGCAGGCAGTTTTCCGTTTTTGGCCAATGGCCGCGCCCGCGCTTTGGGTGACACCACCGGCATGGTGAAAATGCTGGCCGACGCCGTGACAGACGAAATCCTGGGCGTGCACATCGTCGGCCCTCAAGCCTCCGAGCTGATTGCCGAGGCTGTCGTGGCCATGGAATTCAAAGCCTCCTCGGAAGACATCGCGCGTATTTGCCATGCGCACCCATCGTTGAGCGAGGCCACCAAAGAAGCCGCCTTGTCAGTCGACAAGCGTGCCTTGAACTTTTAGGCGACCTAAGCGCCTATCACCCTGCGCCTGCTGGCCACAGCAGGCTTTTTTCATCGAACCTCGCAGTGGTTTTAGTAAGCGTTGCTCAACACTGCAAGCTTTGTCCAAGGCACAATAGGCCCTCATGTCCGTTGCAGCCTACTACCAGCAAGAACTCCAAGCCCGTGGCTTTCAAAGTGACCCAGCGCAACTGCGAGCGGTTGATGCGTTGTCGCAATGTGCGGTTGAGTGGGTGGCTTACAAGCACAAGCGCGCCAACGCGATCAAAAAACTCATCAACCACCCTGACGTCCCCAAAGGCGTTTATTTGTATGGCGGGGTAGGGCGCGGTAAAAGCTTCTTGATGGACTGCTTTTTCAACGCTGTACCGATACAACGCAAAACCCGCCTGCATTTTCATGAATTCATGCGTGAATTGCACCGCGAATTGAGGGAGCTACAAGGAACCGCCAACCCCCTGCAAGCCCTGGGCCTGCGCATGGCCAACCGTTTCAAGTTGATTTGTTTTGATGAATTCCATATCGCTGACATCACCGACGCCATGATCCTGCACCGCTTGCTGATCGCGATGCAAGCCAACCAGATCGGCTTTGTCACCACATCCAATTTCATGCCCGCCGAGCTCTACCCTGACGGTATGCACCGCGACCGTTTGCTGCCCGCGATCGATTTGATCCATGCCACCATGCAGGTGGTCAATGTGGACAACGGGGTCGATTACCGTGGTTTGGTGCTGGGGCAAGCCCAGTTGTACTTGAGCCCCTGCAATCAGGAAAACGATGCGGTGATGCACCAAACCTTTGACCGCTTGGCTGAAATGCCCGACCAAGACGGCTTGCTGCTGATTGAGGAGCGAAAAATATGGGCCAAGCGCCGCGCCGGTGGGGTGGTTTGGTTTGACTTCAAGGTGCTGTGCGGCGGGCCACGTTCACAAAACGACTTTTTGGAAATCGCTAGCCAATTTCACACCGTGTTTTTGAGTGGCGTGCCCAAGATGGAGGTGCGCATGTCCTCGGAGGCGCGTCGGTTCACCTGGCTGATCGATGTGCTGTATGACCGGCGGGTCAAGCTCATCATCGAGGCAGATGTAGATCCAGAGCAACTCTACACCGAAGGGCCCATGTCCCATGAATTTCCCCGCACCGCTTCTCGCCTGCGTGAAATGCAGTCGGCTGCTTTTTTGGCACTGGGGCGGCGTGTGGTGGATACTTCGCTGACATGAAAAAAACCATTGTTCTTTGCGGCTTGATCGGTTTGGTTTCTGCGTTTGCGCAGTCGCCAGACCCTGCAACCGATTGGTCGACTTACTTGCGCCAAGAGCGCGATCGCTTGTCTTTGGAGCGAAGCCAAGCAGGCAATACCTATACCGAAGCCTTGAAGCGCTGCTACCAAGAAATCGCGGTCAATGCCTGCAAACAGCGTGCACAGGACATCAAGAACCTAACAGACAACCAGATCCGTCGCCAAGAAATCCAACTCAACCAGCGCGAGCGTGAAAAGCAAAGTCAAGATGCCCAGGCGCGATTGAAAGACAAGCAAAGCCAAGAAACCCAAGACAAGGAAGCAGAGCGCCGGGGCAAGACCCAACAAGCGCATGCAGACGCGCTCAAGCGAAACCTGGACAAAAACAACGAATACCAAGACAAACAATCCCAGGCTGAGGAAAACCTGCGTCAGCGCCAGCAGCATGTGGAAGAGGTGCTGAAGCGCCAGCAATCGCATGCGGACAAAGCCGCCGCGTCCGAGAAAGCCCGAGCCGACTACCAGCGCAAACTCCAAGAAGCCCAAGCGCACCGCGAGCAGGTCTTGAAAGACCGTGCCAAACGCAACGCCGATGTCGCGCCGCTGCCTCCTCCGCCTGCCAAATTGCCATGAACAGGTGTTGCCTTGTCTGATGCACTGGCCAACCAGGTGCTGGAGGTGTTCACCGCAGAGGGACCGTTGGCCCGCGCCAGCGCTTTTTTCAAGCCCCGTGCGGGCCAAACCGAGATGGCGTTGGCGGTTGCCAACACGATTGAGCTGGGTGGCTCATTGGTGGTTGAGGCGGGCACTGGCGTGGGCAAAACCTTTGCCTACTTGGTGCCTGCGCTGCTCAGTGGCGAGCGCGTGCTGGTGTCAACCGCCACCAAGACCTTGCAAGACCAACTGTTTGCCCGCGACATACCTGAGTTGCTAGAGGCGCTGGGGTTGCCACTGCGATTGGCCATGCTCAAGGGGCGGGGCAGTTACCTGTGTCAGCATCGCCTGGACTTGGCACAACAAGCCACCAGTTTGCCGGACAAACATGCCTTCAAAACCCTGGCCCAGGTGCACACTTGGGGTCTGACCACCCGCACCGGCGATCTGGCTGAGATGCCCACCCTGGACGACCGTTCACCCTTGATTCCCTTGATCACCTCCAACCGCGACAACTGCTTGGGCTCGACCTGTCCGCATTGGCGTGATTGCCATGTCAATGCCGCTCGCCGCGAAGCCATGGCGGCCGATGTGGTGGTCATCAACCACCATTTGTTTTTTGCCGACATGGCGGTGCGCGAATCGGGTATGGCTGAACTCTTGCCGACGGTACGTGTGGTGATTTTTGACGAAGCGCATCAACTCAATGAAACAGGCATTCAGTTCTTAGGCAAGCAATTGGGAAGCGGACAACTGCTGGACCTGGCCCGTGACGTCTTGGTCGCAGGCTTGCAACTCGCCAAAGGCTTGTTCGACTGGCAAGCTGTGGTGGCGGATATGGAGCGCAGCCTGCGTGAATGGCGACTGATCGTTGGCAAACACCCAGCCAATGCCAAACTCAAGTGGAGCGACCCGGAACCACAGGGTGTGAACCCTTTGGAATGGGCACAGGCTTTGCACGATGTCAGCGAAAGCGTCATGCGCTTGCAAGTTGCGGTGGAAACCGTAGCGGATGCCGCCCCTGATTTCCAGCGTTTGCATGAGCGATTGGGTGAGGTTCAGTCACTCATCAGCCATTTCGAGCATGCCTGCGCCCCTGGCTCAGTCAGGTGGCTGGAAGTCGGCGGTCAAATCCGCTGCTTTGAGGCGCCCCTGGATATTGCCGAGGTGGTGCAATCGAAGTTGTTGGATGCAAAACTGGACGGGTCGGCTGGTCCCAACAGTCCTTCGCCACTGCCACGCAGCTGGGTTTTCACCTCTGCCACCTTGGGGGATGACGACAGGCTTTCTTGGTTCACCGAACCCTGTGGTTTGAACCAGGCCCAGGTGTTGCGGGTTCACAGCCCCTTTGACTATGAAAACCAAGCCTGGCTGTATGTGCCCAGACTGATGGTGCCGCCCAAGGACCCGGGCCACACTGCCGAGGTCGGCGCTTTGTCTATCCAAGTCGTGCAAGCGCTGGGCGGACGAACCCTGATATTGACCACCACGGTGCGTGCTTTGCGCGCGATTGGGTTGCAGTTGCAGGCGGCTTTTGGGGAAGGCGGCCCGATCGAGGTGTTGGTCCAAGGTGAAAGTCCCAAGCGCCAATTGATGCAGCGGTTTCGCCAAGGCACAGAGCCTGGCAACAGGGGTTGCGTGTTGGTGGCCACCGCGAGTTTTTGGGAAGGCTTTGACGCGCCTGGCGAAGCACTGCAAGCCGTGGTGATCGACAAACTGCCTTTTCCGCCTCCCAATGACCCCTTGGTCGAGGCGCGCAGTCAGCGGCTCGAGGGGCAAGGACGCAGTTCGTTCAATGACTATTTCCTACCCGAAGCAGCCGTGTCCTTGAAGCAAGGAGCAGGGCGCTTGATTCGACGTGAGACCGACCGTGGTGCCTTGGTGGTGTGTGACAACCGCTTGGTCAACACAGGCTATGGTCGTCGTTTGTTGGCAGGCCTGCCTCCCATGAAACGGGTGGAGCAGTTACCAGAATTGTTGATTGCGCTCTCAGGTATTGGACAGAGTTAACACACCACTGTCACCAAAACTGATACCAATTTTTATCGGCTTTGTCGGGCGCCGCTTGGGGGAAATACTTGCTGTTCGGGTATGACAATTTGAGCACCCGCAAGGTGTCTTCTTTGAGATCTTTCAAACCCAAGGCTTCGTAGGATTCCACCAAAATGATCAAAGCATCTTCAACGGCAGCGATGTTTTGGTACTCGTTCAAGGTGGTTTGTGCACGGTTGATGGCCGCGACATAGGCGCCTTTTTTGAAATAGTAGCGCGCGACTTTGATCTCGGACTTGGCCAGCAGGTTGATGATGTGGCGCATCCGCAAGGAAGCATCCTCGGCGTATTTGGATGTTGGAAAGCGGGTCACCAGTTCTTTGTAAGCTTCAAACGACTCACGGGCCGCCATTTGGTCTCGCTCGGCCAAATCTTGCTTGAACCATTTGGACATCAGGCCCAAATCATCATTGAAATTGATCGTGCCTTTGAGGTAGATCGCATAGTCCAAGGCGGGGCTGGCGGGGTTGAGTTTCATGAACCTGTCCAGGGTCACAATCGCCGCCACGCGGTCACCGTTTTTGTACTGTGCGTAGGCCTTGTCGATTTGGGCTTGCTGGGCCAATGGGGTGCCAGCGGCTCGGCCTTCGAGTTTGTCCAACAGGCCGATGGCCTTGTCATACAGGTTGCCGCTCATGTTGCTCTTGGCCTCAGCGTAGATTTCCTCGGGCTTCATGCTGGCAGTGGGATCCTTGGGGTCGTTGGCACAAGCGGCCAACAGGCCCAACATCGACAAGGCAGATAATGAAAGTAGTCTCAGCACATTGAACCCTCAGTCAAAGCAACTCCAGCGATTATCAACGATGCCCATGTCCCCGAACGACATACCCATCCCGTCAGCACTGTCAGCGTTGGAAACCGAGGAGTTGGACAACGAGCTTGAGCGCCGGGAGGTGGAAATACCGGCCGACTTGCACCGCAACCGGCTCGACCGTGCTTTGGTTCGGTTGATACCCGAGTTTTCGCGCAACTACCTCAAACAACTGATTGAAGATGGCTTTGTTTTTCCAGCCAACAGCACAACCCCGGTCAGGAAGGTAGCGCATTTGGTCAAGGCTGCGGAGTGTTACCAAGTTCAACTGCAACCTACCGACATGTCGCAGGCGTATTTGCCGCAGGAAATGACACTCGACACGGTGTTTGAGGATGTTTTTTTGCGCGTGATTCACAAGCCCGTGGGTTTGGTGGTTCACCCCGCACCTGGCAACTGGAGCGGCACTTTGCTCAATGGTTTGCTGGCCTTGGACAGCGGCTTGAAGCAAGTGCCGCGGGCAGGCATCGTGCACCGATTGGACAAGGACACCAGCGGGTTGCTGGTCACGGCACGCACCCGCGCGTGCATGGACGCCTTGGTCGACTTGATTGGCCAGCGCGAGGTGCACCGCGAATACATCGCAATATCACCCAGGCCTTGGCGAGGGGCCCCAGAGCGTGAGGTGGAAATGCCCATCGGGCGCGACCCGCGCAACCGCTTGCGCATGGCGGTGGTCGATCTTGCCCACCAAGCAGGCAAAAACGCCCACACCAGCTTGCGATGCATGGCCACGAACGAACAGGGCAGTGTGGTTCACTGCAGCTTGCATACTGGGCGCACCCACCAAATCCGTGTCCACATGGCGGCCATCGGCATGCCCTTGCTTGGGGACGTTTTGTATGGTGGCACCAGCACGCCTGGGATGCAAAGACAAGCGTTGCACGCGTTTCGATTGGGGTTTGTGCATCCATTCACCGGGCAAGTTCTGCAATTTGAAAGTGCGCTTCCCACCGACATGCAGTCGGCCTTGGCCGACATGGGACTGCGGCCCCCTCGACTAGAATGAATACCCCCTATTCCCCGGACCACACACGATGAACAGCTTGGAAGCCAAGCGCGTCTTAGAGACGGCTTTGTTATGCGCCACCCAGCCATTGCAGGTGCGGGAACTGCGCCAGCTTTTCCACGACGCCTTGGGTGCCGACACCATCAAAAGTTTGCTGCAAGACTTGCAACAGGACTGGACCCCACGCGGTTTGGAGTTGGTCCAAGTGGCCAGTGGTTGGCGAATGCAAAGCCGCCCAGAAATGCGCGACTTCCTAGACCGCTTGCATCCTGAAAAACCACCCAAATATTCGCGCGCGGCGATGGAGACCTTGGCCATCATCGCCTACCGACAGCCCGTGACCCGAGGTGACATGGAGGACATTCGGGGCGTCACAGTCAATTCCTTGGTGATCAAACAGCTGGAAGACCGTGGCTGGGTTGAGGTCATCGGTCACCGCGAGACGGTCGGTCGCCCCATGCTCTACGCCACCACCCGTCAATTTTTAGACGACCTGGGCATTGCCTCCCTGGACCAATTGCCGGCGCTGGAATCCCAACACGCCGAGGATGGTTTTTTTGAACCACTGACCGCAAACACAGAGCAAGTGCAAGACCCCTCCCAGCTCAGCATGGCTCTCGAAATCGATGGCCCCGACCAGCCGGGCGGCACGGCGTGAACCCAAAAGGCATTCATTTCAGCGAGGTGGTCTCGGGCGCCTTTGACAGTCAACCCGAAACCCCAGAAACCTCTGAGCCAGCCAAGCGGGTGTTGAGCCCCCAACCAGAAACCCCCAAGCTCCACAAAGTCTTGGCGCAGTCCGGCTTGGGCTCTAGGCTGGAGATGGAAGCCTTGATCGACCAGGGTCGGGTCTTGGTCAATGACCATCCCGCCCATGTGGGACAACGCATCCAATACGGGGACCATGTCAAGGTCAACGGCAAACCGCTGCACCTGCGTATCGAACCACCGCCACCACGCGTCTTGGCCTACCACAAGCCTACCGGCGAAATCGTCAGCCATGACGACCCGCAAAGCCGCCCCACCGTGTTTCGAAAATTGCCGCGTTTGCAGCACGGCAAATGGCAGTCAGTGGGTCGCTTGGACTTGAACACCGAGGGCTTGCTGCTGTTCACCAATTCAGGTGAGTTGGCCAACAAACTGATGCACCCACGGTTTGGCTTGGAGCGCGAATACGCGGTTCGGGTTCTGGGTGCGCTCAGCAACATCGAAAAAGCCAAGCTGCTCGCTGGTGTGCAACTCGACGATGGCGAGGCCCGCTTTGGCAGCCTGGAAGAGGGTGGCGGTGAGGGCGCCAACCATTGGTACCGGGTCACCATCCAAGAGGGGCGTAACCGTGAAGTCAGACGCATGTTTGAGGCGGTGGGCCACGCGGTCAGCCGTTTGATTCGTATCCGCTACGGCAAGATGCTGTTGCCGCGCGGCTTGAAGCGTGGCGATTGGATGGAATTAGATGCTTTGGATACCGAGCTGCTCGTTCGCAGCGCGGGTTTGGGCCGTGTGTCTGCCAAAACCGCCCCTGTTCGCCCATCGGCCAGCCTGAAATCCACCTCTCCCGCTGGCAACAAAGCCCGCACCGGTGGCGCTGCAGGCAATGGGTTCATTGGCGGCGAAAGCCTGTCGCGTCAGCGCCGCGACATCAAGGCCAATGCCGCTCGCAAAAAAGCCGCGCCTCGCAGGGCTAAAATGGGCAGTTAATGGGTATGCCCACTTATTTTTGACAAACCTTTGGAAACCTTCTCATGGCCATCGAACGCACCCTCTCTATCATCAAACCTGACGCCGTCGCTAAAAACGTCATCGGTCAAATCTACGCCCGTTTTGAAGGCGCTGGTCTGAAAATCATCGCCTCTCGCATGGCCCACCTGAGCCGTGGCGAAGCCGAGGCTTTCTACGCCGTGCACAAAGCCCGTCCATTTTTCAAAGACCTGGTCGATTTCATGATCTCCGGCCCGGTCATGATCCAGGTGCTCGAAGGCGAGAACGCGATTTTGAAAAACCGCGACCTGATGGGCGCCACCGACCCCAAGAAGGCCGACAAAGGCACGATCCGCGCTGATTTCGCCGACAGCATTGATGCCAATGCGGTCCACGGCTCCGACGGCCCCGACACCGCTGCCCAAGAAATCGCTTTTTTCTTTGCCGGAATGAACGTTTACGGCCACTGAAAGCGGTTCTCTCCGCATCGCCATGAAAACCAACCTGCTTGACTTTGATCTGGACGGTTTGGTTGCTTGGTGTTTGCAACTTGGTGAGAAAAAATTCCGTGCGGTCCAATTGTTTCGTTGGATCCACCACAAGGGCGTGTCTGACTTTGCGCAAATGAGCGACCTGGCGCAAAGCCTGCGCAGCAAACTCCAAGACAGCGCCGAGATCAAGCCCCTGTCAGTCCTCAGTCGTCACGATTCAGCCGATGGCACGATCAAATGGATGTTCGAGGTCGGGCAGGGCGATGCAATCGAGACCGTCTTCATTCCAGAGACCGACCGAGGTACTTTGTGCGTGTCTTCTCAAGCAGGCTGTGCTGTGGGCTGCCCGTTTTGTTCGACCGGTGCCCAGGGCTTCAGCCGCAACCTGACCACCGCCGAAATCACCGCCCAACTCTGGTTTGCTGAACGCACCCTGCGCCAAGAGCGCGGCACAGATGAACGTGTCATCTCCAATGTGGTGATGATGGGCATGGGTGAGCCCCTGCAAAACTACAACGCCCTGGTGCCCGCGCTGCGCACCATGCTGGACGACCACGGCTATGGGCTGTCTCGCCGCCGGGTGACCGTGTCGACTTCTGGGGTCGTGCCGATGATCGAGCGATTGGGCCAAGACTGCCCCGTGGCCTTGGCGGTGTCATTGCACGCCCCGAACGACGCTTTGCGCGATGAACTGGTGCCGCTGAACCGCAAATACCCTTTGGCCGAATTGCTGCAAAGCTGCCGAGATTACCTCGCGCATGCCCCTCGCGACTTCATCACCTTTGAATATTGCATGTTGGATGGCGTGAACGACAGCGATGCCCATGCCCAGCAGCTGATCGACCTGGTCAGGCCCGCTCAAGGCGAGCCAACCCCTTGCAAATTCAACCTGATTCCCTTCAACCCCTTCCCCGCATCGGGCTTGCTGCGTTCACCTGCCGAGCGTGTCAAAGCCTTTGCCGCCATCTTGTCCGAAGCGGGCATCATCACCACGGTGCGCAAAACACGCGGTGACGACATCGCTGCGGCCTGTGGTCAGTTGGCCGGCGACATACAAGACCGCACTGACGTGACGGGCAGACGCGCCAAGACCATCCGCATCCATGCCTGATTACGGCAAAATCCCACGCATGCATACCAACGACCACCCCATCCCCTTTGCCCAGCCCGCCCGCCACCGCAGCCTGCAAGCCCAGGTGCGTTGGGGCAGCCACGTGGTGAGCGTGGGAGGGGACGCACCGGTTCGAGTGCAGTCCATGACCAACACCGATACCGGCGACGCGATTGGCACGGCCATCCAAGTCAAAGAGCTTGCCTTGGCAGGCTCGGAGCTGGTGCGCATCACGGTGGACACCCCTGAATCGGCCAAAGCCGTGCCTTACATCCGCGAGCAACTCGACAAAATGGGCGTCAACGTGCCCTTGATCGGCGACTTTCATTACAACGGTCACCGCTTGCTGACCGATTTCCCCGCATGTGCCCAGGCGCTCTCCAAATACCGCATCAACCCCGGCAACGTGGGCAAGGGCGACAAACACGACAAGCAATTTGCCCAAATGATCGAAGCCGCGATCAAGTATGACAAAGCTGTTCGCATTGGCGTGAATTGGGGCAGCTTGGACCAAGAACTGTTGGCCAAGTTGATGGACGAAAACGCCCTGCGGGCCCAGCCTTGGGAGGCCAAACAGGTGATGTACCAAGCCTTGGTCACCTCGGCCCTCGATTCGGCTGAATTGGCTGAGCGTTTGGGCTTGGCGCGCCAGCAAATCATCTTGAGCTGCAAGATGAGTGGCGTGCAAGACCTGGTGGCGGTTTACCGTGAACTCGCCAAACGCACCAACCACTCTCTGCATTTGGGCTTGACCGAAGCGGGCATGGGCACCAAGGGCACAGCGGCTTCCAGCGTGGCTTTGGGTTTGTTGCTGCAAGAAGGCATTGGCGACACCATCCGTGTGTCGCTCACCCCACAGCCAGGTGAGGCACGCACGCAAGAGGTATTGATCGCCACCGAAATTTTGCAGGCGCTGGGCTTGCGCCACTTTGTGCCCAGCGTGACCGCTTGCCCAGGTTGCGGTCGCACCACCAGCACCACTTTCCAAGAACTGGCCCAAGAGATCGATGATTTTCTGCGCTTGCAAATGCCGGTGTGGCGCAAGCAATACCCCGGTGTCGAAAATCTCAAGGTGGCTGTCATGGGCTGCATCGTCAACGGTCCCGGCGAGAGCAAACACGCCGACATCGGCATCAGCTTGCCCGGCACGGGCGAGGCTCCGGCAGCGCCTGTATTCATCGATGGCGAAAAAGCGCTGACGTTGCGCGGCGAGAACATCGCCAAAGAGTTCCATGACATCGTCGAAAACTACATCCAGAAAAAATACACGGTCAGCGCTTAACGCGACACGCACATGGCAGACAAATTAACCGCCGTCAAAGGCATGAACGACATATTGCCGCCCGACTCTGCGCGTTGGGAGGCCTTGGAAGCCACGGTTCGAGAAGTCATGCGCCTGCATGCTTACCGCAATATCCGCACGCCTATCGTGGAGCCCACCGCCTTGTTCGTGCGCGGCCTCGGCGAAGTGACTGACATCGTTGAAAAGGAAATGTACTCCTTTGAAGACCGACTCAATGGCGAGCAGTTGACCCTGCGACCTGAATCCACGGCCGGGGTGGTGCGCGCAGTGGTCGAGCACAACATGCTCTACGAAGGCGGCAAACGCCTCTATTACATGGGACCGATGTTTCGCCATGAGCGGCCCCAACGCGGTCGCTACCGTCAGTTCCACCAAATCGGCGCCGAAGCGCTGGGTTTTGCTGGCCCAGAGGTCGATGCCGAATTGATCTTGCTCGCCCAAGCCTTATGGCAGCGCTTGGGTTTGCAAGACCTGCGCCTGGAACTCAATAGCCTGGGTCAACCGCCCGAGCGCCAACAGCACCGCGCTGCCTTGATTGCCTATTACGAGCAGCACGCCGACCAACTGGATGAGGACGCCAAGCGTCGTTTGCACAGCAACCCCTTGCGGATCTTGGACAGCAAAAACCCCGCCATGAATGTCTTGAACGAGGGTGCACCCCGTTTGCTGGATTTTTTAGGCGCAGAAAGCTTGGCGCATTTCAACGCTGTCAAGGCCATGCTCGACGCCAATGGCGTGACCTACACCATCAACCCGCGACTGGTCAGGGGCATGGACTACTACAACCTGACCGTGTTTGAGTTCATCACCGAACACCTGGGCTCACAAGGCACGATTTGTGGCGGCGGTCGCTATGACTACCTGATCCAAGAAGTGGGTGGTAAGCCCGCACCTGCTGTGGGTTGGGCTTTGGGGGTTGAACGTGTGTTGGAATTGCTCAAAGAGCAGGGGGCAAGCACCGCAGATGTGCTGCCCGATGTCTATGCCATCGTGCCAGAAGCCCGGGCCTTGCCCCAGGTCAGTGTCGCCATAAAGACGCTGCGCGGCATGGGTGTGTCGGTACAAATGCACACGCCCAGCGGTGCGTCAGAGGGCATGGGCAGCATGAAGTCACAGTTCAAAAAAGCCGATGCCAGTGGCGCCCATTTCGCATTGGTTTTTGGGCCTGATGAACTCGCCCTGGGGCAGGTCACGGTCAAGTCCTTGCGCGATGGCCAGGGCGCGCAACGCAGCGAAGACCTGGCGCAAATCAGCCGCTGGGGCCTAACCCTACAATCGAAGTCTTGATTTTTGAATTTTTGGAACCGCATGGCCACGCATCTCGACCTTGAAGAACAAGAAAAACTAGACCAGTTCAAGCACTTTTGGAGCCGCTGGGGCAACCTGATCATGGGGCTGATCACGGCTGTCGTGGTGGTTTATGCCAGCTACAACGGTTGGAGATATTGGCAACAACGCCAGGCCTCGCAATCCGCGATGCTCTATGACACTTTCGAAAAAGCAGCGCGTGCCTCAGATGTCGCCTTGCTTGGCCGCTCACTCTCTGACCTGCAAAGCCAGTTTGGCAGCACCACCTATGCCCAACAAGCCGCCTTGTTGTCTGCCCGCATTTATGTGGCGAAAGACAATTTGGCAGAGGCCGAAAAAGCCTTGCAATGGCAAATCGACAACGGCAAAGAAGAAGGTTATGTGGCGATTGCCCGTCTGCGTTTGTCTGCCCTGGAGATCGAGCGCAAAAACCTCGACAAAGCCAAGGCTTTGTTGCAAGGGCAAAAAGCACCGACCGGCTTTCAGCCTTTGTTTGATGACCGGCTGGGCGACATTGCCATTTTGCAAAACAAACCTGAGGTGGCCAAACCGCATTATTTGGCTGCCTGGAAGGGCATGGATGCCACCAGTGAATACCGCCGTTTGGTTGAAGTCAAGCTGGCTGCTTTGGGTTTGAACCCCCTCGAAACCGAGAACAAACAATGAGCCTGTTCAAGCTGTTGACCGCTGTGGCTTTGCTCTGCTTGGTTGCCTGCGGTAGCAGCCCCAAACCCCAGCCCCAGTCCGTCGGAGAGGTCAAACCCGAGCAGGTTGCTGAACTGCTCTGGAAGCACGCTGTGTCCGGTGATAGTTCGCTCAAGCAAGCACTGACATCCGTGCAAGACCGCCTGGCCTTGGCCACCCGTGGCGGTCAAGTCTCGGTGGTCAACACCCGCAGCGGTGAGCTTGTTTGGAGAGTCGCGGTCAATGCCAATCTCAACACCGGGGTTGGTTTTGATGGCCAATTTGCCGCAGCCATCACCACGGGCAATGAACTGGTTGTGATGCAAAACGGCAGTGTGCGCTGGCGCAGCCGATTGACCGCACAGTCCTTCACCAAGCCTTTGGTGGCGGGCGAGCGTGTTTTTGTTTTGCTGGCTGACCGCTCCGTCTTGGCCTTTGACCAAACCACCGGTCAACGCCTTTGGACACAAACCCGTCCTGTTGAAGGCCTGGTTCTCAAACAAAGCGGCGTTCTTTTGGCATTTCAAAACAACCTGCTGGTGGGATTGGGCGGAAAACTCGCGGCCTTGGACCCAGACAACGGCGTGTTGCGCTGGGAGCTTCCCATGGCCACGCCGCGCGGGATCAATGACCTGGAACGCTTGGTGGACCTGGTGGCCAGCGCCTCGCGCGTGAACAATTCGGTGTGTGTGCGGGCCTTCCAGGCCCAGGTGGGCTGTGTCGATGCCGCCCGAGGTGCATTGCTTTGGACCCGCCCTGCCGTCGGTGCCCAAGGGGTCGACGGCAACAGCGGTACCTTGGTCGGCACCGAGGCCAATGGCGTGGTCCGCGCTTGGAGTCGCTCCACCGGCGAGCGTTTGTGGGATACAGAACGTTTGAAGTACCGGGAATTGACCAGCCCTTTATGGACCTCCAAAGGCGTCGTGGTGGGTGATGATGCTGGTTGGATCTACATCCTGTCAGGCATAGATGGTCGTTTGTTGAACAAAACCAAAGCAGGCTCAGATGGTTTTGCGTCGCCTCCCACTGCAGTGACTGATGGGGTCTTTGTGGTGCTGACCCGAGACGGTTTGCTGCTGGCCTACCAGTTGCCCTGACCCACGGGGCATTGCTTGAAACCAGTCATCGCGATCGTGGGTCGTCCCAACGTGGGCAAATCCACTTTGTTCAATCGAATCACCAAAACACGTGATGCGATCGTGGCTGACTTCGCCGGATTGACCCGCGACCGCCACTACGGCAATGCCAAATGGGGCAAGCACGAGTTCATCGTGATTGACACCGGTGGTTTTGAGCCGGATGCCGAAAGCGGTATCTTCAAAGAAATGGCCAAGCAAACTCGGCAAGCTGTCGCCGAATCGGATGCGGTGGTTTTTGTGGTGGATGCACGGCAAGGTTTGTCTGCCCAAGACCATGACATCGCCAACTATTTGCGTCGCTTGGGCAAACCTTGCTTGTTGGTGGCCAACAAAGCCGAAGGCATGCAACAAGGCTTGCAGTTGGTGGAGTTTTACGAACTCGGCCTGGGCGAGGTCTTGCCGGTGTCTGCAGCCCATGGCCAGGGTATCCGCAGCATGATCGAGTTGGCTCTCGAATCCTTGCACCTGGCGGATGATGAAGACGAGGAAGATTTGGCGTTCAAACCGCTGCGTTTGGCCGTGGTGGGTCGACCCAACGTGGGCAAGTCCACCTTGATCAACACCTGGCTGGGGGAGGAGCGCTTGGTGGCTTTTGACCTGCCTGGGACCACCCGGGATGCGATCAGTGTGCCGTTTGAGCGAGATGGTCAGATGTTTGAATTGATCGACACCGCCGGGTTGCGTCGCAAGGGCAAGGTGTTCGAGGCGATAGAGAAATTCTCTGTGGTCAAAACCTTGCAAGCGATTGAATCGGCCAATGTGGCTTTGTTGCTGCTTGACGCCACCCAGGGCGTGACCGAACAAGACGCACATATTGCAGGCTTTATCTTGGAGTCAGGCCGAGCAGTGGTGCTGGCCGTGAACAAATGGGACGCGGTCGATGCTTACCAGCGTGAACTCCTGGCTCGGTCGATTGAAAGTCGCTTGGCTTTTTTGAAATTTGCCAAGCTACACCATATTTCAGCCAAAAAACGCCAAGGCTTGGGACCGGTTTGGCAGTCGATCGGGCAGGCTCACCAAGCTGCCATGTGCAAAATGGCCACGCCGGTACTGACCCGGTTGCTACTGGAGGCTGTGCAGTTCCAGGCCCCTAACCGCGCTGGCATGTTTCGACCCAAATTGCGCTATGCCCACCAAGGCGGCATGAATCCACCGGTCATCGTGGTGCATGGCAATTCTCTGGAGCATGTGACCGATGCATACAAACGGTTTTTGGAAGGGCGTTTTCGCAAAGCCTTTGCCCTGGAAGGCACGCCACTGCGGATTGAATTCAAAACCGCCCAAAATCCCTACGCCGACAAAGACTGAAAGGGCTCAACATCCTTCATCTGCGCAGGGTGAAGACGGTGTGGTATCTTCAATCATCCTCATCAAACACGGAGAATATCGTGAATCAAAAAGGGCAACTTTTACAAGACCCATTCCTCAACACCTTGCGCAAAGAGCACGTGCCTTGCTCCATCTATTTGGTCAATGGCATCAAGTTGCAAGGACAAATTGAATCTTTCGATCAATACGTAGTACTTTTACGAAATACAGTTACCCAAATGGTTTATAAACACGCCATCTCCACCATTGTGCCTGGCCGACCAGTCAATCTCCCACAAGCCGATTTGCCTGAAACACAAGAGTGATGTTGATTGACCTGTTGTGCGCAGGCATCTTTTGATGCTCACCTTCGCTACCCAAGCCCCAAAAGCCTTGTTGGTCGGTGTTGACTTTGGTTTGCCGCACTTTGATGATGCATTGGCTGAACTGGCTCAACTGGCCTCAACCGCAGGCATGACCCCAACCGCGCACATGACTTGCAAACGCAAAGCCCCAGATGCTGCATTGTTTGTGGGTTCTGGCAAAGCCCAAGAAATCAAGGAAATGGCCCTGCTGTATGGCGCCACCGAGGTTTTGTTTGACCAGTCCTTGAGCCCGGCGCAGCAGCGCAACCTGGAGCGCACGCTGGAGTTGCCAGTCAACGACCGGACCATGTTGATTTTGCAAATATTTGCCCAAAGGGCGCGCAGCCACGAAGGTAAATTGCAGGTCGAACTGGCCCGTTTGCAATACCTCAGCACCCGCCTTGTTCGCCGCTGGTCGCACTTGGAGCGGCAAAGTGGCGGGATTGGTATGCGCGGCGGTCCGGGTGAAACCCAAATTGAGCTCGACCGCCGGATGATTGGTGACTCGATCAAGCGCACCAAAGAACGCCTGGGTAAAGTCAAGCGTCAACGAGACACCCAGCGGCGTCAACGCCAGCGCAATCAAGTATTCAATGTGTCCTTGGTTGGCTATACGAATGCAGGTAAGTCCACCTTATTCAACAGCTTGGTCAAGGCCCGTGCGTATGCGGCTGATCAGCTGTTTGCCACCTTGGACACCACCACCCGTCAGCTTTACCTCAACAATGACCAAGGCATGGGCAGCCAAATATCCTTGTCAGACACCGTGGGCTTCATCCGAGATTTGCCCCACGGTTTGGTGGATGCGTTTGAAGCGACCTTGCAAGAGGCAACCGCAGCGGATTTGTTGTTGCACGTGGTGGACGCATCCCACCCTTCCTACCCCGAACAAATTGCCCAAGTCCAGTCCGTGTTGGCAGACATAGGTGCTGCCAACGTACCTCAGCTTCTGATTTTCAACAAAACCGATGCCTTAGAAGAGGCGCAGCGACCCCGAATGCTGCAGGATGTGTATGTGTTGGATGGCTTGGCGGTGCCTCGCTTGTTCCTCAGTGCGCAAAGCGGTTTCAACCTTGACAGCTTGCGGCAACGTCTGTTGCATCACGCTCAGGCACACAGCCATGCCCTTTTAACCCCTGTCCCAGAACATGACATTGCGTGATTTCTCACCTCGATTCACAGCTTAGGCACAATGTCGACTTGCAGGATTTTTCAGACTGATTGAACATGTTTATCAAAAATTGGGTTTTGCCCGTACGCCATTTTTTATACCAAACCACTGGGCATGGTTTTGCCGCCCTGACTGCAGCATGGCTGCGTTTGCGCGGCATGTTCAATTTGAACGATGGTCGATGGGGCAGGGGTGAAGACAACAGCCCCCAACAACCAGGTCCCACCGGTGGGCAGGATACGCCTCCACCCGAAGACCGACGCAGACCACCACCATCCAACGGACCGCCTGACTTGGATGAACTCTGGCGTGACCTGAACCGAAAATTTGGCCAGTTGTTTGGCAAACGCGGTCCTGGTGGTACGCCGCCGGGTTCTGGTGGCGGCCTTCCACCTCCTTTCAACAACCCAGGTTTGGGTCTGGGCTTGGTGGCAGGTCTGGGTTTTTTGATTTGGTTGGCGACTGGCTTTTTCATCGTTCAAGAGGGTCAGCAATCCGTCATCACCCAATTTGGTCGTTACCACAGCACCGTGGGTGCAGGTATCAACTGGCGCTTGCCTTACCCGATTCAGCGTAACGAGGTGGTGTTTGTCACCCAAATTCGCTCCGTGGATATCGGCCGAGACGCGATCATCAAGGCCACTGGATTGCGCGAGTCGGCCATGCTGACCGAAGACGAGAACATCGTTGAGATCAAATTTGCTGTGCAATACCGATTGACCGATGCACGTGCTTTTTTGTTTGAAAGCAAAAACCCCACCGATTCAGTGGTGCAAGCCGCCGAAACAGCTGTGCGGGAAGTGGTAGGCAAGATGCGCATGGATGCCGCCTTGTCCGAGGACCGCGAACAAATCGCCCCGCGTGTTCGCGCCATCATGCAAACCATCTTGGACCGCTACAACGTCGGTATTGAAATCGTAGGCATCAATTTGCAACAAGGCGGCGTTCGCCCCCCTGAGCAGGTTCAAGCAGCCTTTGACGATGTCTTGAAAGCCGGTCAAGAACGCGAGCGCGCTAAAAACGAAGCCGAAGCCTATGCCAACGATGTGATTCCCCGTGCCGTGGGTTCGGCTTCGCGACTGAAGCAAGAGGCTGACGCTTACAAATCACGTATCGTTGCTCAAGCACAAGGTGACGCGCAGCGCTTCAAATCGATTTACAGCGAATACCAAAAGGCGCCTCAAGTTACCCGAGATCGCCTCTACATCACCGCCATGAACGAGATCTACACCAATGTGACCAAGGTCCTGGTGGAGTCCAGGCAAGGCTCCAACATGCTCTATTTGCCGCTCGACAAGATCATGCAACTCAGTGGTTCAGCACCCGCATCAGCCAACTCTGCACCTGTGACCAACAGTACCGAGGTGCCTGTTGTTAACCCAAGCTCGCCAGCGGCACCTGACAGCCGTGGACGTGACAACCGCCAACGTGACCGCGATATTCGCTGAGATAACACCATGAACAAAATAGGCTTTTACATATCCTCCGCACTGCTGGCATTGCTGGTGTTGAGCTCGACCATTTTTGTGGTTGACCAGCGGCAATTTGGCGTGGTGTATTCCTTGGGACAAATCCAGAAAGTGATCACCGAGCCCGGTCTCAATTTCAAATTTCCCCCGCCCTTTCAAAACGTCAATTTCATTGACAAGCGTTTGCTGACCCTGGATAACATCGACTCCGAGCCGATGTTGACTGCTGAAAAGCAACGCATGGTGATCGACTACTACGTCCGGTGGCGCATCTCCGATCCAACGCAGTACATTCGAAATGTCGGTTTGGACGAAAAAGCGGGTGCCCAACAACTCGCTCGCGTAGTGCGCAATGCCTTTCAAGAAGAAATCAACAAACGCACCGTCAAAGATTTGCTCTCCTTGAAGCGTGAAGCGCTGATGATGGATGTCAAAGACCAAGTCTCCGAGATTGTCAAAGGCGCCAAGCCTTGGGGCATTGAAGTGATTGATGTGCGCATCACCCGTGTCGATTATGTGGACACCATCACGGAGTCTGTATACCGACGCATGGAGGCAGAGCGCAAGCGTGTTGCCAATGAATTGCGCTCTACCGGTGGTGCTGAAGGCGAAAAAATCCGAGCTGATGCTGACCGTCAACGAGAAGTGACTCTGGCCAATGCCTACCGAGAAGCGCAAAAAATCAAAGGTGAAGGCGATGCCGAAGCTGCGCGTTTGTATGCCGATGCCTTTGGACGCGACGCCCAATTCGCTCAGTTTTACCAAAGCCTTGAAGCCTACAAATCCAGCTTCAACAAAAAGTCCGATGTCATGGTGCTCGACCCCAACAGCGACTTCTTCAAAGCCATGCGCGGCAGCAGTGGTTCAGCAGCCGGGAAAAAATAAGCAGGCGACCGATCTCCAGTCATGACTGACCGGTAGAATCCCTTCTTTAACAGCACTACACACATCATTCATGGCTGCTTGGGTCTTGCCGGATCACATCGCTGATGTTTTGCCCTCTGAGGCCCGGCACATCGAAGAATTGCGCCGCCATTGTCTAGATACTGCACGTGTCTTTGGCTACGAACTCGTCATGCCTCCCATCCTCGAGCACGCCGCTTCCTTGTTGGCAGAGCCGGGGTCGCATGCCGATTTGCAAACCTTTAAGCTGATAGACCAATTGTCTGGTCGCACCCTGGGTTTGCGGGTTGACACCACGCCCCAAGTGGCGCGCGTCGATGCCCATTTGCTCAACCGTCTGGGTGTCACGCGGCTGTGTTACTGCGGTCCTGTGCTGCACACCTTGCCTGCCGGCCCTCACGCCACCCGCGAGCCTTTGCAACTGGGTGCAGAAATTTATGGACACGCAGGCCTGGAAGCCGATCTGGAGATCCTGCAACTGTCATTGCAATGTTTGCGTGTCAGCGATCTCAACACTTTCCATGTGGATTTGAGTGATGCGCGGATATTGCCAGCCTTGGTCAAGGAGCAGGGCTTGCCGGCATCCCTGGTGCAAGACATATCTCTTGCATTGGGCCAAAAAGACATTTCACGCATGCGTGAGTTGGCCGCGCATGTGCCTGCAGCTTTGGGTGAAGCTCTGCAAGCACTGGTTCAGATGTATGGCGACATCAGCGTGCTTGCGCGTGCCAAAAAACAATTTGCCGCATGGCCTGAGGTGTCGGTTGCCTTGGACCAATTGGCTTGGTTGGCTTCTCACATTGACCACGCAGTCAGCATCGATTTGGCGGACTTGCGCGGTTACGCGTATTACAGCGGGCCACGTTTTTCGGTGTTTGTGCCTGAATCAAGTGAAGCCTTGGTGCGTGGTGGTCGCTACGACGAAGTCGGTGCCATCTTTGGCCGCAAACGTCCAGCCGCGGGTTTCAGCATGGATATCAAGGCTCTGGTGTCATTGCTGCAACGGCCAGCCCCTCAGGCCGCCATTCGCTCGCCTTGGAGTGACGACCCTGCCTTGCAGCAAGCCATTGCCGCATTGCGCGCACAAGGTCACACCGTGGTCTGTATGCTGCCCGGGCACGACAGCGAAGTCGATGAGTTTGACTGTGACCGTGAACTCGTCATCGTGCAAGGCGCTTGGACTGTCCAAACCTTGTGATCTCTGAGAAACAAATTGCAAAGCCATGAGTAAAAAACACGGACGGCATGTGGTGGTGGTCGGCACCCAATGGGGTGACGAGGGCAAAGGCAAACTCGTCGATTGGTTGACCGAAAGCGCACAGGGGGTCGTTCGGTTCCAAGGCGGCCACAACGCAGGCCATACCTTGGTGATCAATGGTGTCAAAACTGCTTTGCACCTGATCCCCAGCGGCATCATGCGCCCAGGCGTCAAATGCTATATCGGCAATGGCGTGGTGCTGTCGGTTGCCAAGTTGTTTGAAGAAATCGAAGGCTTGGAAAAAGCAGGGGTGGAAGTGCGTTCGCGTTTGCGCATCAGCGAAGCCTGTCCCTTGATCCTGCCATTCCATGCGGCATTGGACGTTGCCCGTGAAGCGGCTCGTGAGCAAGGTGGCATCGAAAAGATTGGCACCACCGGACGCGGTATTGGCCCCGCTTACGAAGACAAAATTGCGCGGCGCGCTTTGCGGGTGCAAGACCTCAAGTATCCCGAGCGGTTCGCCACCAAACTGCGTGAATTACTCAGCCTGCACAACCACCTGCTGACCACCTTCCTAGGCTCTGAACAGTTCACTTTTGGCGAAGCCTTGAAGCCCTTCATCAGACAAGGTGAGGTGCAGTTCCAAGCTGTGTTTGACGAAGCCATGCAACACGCTACTTTGCTAAAACCCATGATGGCCGATGTGTCTCGCGAACTCAACGATGCCCACCACGGCGGCAGCAACCTTCTCTTTGAGGGCGCCCAAGGCACCTTGCTCGACGTTGACCACGGCACTTATCCGTTTGTCACCTCCAGCAATTGCGTTGCGGGCAATGCTGCCGCAGGTTCTGGCGTGGGTCCCGGCATGCTTCACTACATCCTGGGGATCACCAAGGCTTATTGCACCCGTGTTGGCGGAGGTCCGTTTCCCACCGAACTTGACTGGGATGTGGAGGGCACACCTGGTTGGCACATGAGTACTGTGGGCGCCGAGAAGGGCACAACCACAGGCCGTTACCGACGCTGCGGTTGGTTCGATGCCGCTTTGCTCAAACGCAGCGCCCAAGTCAATGGCTTGAGTGGTCTGTGCATCACCAAGCTCGATGTGCTCGATGGCTTAAAGGAACTCAAGCTGTGCACTGGCTACGAGCTCGATGGCGAAACCATCGACATCTTGCCCATGGGCGCGGAGGAGATTGCACGCTGTCAACCGATCTATGAAACCTTGTCTGGCTGGGATGACACCACGGTCGGTGTGACCGATTACGCCAAACTGCCTGCCCAAGCACGCCATTATTTGGAGCGCATCGCAGAAGTCACCGGCGTACCGATCCATGTGATCTCCACCAGCCCAGACCGCGACCACACCATCACGGTTCATCATCCCTTCCAAGACTGACCTCCCCATCGAAAGCACAGCCATGTTGACTGAAGACGGTAAACACCTTTATGTCTCCTATGACGAGTACCACAACCTGATTGAAAAACTCGCGATCAAGGTGCACCAATCAGGCTGGGAGTTCGATACGATTTTGTGTTTGGCGCGAGGTGGCATGCGCCCTGGCGATGTCTTGTCCCGTATTTTTGACAAGCCCTTGGCCATCATGTCCACCAGTTCTTACCGATCAGATGGCGGCACAGTGCAAGGCCATTTGGACATCGCTCGTTTCATCACCACGCCCAGAGGCGAAATCGCAGGCAGGGTACTGTTGGTGGACGATTTGGCCGATTCAGGCTACACCTTGAATGCGGTGATTGACCTGTTGAAAAACAACTATGCTCCGATCACCGAAATCCGCAGCGCCGTGATTTGGACCAAGGGCATGTCTTCATTAACCCCCGATTTCTCGGTGGAATATTTACCAACCAACCCGTGGATTCACCAGCCATTCGAGGTCTATGACACCACACGGCCAGAAAATTTGTTGGAGAAGTGGCGGATCTGAAGCATGAAGCCGATCACCGAGCTGATTCACCACGGCTACCAACCACCCGGTGACTTTGCGTCACCCCAATTTCCAGTTCACAAAGCCTCAACGGTTTTTTTCACCGATGTCGAGCACTTGCGCAGCTGCCAGTGGCTGGACAAATCGGGCTACACCTACGGCTTGCACGGCACCCCGACCTCCTTTGTGCTCGAAGAGCGTTTGTCGCAGCTCGAAGGCGCACAACACGCGGTTTTGTTTCCCAGCGGTTTGGCCGCATTGGCCCAGGTCAATCTGGCTTTTTTAAAGCAAGGCGGCGAGGTGCTGATCCCTGACAACGCCTACGGCCCTCTGAAGACACTGGTCCAAGCCGAGTTGGCCGATTGGGGCATCACACACCAGAACTACGATCCGATGCGCTCGGATGACTTGGCCAAGCGTCTGTCTGCAAAGACCAAGCTGGTATGGCTGGAAGCACCGGGTTCGGTCACCTTGGAGTTTCCCGACCTCGTTGGTTTGTTGAAGGTTTGCCAAC
Source organism: Bordetella parapertussis (assembly GCA_945873925.1). Taxonomy (GTDB): domain Bacteria; phylum Pseudomonadota; class Gammaproteobacteria; order Burkholderiales; family Burkholderiaceae_C; genus Limnohabitans. The sequence continues at coordinate 83,542 of CAMCES010000002.1, forward strand.
AACACCGTGTGCTCACGGCCTTGGACAACACATGGGGCGCAGGGCTGGCGTTTCAGCCATTCGATTTGATGCCAGGCAGCCCAGAGCGCATCGGCGTGGACATGAGTGTGCACGCCTTGACCAAGTACCCCAGCGGCGGTGGCGATGTGCTCATGGGCAGCATCACTACTTGTCGAGAGGACCTGGCCACCGCCTTGAAACTCAGCCACATGCGCTTTGGATTCGGTGTCTCTGGGAATGATGTGGAGCTGGTGTTGCGCTCATTGCCCAGCATCGCGTTGCGCTATGACGCACAAGACCAATGCTGCCGGCACCTGGCGGCTTGGTGTTTGCAGCAAGCTGCATTTGCGCAGGTGTTGCACCCGGCTGTGCCAAGCGCACCGGGGCATGCAAACTGGCGACGGCTTTGCGCAGCAGATGCAACCGATGATGGCTTGGTGCACAGCGGAGGACGTGCAGCGAGTTTGTTGAGCCTGCGCTTTCAACCCCAAATCACCCGTCAACAAGTTGATGCTTTTTGCAACGCATTGCAACTGTTCGAGTTGGGTTACAGCTGGGGCGGGCCGATCAGCTTGATCGTGCCCTACGACTTGGACACCATGCGCGAGCATGCCGATGCCAAGATGCTTGAAGGCGGTTTTGTGCGATTGGCCATGGGCCTCGAAGACCCGGCTGACCTGGTGGCGGACCTGGCGCAGGCCCTCCACAAAGCCCTGCTTTAGGTAAATCGTTTCAGCAAGTCAGCAGCAACAGCAGCCATGCTGGCAGCTTGCCGGTCAGGCAATGTCGCCACATGGGCTTGGCCAAACTGACTGAAATTGCGTTCAACCGATTTGGCATAGGTCGGGTCGTAGTGCTGCTCAAGCAAGGCCTTGACCACCGCAGGCGTTTGCCCAGCTCGCACCAGTGCTTGCCAATGCCCAATCACTGCTTTGCCTTTTTGTGCAGTCAGCACCCCCAAGCGTTGGCAAAACATTTCAGGGCTGTTAGCGAAATACGCATAGTCTTCCAGTAACAAAGCAACCCGTTCAGGACTGCTCAGCTGCAAGTCGATGCAGGGACTGCTGCGCATGGCTTGCACCAGTTGTTCTTGGATGCTGACATTGCCCACCTTTTTGCTTTCGGCTTCCACAAACACCGTTCGGTTCAGGTCAAATTGACGCAGTTGGTGCCAGACCCGCATGTCGAAATGTTTTTGACTGGGTTGGGCTTGACCGGGTATGCGTCCCAACACAGAACTGCGGTGTTGCGCCAGGGCTTCCAGGTCGAGCACCTGTGCACCTTGTTGTTGCAGGGCATGCAGCAAGCGGGTTTTGCCCGAACCAGTGGCTCCGGCGACCACTTGAAACCGTAAGCGTGATGAGATCTGCGCGATGTCTTTCACCAACTCAGCGCGAAAGGCCTTGTAGCCACCCTCGATCAACCAAGCCCTGAAGCCAATTTGGCCGAGCACCAAGCCCAAAGAGCCGCTGCGCTTGCCACCTCGCCAACAGTACAACAGCGGTTGCCAATCCTTCGGTAACTTCATGACATCGCGTTCGAGGTGTCTGGCGATGTTGGCTGCCACCAATGCCGCACCGACTTTGTTGGCTTCAAACGCATTGAACTGTTTGTAGAGCGTACCCACCTGCATGCGTTCTGTATTGGTCAAGGAAGGCCAATTCAATGCGCCAGGCAGGTGGTCCAGGGCATGTTCGTCTTCGCTGCGCGCATCGATGATGCAACTGAAGGCTTGGGGATGGTTGGCTGGCAAGGCCATGCGCTGCATGGCCTCATTGGCTGTCAACGCGTGCAAAGCCATCAGAGCATCTTCTTCAAGACCGGCCAGACATTGCCCAGGATGATCGGATGGGCCTGCGCTAAAGGGTGAATCCGGTCAGACTGAAACAAGGCGGTCGGGTCTTTGGCATCCGCCACGCCTTTGAGCAAAAAGGGAACCAAAGCTACTTGGTGGGTTTTGCTCAAACGCACAAACAGTTGGCTGAAGTCGGCAGCATAGCTCGCACCGTAATTGGGCGGGACTTGCATGCCAATCAACAGCACCCGGGCTTTGGCTTTTTGACAGGACTCAATCATGCGAACCAAATTGTCCTGGGTCATTTGCAATGAAAAACCGCGCAAGGCATCGTTGCCGCCGAGTTCGATCGCCACCAGCTTGGGACGGTGCTGGGCGAGCAGGGCAGGCAACCTCGACAGTCCCCCTGAGGTCGTGTCACCGCTGATACTGGCATTGATCACTTGCCATTGGGGTTTTTCTCGCTGTAGTTTCTCAGCCAACAAAGCTACCCAGCCGGTGCCGCGGGCAATGCCATATTCCGCGCTGAGAGAGTCTCCCACCACCAGCAATTTGCTGGCATGGGCTGCATGGTTTGACAAGGGCAATGTGCCTAGCAGCAAGGCCATCAGCGTTTGCAAGTTAAAGTCTCGGCGTTTCAACACGGATTGCACGGCATGTCCTCACCCTTGATAGCGGTCTCTCACATTTTCAAATCAGTCACCGACGCCACTGGCACCCTTGATATTCTCCGCGATATCGATTTCTCCCTGCAGGCCAAACAAACCTTGGCCATCGTCGGCGCTTCTGGTTCTGGCAAAAGTACCTTGTTGGCGATCATGGCTGGCTTGGACACCCCCAGCAAAGGCAATGTGCGCATCGCCGGTCAAGACCTGTTCTTGCTCAGCGAAGACCAGCGGGCTGCGCTGCGCGCCAAGCACATCGGTTTTGTGTTTCAGAGCTTCCAACTGTTGTCGCCGCTGACGGCTCTGGAGAATGTCATGCTGCCTCTGGAATTGTCCGGACACCCCGACCCCAAGCCGCTGGCACGTGAAATGCTGGTGCGGGTTGGCTTGGCCGAGCGATTGAACCATTACCCCAAGGTGATGAGCGGGGGCGAGCAGCAGCGTGTGGCTCTGGCGCGCGCCTTTGTTGTCAAACCGGATGTGCTGCTGGCAGACGAACCCACGGGCAGTTTGGACCATGCAACTGGCGAAACCGTGATGCGCCTGATGTTGGAGCTCAACCAAGAGTTGGGCACGACCTTGGTCATGGTCACGCACGACCGCGCCTTGAGCGAACGCTGTGAGCAGCGTCTGGTGATGGTGGCGGGGCAGGCGACGCTCGAGACTTGAGCCTCAGCGACTGCGGTTTTTCATGGCTCGTTCCACCTCGCGCTTGCCTTCACGGTCTTTGATCGTGTCGCGTTTGTCGTGCTCGGCTTTGCCCTTGGCCAGCGCAATTTCGCACTTGATACGCCCGTTTTTCCAGTGTAAGTTCAGCGGCACCAGCGTGTAGCCTTTTTGCTCAACCTTGCCGATCAAGCGGCGGATCTCTTCCTTGTGCAACAAGAGTTTGCGTGAGCGGATCGCATCTGGATTGACATGGGAGGACGCGGTTTTCAAGGGATTGATTTGGCAGCCGATCACAAACATTTCACCGTTGCGAATCACGACATAGCCATCGGTGAGTTGCACCTTGCCTTCACGTGCTGCCTTGACCTCCCAACCCTCGAGCACCATGCCTGCTTCCAGGCGTTCTTCGAAAAAATAGTTGAAAGCGGCTTTTTTGTTGTCCGCAATACGGGTTGGAGGTGCAGTTTTACTGGCCATGAAGGAGGTAGTCGAGAAGAAGCGGGTCTTTACAATGACCCTGAAGCCAAATCGGCGCAAGACCCATTCTATGAAAACCGTTGAGAAGTCCGTATTGATCTGTTTTACCGCCCAAGAAATGTTTGATTTGGTGGTGGATGTCGCGTCCTATCCGCAGTTTTTGCCTTGGTGTGACCAAACGCAGATCGTGGAATCACACGAAAACGGCATGACTGCGCGGATCGGCATGGCCTTTGGTGGTTTGCACAAAAGCTTCACGACCGCCAACAGCCATTTGCCTGGAAGGCAGGTGCAGTTGGATTTGGTGGACGGCCCGTTCAAGCAACTCAACGGCGTCTGGAATTTCATCCCATTGGGTCAAGAACAAGCCTGCCGGGTTGAACTCAAGCTCTCCTACAGCTTCGATTCCATGCTTGGGGCCCTGGTAGGTCCGGTGTTTGACAAAATCGCCACCACCTTGGTCGACGCGTTTGTCAAGCGCGCAGAAGCGGTCTATTCCAGATGAAAGTGCTGGTGGTGCTGGGTTGGGGTGTTCGTGAACTGCACCAATTCGAGTGGCATGCCGAGCCAGGCGCCACTGTTGAGGACTCCTTGAAATACCTGCATCAGGTGTTCACACCGTTCAAGGACGCCAAACCCGAGGATTGGCAGGCGGCGGTCTGGGGCAAACCGGTGCAGACGGATTTGCCGCTGCAGGAAGGTGACCGCATCGAATGGCTGCGAGGCTTGCGGGTCGACCCCAAAGTGGCCCGGCGCAAGCGTTTTCAAAAGCAGGGCAGTCGTGCTGCTGGTCTGTTTGCATCTCGTAGACCCGGTGCCAAACAAGGCTATTGAAAACGACTAGCAAGCCCGCCCTGGGGCTGGGCTGGCAGGGTCGGTATGATCGGTCTTTTGGAGATTTCCCATGCGCCTGCTTGGCAAAGCGCTGACCTTCGACGATGTGTTGCTGGTCCCCGCCTTTTCTCAAGTCCTGCCCAAGGACACACTGCTCTCAACCCAATTTTCTAGGCGCATCGCCTTGAACCTGCCCCTGGTCTCTGCCGCCATGGACACCGTCACCGAAGCCCGCTTGGCGATTGCCATCGCCCAAGAAGGCGGCATGGGCATCGTGCACAAAAACCTGACTGCCCAAGAGCAGGCTGCCGAGGTTGCCAAGGTCAAGCGCTATGAAAGTGGCGTGTTGCTCGATCCGGTGGTCATCACCCCGCAACACACGGTCCGCCAGGTCATGACCATGTCTGAGCAACTGGGCATCTCGGGTTTTCCGGTGTGTGACGGTGGCCAAGTGGTGGGCATCGTCAGCGGGCGAGATTTGCGTTTCGAAACCCGCTATGACGTGCAGGTCAAAGAGATCATGACCCCGCGCGAGCGCTTGATCACGGTCCCCGAAGGCACCACCCCCGAGCAAGCCAAAGCCCTGCTCAACAAACACAAACTCGAACGCTTGTTGGTGGTCAGTGATGCCTTTGAGCTCAAAGGGCTGATCACGGTCAAGGACATCACCAAGCAAACCAGTTTTCCCAATGCCGCGCGTGACGCCTCAGGTCGCTTGCGCGTAGGTGCGGCTGTGGGTGTAGGCGCCGGTACCGAAGAGCGCGTGGAAGCACTGGTCAAAGCAGGGGTGGACGCGATCGTGGTGGACACCGCTCACGGTCACAGCCATGGTGTGATACAGCGGGTACGCTGGGTCAAGCAAAACTATCCCCAGATCGATGTGGTGGGCGGCAACATCGCCACTGGCGCTGCCGCCTTGGCCTTGGCCGAGGCGGGTGCAGACGCGGTGAAAGTGGGTATTGGCCCCGGCTCGATTTGTACCACCCGCATCGTGGCAGGCGTGGGCGTGCCCCAAATCACTGCGATCGACAACGTCGCCACGGCTTTGCAAGGTTCTGGCATTCCTTTGATTGCTGACGGCGGCATCCGCTACAGCGGCGACATCGCCAAAGCGATTGCTGCAGGCGCATCCAGTGTGATGATGGGTGGCATGTTCGCCGGTACCGAGGAAGCGCCTGGCGAAGTGATTTTGTACCAAGGCCGCAGTTACAAAAGCTACCGAGGCATGGGATCCATCGGCGCCATGCAACAAGGCAGTGCCGACCGCTATTTTCAAGAGGCCACCACCGGCAACCCAAACGCGGACAAGCTGGTACCTGAAGGCATTGAAGGCAGAGTCCCTTACAAAGGCTCGATGGTCAGCATCATCTACCAGATGGCAGGTGGCGTGCGCGCCTCCATGGGCTATTGCGGTTGCGCCACGATTGAAGAGATGCGTCAGCAAGCCGAGTTTGTCGAGATCTCTGCGGCTGGCATGCGCGAAAGCCATGTGCACGACGTACAGATCACCAAAGAAGCCCCGAATTACCGCGCTGAATAAGCCCTTACCGCGCTTGTTCGCAGGCGAAGACCATGTCCCACGACACCCTCTTGATTCTTGATTTCGGCTCGCAGGTCACCCAACTGATTGCCAGGCGTGTTCGCGAAGCGCATGTGTACTGCGAAGTCCATCCTTGCGACGTGACTGACGACTGGATTCAAGCCTATGCCAAAGACCACCGTCTCAAGGGCATCATCTTGTCGGGCAGCCACGCCAGCGTTTACGAGGTGGATGACCGCGCGCCGGACGCGGTGTTCGAGTTGGGTTTGCCGGTTCTGGGTATTTGTTATGGCATGCAAACCATGGCGCAGCAACTCGGTGGCAAGGTCGAAGCAGGTCAGACACGCGAATTTGGCTACGCAGAGGTGCGCGCCAGGGGTCACACCGATTTGCTCCAAGACATCGAAGACTTCAGCACACCTGAAGGCCACGGCATGCTCAAGGTCTGGATGAGCCATGGCGACAAAGTGACTGAATTGCCGCCTGGCTTCAAGCTGATGGCCAGTACCGAGGGTTGCCCGATCGCGGGCATGGCCGATCAAGCTCGGCATTTTTACGGCGTGCAATTTCATCCTGAAGTCACCCACACCTTGCAAGGCCGCGCTTTGCTCAACCGCTTTGTGCTGGGCATTTGCCAAGCTTCTCCCGATTGGGTCATGCGCAACCACGTAGACGAGGCGGTGGCGCGAATCCGCGAGCAAGTGGGAAATGAACAGGTGATATTGGGCTTGTCAGGCGGTGTGGACTCCTCGGTGGCCGCTGCGCTGATTCACCGGGCGATCGGCGACCAACTCACTTGCGTGTTTGTCGATCACGGCTTGCTGCGCTTGAATGAAGGCGACATGGTGATGGAGATGTTTGCAGGCAAGTTGCATGCGCGTGTCATCCGTGTCGATGCCAGCGATTTGTTTTTAGGCAAGCTCGCCGGCGTGGCCGATCCGGAAGCGAAACGCAAAATCATTGGCGCTGAATTCGTCACCGTGTTCAAGCAAGAAGCCGCCAAACTCAAAGCCGGTGGCGGTGGCCACCAAGGTGTCAGCTTCTTGGCGCAAGGGACGATCTACCCGGATGTGATTGAAAGCGGTGGTGGCAAAACCAAGAAAGCCGTCACCATCAAAAGTCATCACAACGTGGGTGGTTTGCCCGAGCAGCTCGGTTTGAAATTGCTCGAGCCGTTGCGCGATTTGTTCAAAGACGAAGTGCGTGAATTGGGCGTTGCCTTGGGCTTGCCACACAACATGGTCTACCGCCATCCTTTCCCCGGCCCAGGTTTGGGTGTGCGGATTTTGGGTGAGGTGAAAAAAGAATACGCCGATTTGCTGCGCAGAGCAGACGCCATCTTCATCGAAGAACTGCGCAACACCCCGTTTGAAGGTGACGCCACG
>CAMCES010000003.1 GCA_945873925.1 Bordetella parapertussis
GATTCACGTGGCGGTGCGGCGCTGTCGGTGCGGCAAATCACAGGTGTGCCCATCAAGTTTGCCGGTACCAGCGAAAAAATCGATGGCCTAGAAGCCTTTGACGCCGAGCGTCATGCGGGTCGCATTTTGGGCATGGGCGATATCGTGGCTTTGGTCGAGCAGGTCACTGCCAACATCGATGTCGAAGCCGCGCAAAAAATGGCCGCCAAAATGAAAAGCGGCGACGGCTTTGACCTCAACGATTTTTTGGCGCAAATCCAGCAAATGAAGCAAATGGGTGGCTTGTCGAGTTTGATGGACAAACTCCCCAGCCAACTCACTGCCAAGGCGGGTGCGGTGGACTTTGACAAAGCCGAAAAAGACATCCTCCGCAAGCAAGGCATCATCCACAGCATGACGCCCAAAGAGCGCAGCAAACCCGACCTCATCAAAGCCACCCGCAAACGCCGCATCGCCGCTGGGGCTGGCGTTCAGGTGCAAGACGTCAACCGACTGCTGAATGAATTCGGCCAAATGCAAGACATGATGAAAAAAATGCGCGGCGGCGGCTTGATGAAGATGATGAAAAAACTCGGCGGCATGAAAGGCATTGCGGGCATGGGCGGTGGCTTCCCAGGCATGCCCCGCTGACGCCTCAAGCCACCAACACTTCCCCGCGCAAGGAGTGGGGCAGCGCTTCGGTGATGCGCACATTCAGCATCTGTCCCACCAAACGCTGACCCAGCGGGCCTGCCGGGAAATTGACGATGCGGTTGCATTCGGTGCGCCCCATCAGCTCGGCTGCACTTTTGCGTGATGCCCCTTCCACCAAAATCTGCTGAACCGTGCCCACACGGCTTTCGCTGATGCGGCGCACGTTGTCCTCGACCGTGGCTTGCAGGTGTTGCAAACGGCGTAATTTCACTTCGTGCGGTGTGCCGTCAGGCAAATTGGCAGCGGGCGTGCCTGGTCGGGGGCTGAAGATGAAACTGAAAGACGCATCAAAGCCAATGTCGGTGATCAGCTTCATCAGCTTGTCGAAGTCTTCCTCGGTTTCGCCAGGAAAGCCGACGATGAAATCCGAGCTCATGGAAATGTCGGGGCGCACCGCACGCAGCTTGCGGATCGTGCTCTTGTATTCCATGGCGGTGTAGCCGCGTTTCATGGCCATCAAAATGCGGTCGCTGCCGTGCTGCACAGGCAGGTGCAAATGGCTCACCAACTGCGGTACCTTGGCATAGACATCGATCAGTCGCTGCGTGAATTCATTGGGGTGGCTGGTGGTGTAGCGGATGCGCTCAATGCCCGGGATCTCAGCCATGTACTCGATCAGCAAAGCAAAGTCGGCGATCTCTGCGGTATCACCCATGCGGCCGCGATAGGCGTTGACGTTTTGGCCGAGCAAGGTGATTTCTTTCACGCCTTGGGCCGTGAGCCCCGCCACCTCGGTCAGCACATCGTCCAAGGGGCGGTTGATTTCTTCGCCACGGGTGTAAGGCACCACGCAATAGCTACAGTACTTGGAGCAGCCTTCCATGATCGAGACAAAGGCAGACGCGCCTTCCACCCGGGCAGGCGGCAGGTGGTCGAATTTTTCGATCTCGGGGAAGCTGATATCGACTTGTGGCTTTTTCAGATCGCGACGCTGGTTGAGTAACTCGGGCAGGCGGTGCAGGGTTTGCGGTCCAAACACGACATCCACATAGGGCGCGCGGGCAATGATGGCCTCGCCTTCTTGGCTGGCCACACAACCGCCCACGGCGATTTGCACGCCTTTTTGCTTGAGGTGTTTCACGCGTCCCAGGTCGGAGAAGACTTTTTCTTGGGCTTTTTCGCGCACCGAGCAGGTGTTGAAGACGACCAAGTCGGCCTCGTCAATGTCTTGCGTTTGTTGGTAACCTTGGGCCGCGCTCAGCACGTCGGCCATCTTGTCCGAGTCGTACTCGTTCATTTGGCAACCGAAGGTTTTGATGAAGACTTTGCGGCTCATGCCTGAGCCTGGTGTGTGCAGCGTTTCATGGTTTAGATCCAGAGGCTGTTGTAGGAAGGCAGATTGTACCGAGCGCTTTATCATCAGCGCATGCAAACATTGACCTTGACCGTGTTGTTCACCGACACCGATGGCCGCGCCCGCTTTCGAGAAGAGCCTTTGGCCTTGGATGAAGGCACTCCCCAAGCCCGCTTGAGCGAGCTCATGCCCACACAAGGCATGCAATTGCGCCACAGCCCAGTGGGTTTTCGCAGTGACTTCCACGTCAGCAGCCATGCCCAGTGGGTGTTCATCCTGCAAGGGCAAATGCAAATCGGGTTGCAAGACGGCAGTGGCAAGGTGTTTTCAGCCGGTCAGCATTTTTATTCCGCTGACTTGTTGCCCGAGGGTGCTGTTTTCGATCCGCAGCTGCACGGCCACTGGAGCCGGCAACTGGGTGAAGAGCCATTGGTCACCTTGTTTGTCAGAGGCTGAAGATCGGTGACAGGTTTATAAATGCAGTTTTCATCCGACACAAGCTTAAAAATGAATATAAAAGCTCTCTCTACACACCGCCTCACTCAAGAGTGGGCTGGTTCGAGCCGATACCATCAGACACATTGCTGGGCGAGGACGGCCAGCGCACCTGCTCACCCCTTACTTGATTCAGATCAGCCATGAAAAAACACCTACGAACAATATTGGAAGTCTTGCTGGGCATCTGTTTGATCGCGACAGCCACCTTGGCCTATTTGAACTATTCAGCCAAAAAGAATTTGGCAGGAGAAGTGACCGAATTGACCGAGCAACTGGATGAAGCCAAGGCGGCTTTGGAGAAATCCGAGCAAGAACCCCCAGTGCCAGCCGAGCCTGCGGCTGACATTCCCAATACCGCCACTTATGAGCTCGATGCCCTCAAGGCCGCCTTCACCAATGGCGTGGTGTTGCAGGATATGGAGACGATTTACAAATCACAAAAAACCCTGACCGCTGAGAGGCAAGTCGGTTTGGCTTCTTTGCGTTTGCTGACCAAAGGCGCGCAAGACGAGACAACCATTGCAGCGTTTCAAAAAGCCCTGGAAATGGCTGAATGGAGCAACCGCTTGCAAACCGTGTGCGCTGCTCAAAACGCCTTGGCTGCAGCGGGTCAAAAAGTCACCGTGCTGTCGGATTGCAAAAAGTCCGCCAATGCAACCGCCGACAAAGCAGCCGACAGCCCTGTCAAAAAAGACGACCATGCGAACAAAGACGGCAAAGCGCATGATGTGCACTGGGGCTATGAGGGCGACAACGGCCCTGAGCACTGGGGCGACAACTTCCCTGTTTGTGGCAAAGGCAAAAAACAGTCGCCTTTGAATATCGTCGGTCCTTTCGAGAAATCCAAAGACAGCTTGACCGTGGACTACAAAGAAGGTCCGCTCAAGATCATCAACAACGGCCACACGATCCAAGTCAATTTCGAGCCAGGCAGCACCCTGACCATTGGCAAAGAGAGTTTCGATTTATTGCAATTTCACTTCCACCGCCCCTCAGAAGAGCAGGTCGATGGCAAGAATGCAGCCATGGTGGCGCACTTTGTGCACAAGAGCAAAGACGGCAAACTGGCGGTGATCGGTGTCTTGCTCAACGAAGGCAAGGAAAGCGCAGCCATCAAGACCTTGTGGGCCAACTTGCCACCCAAAGAGGGCGAGGAGTATATGCCTGCCAAGGTGGCTTTCAACCCTGGCAGCATGTTGCCCAAGGAGTTGGGCTTTTACAACTACGAGGGCTCGCTCACCACACCGCCGTGCACCGAAGGCGTTCAGTTTTATATATTGAAAGCACCGGTCGAGCTCTCCAAGGCGCAGGTAGCTAAGTTCCCCTTCAAGCTCAACGCCCGTCCGGTACAGAGCTTGAACGGACGCAAGATCACCACTGGGGGTTGATCAGCCCATCAACAACCCATGTGTGCGGGCAAAGTGCAGGGTTTGGGTGCGGCTTTTCACGCCCAAGCGGCGGAACAATCGCCACAGGTGCACCTTGACCGTGTGTTCGCTGATGCTGAGTTCGGCGGCGATGTCGCGGTTGGACAAGCCACGGTCAAGCATGAGGATGAGTTGTTTTTGGCGTTTGGACAATTTGATGTCGCCGATCACCACGGCATCTGCATCGGCATCGTCATCTTCCGACTTCATGATGTCGTGGATGGCCTGAGAAATTTCAGCGGTATCAGTGGACTTCTCGATATAGAGGTCGGCCCCTGCTTCCAGGCAAGCGTCCCGCGCTTCGCCAGACGGCATGGCGGACAGCACCACCAGGGGGATCTCGGGGTACATTTTTTTCACGTCAGAGATGGCGGTGGCGCCTTTGACCCCGGGCAGCAGCAAATCGAGGACAAACAACTCAGGCTCACCGTTTTTGATGAGTGCGGCTTGGAGTTCGCTGAATTTTTCTAACTCAACCACCTTGGAAGAGGGGCGCAAACGGCGCAGCAACATGCCAATCATTTGGCGAACCATGGGGTGATCATCGATTACATACAAGCTCATTGTGATTTCTCCGGTGTCAATAATTCAGGCCCATGGCCTCGCGCACTTCGCGCATGGTCTCTTGCGCCGTGGCCCGCGCACGCTGCGTGCCAGCGTCTACGATATCACGAACAAGTCGAGGATTGGAAACAAAAGGTTCAGCTCTTGCCAGCATGGGCGCTTGCTCAGCCACGATGGCATCGATGATCGGCTGCTTGCATTCCAAGCAGCCAATGCCTGCTCGGGTGCATTCGGTTTTCACCCATGTTTGGGTGGTGGGAGGTGAGTAGACCAAATGGAATTGCCAGACCGGGCAGTGGTCGGGGTTGCCTGCATCGGTGCGCTTGACCCGGGCCGGGTCGGTGGGCATGCGCCTGACCTTGGTCTCGATGTTGGCTTTGTCTTCGCGCATGGCAATCGCGTTGTTGTAGCTTTTGCTCATCTTGGCACCATCCAAGCCCGGCAATTTGCTGGCTTGGGTCAGCAAGGCATGGGGCTCGGTCAGCACCGCTTTGCCCGTGCCTTTGAAATAGCCTTCCAAACGCTCACGGTCGCTGTCACTCAATTCGGGCGCGGTTTTCAAGAAGCCCATCGCGCCTTCTAGCGCTTTGGCGTCACCGGTTTCTTGAAACTGTTTGCGGGATTTTTCAAAGCGTTTGACGCTGTCTTTGGGCAGCTTGGCCAAGCAGTCCTGCACCAAGACGTCAAAGTTGGGTTCGCGTCCGTACAAATGGTTAAAGCGACGTGCGGTTTCGCGGGTCAACTCGACATGGCTGGCTTGGTCTTCACCGACCGGCACATGTTTTGCCTTGTAAATCAGGATGTCGGCGGCTTGCAGCAAGGGATAACCCAAGAAACCGTAGGTGGTCAAGTCCTTGTCCTTGAGCTTTTCCATCTGGTCTTTGTAAGTGGGTACGCGCTCGAGCCAACTCAAAGGCGTGCCCATGGCCAAGAGCGTGAACAACTCGGCATGTTCAGGGATACGGCTTTGCAAAAAAATCGTGCATTGGTTCGGGTCCAAACCCGCGGCCAACCAGTCGATCACCATCTCGTAAACATTCTTTTCGATCACCTCGCGGCTTTCGTAATGGGTGGTCAGGGCATGCCAATCGGCGACGAAATAAAAGCAAGGCATCTGGGATTGCAGGCGCACCCAGTTCTTCAGGGCACCGTGGTAGTGGCCCAGGTGAAGCGCGCCAGTGGGGCGCATGCCGGAGAGTACCCGTTCGCTCATGGTGGGGACAGTTGTAAAACGGCAGCCAAGGGTTGCAAGGTCCACTGGATGGCCTGCATCGATACGCCCATGATGGGCCGCATCCACAGGCTGTTGACGATGCCCAGCAATATCAAACCCATCACGATGAAAAAGCCATAGCGTTCCACATGCGAAAAAACGACCGCCATGCGCCAAGGCAGCAAGCCGACCAACACGCGCCCGCCATCCAAGGGTGGCAAGGGAAATAAATTGAAGGCAAACATCACCAGGTTAACTAACACGCCCGCTTGTGCCATGTCGATGAAAAAACGCTCCTCTGTGCCCACACCGGACATGAGATACAGCATGGCTGCCCACACCAAGGCTTGCAGGAAATTGCTGGCGGGTCCGGCCAACGCGACCCAGACCATGTCCCGCTTTGGGTGGTGCAGGCGGTTGAAATCGACAGGAACCGGTTTGGCATAGCCAAACAAAAACTGGCCAGAGGTGGCCACATACAGCACCAACGGCATGAGGATGGTGCCCACCAGGTCGATGTGCGGGAAGGGATTGAGGGTGACCCGGCCCAAAAGCCAAGCGGTGTTGTCGCCCAGGCGCTTGGCGACGTAGCCATGGGCCGCCTCATGCATTGTGATGGCCAGTAGCACTGGCAGTGCATGGGAGGCAATCGTTTGGATTAATTCATTGGAAATCACCGGTTCATTGTCTCATCAAACTTGTTAAATTTGAGGGGAAATAAGAAGGACTTTGTAAGCAATTTCCTGGGGGAAGGGGGTCGCAATAGTTTGAAATAGATGGAAACACATGATTTATAAGCCCAAAAGCGTTACATCACCGGCACCAGCGCGCACCAAAAAGGGGGGGCCGCCTGTGCCCATGGGCGTCAAGTCCGCCACGGTGCTTGACTGACCGCGGCAGGCGCCGGCGTCGACCACCGCCGCGAGTTGGTGCTCGTAGCGCTCGCGGATATCCCAGGCATCGTTCAAGGCCAGGGTTTCATTGACAGGAATCAAGGTGGTGGCCAGCAGGGGGGAACCATGCAACTCCAGCAGTTGCTGAAGAGGGTTGTGTGCGGGCACCCGCAGACCAATGGTTTTTCGCTGCGGATGGGCCACACGCCTGGGTACCTCTTTGGTGGCCTCCAAAATGAAGGTGTAAGCACCGGGTGTGCAGGCTTTGAGCAAACGGTATTGACGGTTGTCGACCTTGGCATACACACCCAATTGGCTCAAATCACGGCACAACAAGGTCAAGTGGTGTCGCTCGTCTACGCCACGGATACGGCGCAACTGGTCGATCGCGGATTTATCGTCCAGGTGACAGACCAAGGCGTAACTCGAATCGGTGGGGACTGCCAAGACCTTGCCCTGCTGCAGCAAAGCCACAGCTTGTTTGAGCAAGCGTGCTTGCGGGTTGTCAGGGTGTACTTGCAGCCATTGGGCCATGGGCAAGCGCTATTGGATTCGGTCTTGCAACAACTCCCAGACCGGGTTCAGGTCGCCGGGCAGCCAAGGCAAGGCGCCCAAGTCGGTGTGGCTTTCCTCGGGGCTGTGGAAATCGCTGCCGCGCGACGCGGCCAAACCAAACTCACGTGCCATACCGGCGTATTCCACAGCTTCAGCGGCAGAGTGGCTGCCGGTGACCACCTCGACGGCTTGCCCGCCATGCGCCTTGAAATCAGTGAACAAGGCGTACTCCTCGTTGGGCGTGAAAGCGTAGCGGGCCGGGTGGGCGATGACCGCCATGCCGCCGCCATCGCGAATCCAGTGGACCGCGTCTTTCAACTGGGCCCAGCGGTGTTCCACAAAGCCAGGTTTGCCTTCGGTCAAGAAACGGCGAAACACCTCGTGGGTGTCTTTGCAAACGCCTGTTTCCACCAAAAACCGGGCAAAGTGGGTGCGGGAAATCAGGTCAGGGTTGCCTGCGTATTGCAGCGCACCTTCAAAGCTGCCGCGGATACCTACCTTGGCCAAACCAGCGGCCATGTCTTGCGCACGGGCGTGTCGTCCGCCGCGTGTGCCGCGCAAGCCGTCTTGCATCCGGGCGTCGTGGATGTCAAAGCCCAGCCCAACAATGTGCACCGTGTGGCCGGCGAAAGACACGGAAATTTCGGTGCCACTCAGGTAAGACATGCCCAGCGCTTTGGCCGCGTGGGCGGCGCGCGCTTGACCGCCGATTTCATCGTGGTCGGTGAGCGACCACAGTTGCACGCCGTTGCTGTGGGCGCGCAGCGCCAACTCCTCGGGGGTGAGGGTGCCATCAGAGATGACAGAGTGGCAATGCAGGTCGGCGTTGAGGATATTCACTTTGTTATCTTATCCCGCTGGCATGGTTTCGATATGCAATTGCAGCTTATCCCGCCCTTGCCAGGTGTTGATGTCGAGCCGGTAGGCCAACAGGGCCTGCGCAGGCAGGGGCTCGGTGCGGCCAAACCAAATGCCGTCGATGGCTTGGCCGTGTAATTGCAGTTTCAAGGACAGGTGCTTCTCGCCAACGATACGCTGGCTGACCACCGTGACCTGGTCTTGGAACACCGGTGGCGCAAACCCCTGCCCCCAGACGTGTTTGTGAATTTCCAGCACGATGTCAGGGCGCATGAACTGCGGGTCCAGGCTGCCGTCGGTTTCCAGGGATTGCGCCAAGGTGGCCGGTGACAGCCACTGCTGGGCAACCTGTTGCAAAGCCATCTCAAAAGTGGCGAGATCTTCTTCGCGCAAGGTGCAACCTGCGGCCATCGCATGACCGCCAAAGCGCAGCAGCAAGCCTGGGTGTGTTTTGACCACCGCGTCCAAGGCGTCGCGCAAATGAAAACCGGGGATCGAGCGGCCCGAGCCTTTCAACACCGCTTTGCCCTCGGACTCGCTGGCGGCAAACACAAAGCAAGGTCGGTAGTGCAGGTCTTTGAGGCGTGCGGCCACGATGCCCACCACCCCCTCGTGAAAGGCATCGTCAAACACACACAAAGCCGGTGGCGGTTCATCCTCGGTGTCGAGCAGCGATTCGGCCAGCAGCAGCGCTTGCTCGCGCATGTCGCCTTCCAAGCTGCGGCGTTCACGGTTGATCAAATCGAGCTGCTCGGCCAAGCGCAGACCCAGCGCCGGGTCATCGGTGCGCAAGCACTCGATGCCCAAGGTCATGTCCGATAAACGCCCGGCCGCGTTGATGCGAGGCCCGATCGCAAAACCCATGTCTTGGCTGCTGGCGCGGGCGGCGTCGCGCCCAGCCACTTGAAACAAGGCGCCTAAGCCAGGGGGCAGCAGGCCTTTGCGCATGCGCGCTAGGCCTTGTGCCACCAAGCGCCGGTTATTGGCATCGAGCTTGACCACATCGGCCACCGTGCCCAAAGCCACCAATGGCAGCAGGTTGTCGAGTTTGGGTTCGATGGATTGGGTGAAAACGCCGCGCTGCCTCAACTCAGCGCGCAAGGCCAGCAACACATAAAACATGACGCCTACGCCCGCCATGTGTTTGCTGGCAAAGTTGCAGCCGGGTTGGTTGGGGTTGACCAAGGCATCAGCCAGCGGCAGGATGGTCCCAGGCAAATGGTGATCGGTCACCAGCACTCGCAAGCCCAAGGCTTGCGCGGCGGCCACCCCTTCCACACTGGCGATGCCGTTGTCGACCGTGATCAAGACCTGCGCGCCCGTGGCATGCACCCGTTGCGCAATGCTGGGCGTCAAGCCATAGCCATCGACCACGCGGTCGGGCACGATGAAATCCACGCAACGCGCCCCCAGCAAGGCCAGGCCGCGCAAAGCCACAGCACAGGCGGTGGCGCCGTCGCAGTCGTAATCGGCGACGATGCACAGGTGTTGGTCAGCCGCGATCGCATCGGCCAACAAGCCGGCGGCGGCATCGATCCCTTTCATGCCAGCGGGCGGCAACAAACGCGCCAAGCTGGTGTCGAGTTCATGCGGTTCGTGCACGCCTCGTCCCGCGAACAAACGGGCCAGCAGCGGATGCACGCCGCTTTGCGCCAGCGCCCAAGCCGCGCGTGGCGGCACATCACGGGGCAACAGTTTCATGCGAGCACCCGGTGCAAGTCTTGAAGCGGCAGCCAGCGTCGCCACCAAGTGCGAGAACCAGTTTGCAAGACGCTTTGGCGTTGTTCACCACACAACACCAGGGTGTGGCCTGCGGCCAATGCCGGGCCGATCACTTCTTGGGCCAAGCCTTGCCACGCCATACCCCAGGCCTGTGGGTCTTGCGCAACCCTATGAATCAGCAAATCGGTGTAAATCTGCACCTCGGGCTGGCTGCTGATGGCGGGCAAATCGCCAGTGCCGCTCCAGACAAAGGAGTTGAGGCTTGTCTTGCGTTGGTCATTGACCGGGTGCTGGTAGAGCAGCATTTGCATTTCGTTTTGCAGGCGACGCAGCAAGCGTTGTGCTGGCGATTGCTGCCCCATTTCATCGGTTTGCAACCAATGCGCCACATTGCGCCCGATCAACTGGTCCAGCGACACGCTGGGCAGTTGCTTGAAATGCCGGGCATGGGCCAACCAGCGTCCTGGCTTGTCCTGTAAAAGTTGGATGCCGTCTTCCAAGGCATAGGGGATGATCGCTTGGCGCACCGCTTGGTCTTCGGCAGGGCTGATCGGTCCTGGGGGAAGCAGATGCACCTGGCCTTGCTGAATTGCCCAATGCACCAGGTCAATGAAGGCCCAGCCGTGGTCGCTCGGACAGGTCAGTCCGCGCGCTTGCGCCGCATGCGCGGCCAAGGGCAGCAAGCCATCCGGGTTGGGCCAACCCAGGGCCTGGGCCAAGGCGTGTTCATGGGCGGCATTCCAAGCGGTTGCAGACTGCGTCCGCCGGGCCAGCAACTGGCATTGCGCCATGGCCCGTGCCGCAGGCGAGGACTGCAGGCTGGGCAATGCGGATTGCCAGACCTGCCGTTCAGCGGCACTGGCTTGCTCGAGGCCCTCGGGCAGCAAAGCCGCAGCAATGATGGTGACAGGCGGTAAAGGCAAAGACATGGTCAGATTGTGCAAGATGCCACAATCTGCATGCAATGAATCCCTCACGCATGCCCTTTGAACTGTTGCTGGGCTGGCGCTACACACGCGCTGGCCGTGCAGCGCGTCGCAACCGTTTCATTTCATTCATCTCTTCGGTATCCATGCTGGGCATCGCGCTGGGGGTGGCGGCTTTGATCATCGTGTTGAGCGTGATGAACGGTTTCCAAAAAGAAGTGCGCGACCGCATGCTCGGTGTGCTCTCTCATATCGAGGTCTTGGCCTATGCCCAAGCCGAGCTGGATTCGCCAGCCTTGTTACAGCAAAAACTGGCGCGGCATTCGCAGGTCTTGGCCAGCGCGCCTTTTGTCTTGTCTCAGGTTCTGCTGGCCCGGGGCGAGGACATGCGCGGCGCGATCGCGCGCGGCATTGACCCGTTGCAAGAAGGCTTGGTCACGGATACCGTTGCCGCCATGCCAGCGCAGGTGTTGGCACAGCTGCAGCCTGGCGCGTTTGGGGTGGTGCTGGGCAGCGAGTTGGCGCGGGCCTTGGGAGTGAAGGTGGCTGATCAAGTCACCTTGGTTGCGCCCGGCGGGCAGGTCACCCCCGCAGGCGTGGTGCCCAGGTTGAAACAGCTCACCGTGGTCGGCTTGCTCGACTCGGGACACTATGAATACGATGCCTCGTTGGCTTTGCTGCATATCGAGGATGCGCAACGCATCTTCCGCTTGTCGGGTCCCAATGGTCTTCGGGTCAAACTGCAAGACGCGCAGTTGGCGCGGGACGTGGCCAATCAACTCATCCCGGTGTTGGGTGAGGATGTGACGGTGCGGGACTGGACCCGCGCCAACCGCACCTGGTTTGCCGCGGTGCAAATTGAAAAACGCATGATGTTCATCATCCTCACCTTGATCGTGGCGGTGGCCGCCTTCAATCTCGTGAGCACCTTGGTGATGACGGTGACTGACAAGCGGGCTGACATCGCGATCCTGCGCACCTTGGGCGCGAGCCCGGCCAGCATCATGGGCATTTTTGTGGTGCAAGGCGCGCTGGTGGGTGTGATCGGCACCCTCTCGGGCTTGGCCCTGGGGCTGTTGGTGGCGTTCAATATTGGCAGCATCGTTCCGGCGATTGAAAACGCTTTGGGTGCGAGTTTTTTGCCCCAAGACATCTACCTGATCAGCCGCATGCCGAGTGACCCTCAATGGGCGGACATCGGACCGGTGGTGGTGATTGCCTTGGTGTTGGCCTTGGTGGCCACGCTCTATCCCAGTTGGCGCGCCAGCCGGGTTGACCCCGCGGAGGCATTGCGCCATGAGTGATGTCGTGATGAGTGCACAAGGGTTGGGTCGCCGGTTCCAGGAAGGTGACTTGGATGTCACGGTCTTGCAAGACGTGGATTTGCAGGTGCGAGCGGGTGAGACTTTGGCGGTAGTGGGTGCTTCGGGCTCAGGCAAAAGCACTTTGTTGCACGTGCTGGGCGGCTTGGACACACCCACCACGGGTCAGGTGGCATTGCTGGGCCAGCCCTTGGCAGGCTTGGACGCCACGGCCTTGGGTCGCTTGCGCAACCAACACCTGGGTTTCATCTACCAGTTTCACCATTTGTTGTCCGAGTTCAACGCATTGGACAACGTGGCCATGCCGCTTTGGATTCGGCGCATGCCGCAAGCGTTGGCCGCGCAACAAGCCAGGGCGATATTGTCCGAGGTGGGTTTGGAGGCGCGGGTGTTGCACACCCCCAGCGAACTGTCTGGCGGAGAGCGTCAGCGGGTGGCGATTGCGCGGGCGCTGGTGACCCAGCCTGCGTGTGTGCTGGCCGATGAGCCGACCGGCAACTTGGACCGCGCCACCGCTGACGGTGTGTTTGCATTGATGCTCAAACTCGCACGCTTACACCGCACCGCGTTCGTGGTGGTGACCCATGACGAGCAATTGGCTGCCCAGTGTGACCGGCAACTTCGGTTGGTGGCAGGTCGATTGGTTTGATTTACCCATGGAAATTGGGAAATTAGGGTCAGATTCCAATGAATTTCTTTGGATCGACAGCCACTGTCACCTGGACGCCGCCGAATTCGCGCCTGACCGCGACGCGGTGCGCCAAGCCGCCCGCGCGGTGGGTGTGCACACCTGCGTCATCCCGGCGGTGCAGGCCGCGAACTTTGACGCGGTGCGGCAACTGGCGCACCAGCACGGCGACGTTTACGCGCTGGGCATCCATCCGCTTTTCACGCCGCAGGCCCGCGAGGCCGATTTACAAACTTTGGCCGAGGCACTGCAACAGCACCGCGTCGACCCGCGTCTCGTGGCGGTGGGCGAAATCGGCTTAGACGGTTTTGTGCCCGGCCTGGACATGGCGCGTCAGCAGCTGTTTTACCAAGCGCAGCTGAAGCTGGCCCAGCTGCACGACCTGCCGGTGATCTTGCATGTGCGCCGCAGCGCCGACCTGTTGCTCAAGGGCCTGAGGCAAACCCCGGTCAAGGGTGGCATCGCCCATGCCTTCAATGGCAGCTTGCAGCAAGCCCAGCAGTTCATCGGCATGGGTTTCAAACTCGGTTTTGGCGGCGCACTCACATTTGAGCGTTCCAACCAACTGCGTTTGCTGGCCACGGTATTGCCTTTGGAGGCCTTGGTCCTCGAAACCGATGCCCCCGATATTCCCCCGCATTGGCTGTATGTGACCGCCGACCAGCGTGACCAAGGCATGCCGCAGGGCCGCAACACGCCTGACCAAGTGCCGCGCATCGCCCAGGTGCTGGCGGATCTGCGCGGCTTGTCTCTGGAGGAGGTGGCGCTGGCGACCCGTGCCAATGTGGGTTCGGTGTTGGCCATCGCCACGGTCTGAGATCACGCTGGAGGTGACCAGCGACAATCCCGACATGGCCACCAAGCAAACCTTGCCGCAAGTCAACATGTCCGAGCACGGCAAGGTGCGCTACTTGCATCTGGGGACCGAATGGGTGCAAGGTTCGATGGACACCACCCGCCCTTTTGACCTCGAACTCGATTATGTGCAACGCATGCAGGCCTGGTTGTTGTTCGTGCCATCCGAGGCGGTGCCTGACTTGCACGCCATGCAGCTGGGCTTGGGCGCGGCCGCACTCACGAAAAACTGTCACCAGGTGCTGGGCATGCGCACCACGGCCATTGAGCTCAACCCCCAGGTGGTAGCGGCTTGTCGCACCTGGTTCAAGCTGCCCGCCGATGATGAGCGCCTGTCGGTCGTCTTGGGGGACGCGGCTGAAGTCGCCGCCCATGCGCATTGGCGTGGCCAAGTCGATGTCTTGCATGTGGACTTGTACGACCAAGAAGCCGCCGCACCCGTCATAGACGATGCCGGTTTTTATGGCAACTGCCGGCAATTGCTCTCCGAGCAAGGTTGCATGCTGGTCAATTTGTTTGGCCGCGCTTCCAGTTTCGAGCGCAGTCTGGGCCAGATCAACACCGCCTTTGGCATCGATGCGGTCTGGGCATTCAAGCCCACCCGCGAGGGCAACACCGTGGTGCTGGCGCAGCGTCAACCGCAACGCCCAGACCGAGACCTGTTGCATGCCCGCGCCGAGGCGATTCAAGCCCAATGGAGGCTGCCTGCCACCCTGTGGCTCAAGGTACTCAAGCCGGTGGGCGCATAGGTCACAATCCTTTCAGTTTTGTTTTGGGAGCGCAAGCGTGTCAATCAAGAGCCAAAAAGATTTTGTCTCCGGACTGCTGTTTACCGTGACTGGCTCCGCATTTGCGTGGAACTCAGCCATGTCCTACGACATTGGCTCGGCCAGCCAAATGGGCCCGGGCTATTTCCCCTTGGTCCTTGGCTTGGTGTTGGTGCTGCTGGGCGGCTTCATCATGTTTTTTTCCCTCGTCGTCGAGACCCCTGATGGCGGCTTGATCGGTGAGGTGGCTTGGCGCCCGTTGTTTTGTATCCTCGGGGCCAACCTGTTGTTTGGGGCCTTGCTGGGTGGTTTGCCCAGCATCGGTTTTCCGTCTTTTGGTTTAGTGATCGCGATCTTTGCCCTCACTGGCGTGGCCTTGTTTGCAGACGCGAGCCAATTCACACTGCGGCGTGTGCTGGTCTTGGGCAGTATTTTGGCGTCAGGCAGCTATCTGGTCTTCATTGACTTATTGAATTTGCAAATGCCGGTTTGGCCGGCATTCATAGAAGCTTTTTGATCGGAGTTGCGCATGGATTTGCTAGCCAATCTTGCCACCGGCTTTGCGGTCGCAGCCACCCCGGTCAACCTGCTCTACGCTTTGCTGGGTTGCGTATTCGGTACCTTGATTGGGGTCTTGCCGGGCATTGGGCCCTTGGCAACCATCGCCATGCTGTTGCCAGTGACCTATGCCTTGCCCCCTGAGTCGGCATTGATCATGTTGGCGGGTATTTATTACGGCGCTCAATACGGCGGATCAACCACGGCGATTTTGGTGAATCTGCCAGGCGAAGCCTCTTCGGTGGTGACCACCTTGGACGGCTACCAAATGGCGCGGCAAGGTCGGGCCGGTCCAGCGTTGGCTGCGGCAGGTTTGGCTTCTTTCTTTGCCGGCTGTGTGGGCACCTTGCTGTTGGCGGCATTTGCCGCCCCCCTGGCCGACATGTCGTTTGCATTTGGCCCAGCGGAGTACTGCGCCTTGATGGTGGTCGGTTTGGTGGGGGCGGTGGTGTTGGCGTCTGGTTCCTTGCTCAAAGCCATTGCCATGATCATTTTGGGTTTGTTGCTCGGTCTGGTGGGCACCGACGTCAACTCGGGCATCACCCGATTCAACTTGAACATGCCCGAGCTGTCAGATGGCATTGGTTTTGTGGCGGTGGCCATGGGCTTGTTTGGCTATGCTGAAATCATCAGCAACCTGGCAAAGAGCGAAACCGATCGAGAAGTGTTCACCGCCAGGGTGCAAGGCTTGATGCCGACCGCGGCGGATTTCAAGCAAATGTTCCCGGCTGTGCTGCGTGGCACCGCGCTCGGTTCGGTTTTGGGCGTGTTGCCCGGGGGCGGGGCGGTGCTGGCAGCTTTTGCAGCCTACACCTTGGAGAAAAAAATCAAGCTCAAAGCCAATGAGACTGCATTGGGGCAAGGCAACATCCGCGGCGTGGCCGCACCTGAAGCGGCCAACAACGCAGGTGCGCAGACTTCCTTCATCCCCTTGCTGACCTTGGGCATCCCACCGAATGCGGTGATGGCGCTGATGGTAGGCGCCATGACCATCCACAACATCCAACCCGGCCCGCAAGTGATGACGGTCAATCCGGAGTTGTTCTGGGGCTTGATCGTCTCGATGTGGATTGGCAACCTGATGTTGATTGTTTTGAACCTGCCCTTGATTGGGGTCTGGATCAAACTGCTGACGGTGCCCTACCACTACCTGTTTCCGGCCATCGTGTTGTTTTGTGCGATTGGCGTCTACACCACCAACTATGCCACTTTCGACATTGCGCTGGTGGCGGTTTTTGGCTTGGTTGGCTATGCCTTTGTCAAACTCGGTTGTGAGCCTGCCCCGCTGCTGCTGGGCTTTATTTTGGGCCCGATGTTGGAGGAGTTCTTGAAACGCGCCCTCAAGTTGGCGCGCGGCGATTGGTCGGTATTTCTCACCCGACCGCTGTCAGCAGCCTTGTTGGCGATGGCCTTGCTGTTGCTGTTGCTGGTGTTGTTGCCCGCCATCAAAGCCAAGCGAGAACAAGCATTCACAGGCGACTGAGAGATTGACCATGCAAGAACACACCCTGCGCCAGGCGCTGCACAACGAAGTGCATGCCCGACCACCCGAACCCATGACCGCCCCCCTGGCCATCAGCCACCTGGTGATGTTGGCCGATGCAGCTGCCCGGCAAGCCAGCCGGGACCATCTGGCCCAGTTGCTGCGTGACAAGCACCTGCCGGTGCCAGATGCCCACACCAACCACTTGCGTGTCGATGCTGGTCCGTGGCGTTTGCGTTGGGAGTTACACACCGAGTTTGTGACCTGGACTTTCATGGTGGACGCCTATCCAGGCCTGCCCAAGATGGATGAATACGGTTTGGCCCTGAACGCCTTGCCACAACAGTGGCTCAAAGACCTGCCTGGCGAATGCCTGGCACGGGTCAACCTGCGGGCCAAGTCCACGGATAACTTGCAGGACCGTCAAGAGTTGCACCAACAGTTTCGCGAAGACAGTTTGGTGGCATGCCAATTGGCCGATGGGGAAGCCACCTTGCACACTGACTTTCAAATCGGTCCAGATGGTTGTTCCCGCATGCTGCTGCGGGTGGGCAACTTGTCGCGCCGGCGCCTCGGTCGCTTGGTTCAGCGCTTGTTGGAAATTGAAACCTACCGCATGATGGCCCTGTTGGGCTTGCCCATGGCGCGGGCTGCCGCCTCCGACCTCGCCTTGGCCGAACATGAGTTGGCCGATCTGGCGCAGGCCATTCGCAGTGCGCATCATGAAGAGGAAGCCGTCTTGTTAGACCGATTGACCCGTTTGGCAGGCCAGGTCGAGAGCGACTACGCGGCCCAGCATTCACGCTTTTCAGCCAGCCGGGCCTATTTTGAATTGGTGGACCGGCGCATCCAAGACATCCGAGAAAACCGCATCCCAGGTTTCCAGTCGATTGGCGAGTTCATGGACCGGCGACTGACACCTGCGCGCAGCACCTGTGATTGGGTGGCGCGTCGCCAGACGGCTTTGTCCGAAAGGGTCTCCCGCATGAGCAGTCTGCTGCGCACCCGAGTGGATTTCCAGCAAGAGCAAAGCAACCAGGCCTTGCTGACCGCCATGAACCGTCGCCAAGGCATGCAATTGAAACTGCAATCGACGGTCGAGGGTTTGTCTGTGGCGGCCATCACTTACTACATCACCGGCTTGATCCACTACATCTCCCAAGGCTTGGAGGCCAAAGGATGGATACAAGACCCCAGTTTTGTGACCGCTTGGGCTGTCCCTGTGATTGCTGCTGTGGTGTGGTGGTTCACCCGGCGGCTGCACTTCAAGGTTTTCAAAGCCTGAAGGGTCCTTGGCAGGCAAAGCCTGTCTCCTTCACGACCCGGGCGATAGGCTATGCTGAAACACCATGCAAAGGCAGGAGCAAGAAAGATGGATTTGGGGATCAAAGGCAAATGGGCTCTGGTGGGCGGCGCGAGCAAAGGCCTGGGCCTGGGTTGTGCCAAGGCGTTGGCGCAAGCCGGTGTCCATTTGGTGATGGTGTCGCGTGGTTCGCAGGCGCTGGAAGCCTCGGCCGCTGCATTGCGCGCGCTGGGTGTGACCGTCTTGACCGTGGCGCAAGACATCACCACCGAGGCCGGCCGGGCCGCCATCTGGTCGGTGGCAGGCGGTCCGGGCAAAGACTTTGACATCGTGGTGACCAATGCGGGTGGCCCACCCACCGGCGACTTCAGGGAGTGGGGTCGTGGTGATTGGATCCAGGCGGTGGACGCCAACATGTTGACCCCGATCGAGCTGATCAAGGCCACGGTGGATGGCATGGCCCAGCGTGGCTTTGGCCGTATCGTCAACATCACCTCGAGTGCGGTCAAAGCACCGATCGATATCCTGGGTTTGTCCAATGGCGCGCGCAGTGGCTTGACCGGCTTTGTGGCGGGTGCCGCACGCAACAGCCAAATCGCTTCGCGCAATGTGACCATCAACAACCTCTTGCCTGGCGCGTTCAATACCGACCGCTTGCGGGTGACCTTTGAAGGTTTGGCCAAGAAAACCGGACAGCCCATAGAGGCATTGATCCAAGCCCGTCAAAAGTCTGCCCCAGCCCAACGTTTTGGTCACCCGGACGAATTTGGCAACACCTGTGCGTTTTTGTGCAGTCAGCATGCCAGCTTCATCACGGGACAAAACATCTTGATCGATGGCGGTGCATACCCGGGTACTTTTTGACGCGCCACCGAACCTGACCAAGATGATTCCGCAAGCACCAGACGCCTACCAAGAGATCCGAGAAGCGGTGCGCGACCTGTGCGCGCAGTTTCCAGACACCTATCACCGGCAGATCGATGCGCAACGCGGCTACCCCGAGGCCTTTGTCGACGCGCTGACCCAAGCTGGTTGGTTGGCCGCGCTCATTCCCCAGGCCTATGGTGGCTCAGGCTTGGGTTTGGCCGAGGCGTCGGTGATCATGGAAGAGATCAACCGCGCTGGCGGCAACTCTGGCGCCTGCCACGGCCAGATGTACAACATGGGCACCTTGTTGCGTCACGGGTCGGAGGCCCAAAAAAACCTGTATCTGCCCAAGATTGCCAGCGGTGAATGGCGTTTGCAGTCGATGGGGGTGACCGAACCCAGCACCGGGACCGACACCACCAAGATCAAAACCACCGCGGTCAAGCGTGGCGACCGGTATGTCGTCAACGGCCAAAAAGTGTGGATTTCAAGGGTGCAGCACTCTGACTGGATGATTTTGCTGGCGCGCACCACGCCTTTGGCGGAGGTGGCTAAAAAGAGCGAAGGCATGTCCATCTTCATGGTTGATCTGCGCCAAGCCGAACAGTCGGGCATGCGGGTGCAACCGATTGCCAACATGGTCAACCACGAGACCAATGAATTGTTTTTTGACAACCTGGAGATACCGGCTGAGCACTTGATTGGGCAAGAAGGCCAGGGCTTCAAGTACATCTTGGACGGCTTGAATGCCGAGCGTACCTTGATCGCTGCCGAATGCATTGGCGACGGCTATTGGTTCCTGGACCGCGTCACCGCTTATGTCAAAGAACGACAGGTCTTTGGCCGCCCGATCGGGCAAAACCAAGGCGTGCAGTTCCCCATCGCCGACGCCTACATGGAAGTCGAAGCCGCCAACCTGATGCGCTTCAAAGCCTGCACTTTGTTTGACAGCCATCAACCGTGTGGCGCTGAGGCCAACATGGCCAAGTACCTGGCTGCCAAAGCGAGTTGGGAAGCGGCCAATGCCTGCATACAGTTTCACGGCGGTTTTGGTTTCGCCAACGAGTACGACGTCGAGCGCAAATTCCGCGAAACCCGGCTCTACCAGGTCGCCCCAGTGTCCACCAACATGATTTACGCCTATGTGGCCGAGCATGTTCTGGGCCTGCCACGTTCCTTTTAAGCCCCCCCCATTGAGGAGAACAAGATGACCAAAGCCATCCATTTCAAGCAACCCGGCGGCCCCGACGAACTGCATATGGTGGATGTCAACGTGGGCGAGCCCGGCCCCGGTGAAATCCGCATCCGCCACCAAGCCGTCGGTTTGAATTTCATCGATGTCTACCACCGCACCGGCTTGTACCCGCTGCCGATGCCGCATGGCTTGGGTATGGAGGGCGCCGGCATCATCGAGGCCGTGGGCGAGGGCGTCACCCACTTGAAAGCCGGTGACCGCGCCGCCTACGCCAGCGCACCACCTGGAAGCTATTGCCAAGCGCGGGTGATGCCCGCCAAAAACGTGTGCCCATTGCCAGCTGCGATCGATTTTGAGACGGGCGCGGCCATGATGCTCAAAGGCCTGACCGTGCAATACCTGCTCAAGCGCACCTTGCCCCAAGGCGGCTTGCAAGCCGGTGACCACATCCTGTTCCATGCAGCAGCAGGTGGCGTGGGTTTGATTGCTTGCCAATGGGCCAAGGCGCTGGGGCTGCAATTGATTGGCACGGCCGGTTCGGATGAAAAATGTGCTTTGGCCAAAGAACATGGCGCAGCCCATGTCATCAACTACGGCAAAGAAGATTTCGAAGCCCGTGTGAAAGACATCACGGGCGGCAAGGGCGTGAAAGTGGTCTACGATTCGGTGGGCAAAGACACTTGGGATAAATCGCTCAACTGCATTTCGCCGTTTGGTTTGATGGCGAGTTTTGGCAACGCCTCTGGCCCGGTTGAACCTTTCTCGCCGGGCAGCTTGGGTCCCAAGGGCTCGATTTACGTGACCCGCCAAACCCTGTTCACCCACATCGCCACGCGTGAGGTCAACCAGCTTATGGCTGACGATTTGTTCGCGGTGGTCACCAGCGGCCAAGTGAAGATCCGCATCGACCAGCGTTACCCCCTGGCCGAGGTGGCGCAGGCGCACCGTGATTTGGAAGCCCGCAAAACCACCGGTTGCACCATCCTCACGGTGTAAGCGGTTCGCCGCAGGGTTTTTTCATGCGCCGCGTCTGACGCGCCGCAACTCGTCCAAGATCAAACACACCGTGCCCACGCTGATGGCGCTGTCAGCGATGTTGAAGGCGGGGAAATGGCCTTGGTAAAACAAGGGGGCCAACCATTCCCAATGAAAGTCGAGGAAGTCGATCACATGGCCATACAACAACCGGTCGATCACGTTGCCGATGGCACCACCCAACACCAGCGCCAGTGCGAAACAAAACAAACGCTGCTGGGGGTGGGTGCGCAACAAGTAAATGATGAACACCGAAGCCACCACGCCAATGCCGGTGAAGAACCAACGCTGCCATCCAGAGGCTGTTGCCAAAAAAGAAAATGCTGCGCCGCTGTTGTGTACCCGCACCAGGTTGAAAAACGAGGTCATGGTTTGACTGTCACCGTGCTGGAAGTAGCCCACGATCAGCAACTTGGTGAATTGATCGGCGAGCAAAATCACCAAGGCCAAGCCCAGCCACAAACCCAGAGATGCTTTGTCTGAACGTGCCATGACCAGTCTCAAGCGAAATGACGCACTTCACCCGCGCCGTGCAGGTTGCTGATGCAACGACCACACACGGTGGGATGGGCCGTATCCGCGCCCACGTCCTCGCTGTAATGCCAGCAGCGTTCGCATTTGGTGGCCGTGCTGGCTTTCACGTCGATTTTCAAAGGTCCTTTGACGAGTTGCACTTTGGAAGTGATGAACACAAACTTCATGTCCTCGCCCAAAGAAGCCAAGGCGGCATAGGCATCGCCTTCGCATTGCACCAGCAACTCGGCTTGCAAAGAAGCGCCCACCTCACCTGCTGCACGTTTGGTTTCAATCTCTTTGTTGGCGGCGTCTCGCACGGCTTGAATGGCCTGCCATTTCTGCATCCATGCGGCAGGGCTGTGGCTCAGCTCGGTGTAGGTTTCCAAGAAGATGGATTCTGAAGCGCCAAAGCTGCGCCAGGCTTCTTCGGCGGTGAAGCTCAGGAATGGCGCCATCCAACGCAGCATGGCGTGGGTGATCTGGTGCAAAGCGGTTTGGGCGCTGCGCCGCGCCAGCGACTTGGGCGCGGTGGTGTAGAGGCGGTCTTTCAACACGTCCAGGTAAAACGCGCCCAAATCTTCCGAGCAATACAGCTGCAATTTGGACACCACCGGATGGAATTCATAGCGGCCAAAGTGGCCGCCCTCGAACACGCCATCCGCGTTGCGGGTGCCCAAAATCTCGGCTTGCAGTTGGGCGGCTCGTGACAGAGCGTACTGGTCGATCTCGAGCAAATCGGCCCATGCCACGCTGTCGGTGGTCGGATTGAAGTCGCTCACATTGGCCAGCAGAAAACGCAAGGTGTTGCGGATGCGGCGGTAGGCGTCAACCACCCGCGCCAAGATTTTGTCGTCGATATTGAGGTCGCCCGAGTAATCGGTCGACGCCACCCACAGCCGCACGATTTCTGCGCCCAGTTTGTTGCTGACCTCTTGCGGGGCCACTGTATTGCCCAGGCTTTTGCTCATCTTGCGGCCTTGGCCGTCGGTGGCAAAGCCGTGGGTCAACAAGCCACGGTAGGGGGCCCGGTCGTACAAGGCGCAGCCCAACAGCAAGGAGCTGTGGAACCAGCCGCGGTGTTGGTCATGGCCTTCCAAATACAAGTCGGCTTCGGGGCCAGTTTCGTGGAAAGGCGCGCGGTCGTAGGCGTTTTTGTGGCTGCCGCGCAGCACATGCTCGAAGGTCGAGCCCGAGTCAAACCAGACCTCCAAGATGTCAGTGCTCTTGCTGTAGTTGGCCGGGTCGTCACCCGCTTGGTTCAAAATGCTGTCCACTGTCTCGCGGCTCCATGCCTCGATGCCACCTTGTGCCACGATGTCCGCAGCTTGATCCAAGATG
This sequence comes from Bordetella parapertussis, assembly GCA_945873925.1. Classification (GTDB taxonomy): domain Bacteria; phylum Pseudomonadota; class Gammaproteobacteria; order Burkholderiales; family Burkholderiaceae_C; genus Limnohabitans. The sequence continues at coordinate 22,571 of CAMCES010000003.1, forward strand.
GCCATGGTGCGCGGGTGCAATTCGCCGCTGTCTTTGTGCAGGAAAAATGGCACCGGCACGCCCCATGAGCGTTGGCGCGAAATACACCAGTCGGGGCGGTTGGCGATCATGTCGCGCAGACGTGACTTGCCGTTTTCTGGATAAAAGTGTGTCTGCTCAATCGCATTCAAGGCGAGTTGACGCAAGCTTTGCGGTGCTTTGTCTTGGGTGAACACGCCCTCGCCGTCGTCCATGCGGATAAACCACTGGGCGGCTGCACGGTAGATGACCGGGGTTTTGTGGCGCCAGCAATGCGGGTAGCTGTGGGTGATGGTGTGCGTCGCCATCAAGCGGCCTGCATTTTTCAGCGTCTCGAGGATCACCGGCACGGCCTTCCAAATGTGTTGGCCACCGAACAGCGGAAAGTCAGCGGCATAGGTGCCATTGCCTTGCACCGGGTTCAAGATGTCGGTGTATTTCATGCCGTGCGACAAACAACTGTTGTAGTCATCCAGGCCATAAGCCGGCGCGCTGTGCACGATGCCGGTGCCATCGGTCTCGCCCACGTACTCGGCCAGGTAGACAGGCGCGGTGCGTTGGTAGCCCGTGTCCACCTGCGAGAGGGGGTGGTGGAACTCAATCAAACCCAGTTTGTCACCCGTGGCGGTGGCGACCACTTGGCCTTGCAATTTCCAGCGCTCTAGCGATTTCTCCACCAAGGAGGCAGCGCACAGCATCAGACCGCGCTCGGTGTCGACCAAGGCATAGGTGATGTCGGCTTTGACGTTCAGCGCTTGGTTGGCGGGGATGGTCCAAGCGGTGGTGGTCCAAATCACCGCAAAGGCTTCTTTGTCTAACTCAGGCAAACCAAAAGCTGTGGCCAGTTTGTCGGGTTGGGCGCATTCAAACGCCACATCCAAGGTTTCGCTTTGTTTGTCAGCGTATTCGATTTCAAACTCGGCCAAGGACGAGCCGCAATCGAAACACCAATACACCGGCTTCAAGCCCCGGTAGACAAAGCCGCGCTCGATCACGCGTTTGAAAGCGCGGATTTGGCCTGCTTCGTTGGCCGGATCCATGGTGCGGTAGGGACGCTCCCAGTCGCCCAACACGCCAAGGCGTTTGAAGTCTTCGCGTTGCTGCGCGATTTGCTCGGTGGCAAAGGCGCGGCTTTTGGCTTGCATGTCATCGCGACTGAGTTTGCGGCCATGCAACTTTTCAATCGCGTTTTCAATCGGCAAACCGTGGCAGTCCCAGCCAGGGATGTATTGCGCATCAAAGCCGGCCAATTGGCGGCTCTTGACGATCATGTCTTTGAGCACTTTGTTCAAGGCATGGCCAATGTGCAGCTGGCCGTTGGCATAGGGCGGGCCGTCGTGCAAGACAAACAAGGGCGCGCCACGCCGCGCCAAGCGCAGTTGTTTGTACAGACTTTGTTCAGACCAGGCTTTGGCCCAGGCTGGTTCGCGCTTGGGCAAGTCGCCGCGCATCGGAAACGGCGTGTCCATCATGTTGATGCGGCTGTCGGGGTTATGGGTTTTTTCGGTCATTGTTTTCGAGCCACTGACGTGCGTCAATGCAGTCTTGGGCGATGCCTTGTTGGAGAGCTTCAAGGCCGTTGTAAGTGAATTCGTCGTGTAAGCGGTGGCGCAATTCCACCCTAACGAGTTTACCGTAGCCTCCGTCGAGCCCCAGTTGTTCGGGCCAATCCAGGCAATGCGTTTCCAACAGCACACGACCACCATTCACATCCTTGGGGTCGAGTGACGGGCGGATGCCCAAATTCGCCACGCCCGGTAGGGCATGTTCAAGCAGTCCGTGCACCTGGACAACGAAGATGCCGCTGGCAGCAGGCTTTGGGTGGCAAAAGCGCAAATTCAAGGTGCGGCATTTGAGCTCGCGGCCGAGTTTTCGTCCATGCACCACATGCCCTGAGATCGCGTAAGGGCGGCCCAGCAACTGTGCCGCCTCTTGCATCGCGCCGCGCGCCAGTGCGTCGCGCACGGCTGAGCTCGATACCCGCAAGCCGCCAGCGCCTTGGCTTTCAGGCTGCGCAGCGGCGGGGCGGGCTTGGGGGTTGGAGATTTCATAGCTGTTCATGCGGGCCACGTCAAAACCAAAATGGCCGCCTGCCTGGGTCAACATGCCGTAGTCACCGGCGCGTTTGGCGCCAAACCGAAAGTCATCGCCCACCAACAGGTATTTCACACCCAGGCCTTGCACCAAGACGCGGTCGACAAAGTCATGCGGTGTTTGCGCTGCAAACCCTTGGTTAAAAGGCATGACCACGCATTGGTCGACCCCACAGGCGCTGAGTTCGAGCAATTTGTCGCGCAAGGTAGCGATGCGTGCCGGTGCGATTTCAGGTTTTTGTTGTTGCTGCGCAAAGAAGTCTCGCGGATGCGGCTCAAAGGTCATGACGCAGCTGGGCAGCCCCCGTTGGCGGGCCTCGTTCTTGAGCAAGGCCAGCATGGCTTGATGGCCGCGGTGAACCCCATCAAAGTTACCCATGGTCAAGGCGCAGGCCTTGGCCAAGCCGGGGTGTTGTGTTCCTCGAAAAATGCGCATGCCTTAACCACTCGCCAAAAGGGTGTCATTGAAACAAGTTATATTGTCCGAGATTTGACATCAGTGCTTGCTTATCTCTCAGGAGTTGCCAGTTGAAGGTCTTGAAGTTGTCTGCCCAAGGGCTCCCCCAGTCTTGGATCTCACTTGAACAAGCCGTGACCCACTATGCGGCAGACGAGGTGCGTTGGGAGGCCGGTGTCGAGATTGCGATTTACCGCGGCGGCCACAACGCGATCACCGGACTGCAGTCCATGATCACGGTCAACAGCATCATTGGCACCAAAGGCGTCCCCCGCATCAACCCCTTTGAGCTCAAGCCTGGGCTGACCAACAGCAAGTTGTTTGCCCGTGACCGCAACATCTGCGCTTACTGTGGCGACGATTTTCACGAAACCGAGCTCACCCGCGAACACATCATTCCTTTTGGGCAACACGGTTTGGACAGCTGGATGAATGTGGTCACCGCCTGCCGCGCTTGTAACCACCGCAAAGCCAACCGCACGCCCGAACAAGCCAAAATGCCGTTGCTCTACACCCCTTACGTACCCACTTTGTGGGAGGACTTCATCCTGCGCAACCGGCGTATCCTGGCCGATCAGATGGAGTTTTTAAGGGCGCATGTGCCGAGGAATTCGCGCCTGGCCGCGTGACATCTTGGCCGGCTGAATCAGCCCTTCATTGACGCCAACAACTGCGCCACCACCCTCGGGTACATCTGATGCTCTTGGCTCAGCACCCGGGCGGCCAATGTGTCGGCCGTGTCGCCAGGTAAGACCGGCACCATCGCTTGCGCCAAGATCTCACCATGGTCGAGCTCGGCGGTGACGCGGTGCACCGTGGCCCCAGCAAATTGACAACCTTCATCCAAAGCGCGTTGGTGCGTGTGCAAGCCGGTGAAGGCAGGCAGCAGTGAAGGGTGGATGTTGACCAAGCGCCCTTCGTAATGCGTGACAAACCCCGGTGTCAAGATGCGCATGAAACCAGCCAGCAGCACCAAGTGGGGCTGATGTTGGTCAATCTCGGCCATCAAGGCCGCGTCAAAAGCCGCGCGTGGCTCGGCGTCATAGTCAAAGGCTTGGTGGTTCACCACCGCAGTCTTCAAACCCTGTTCTTGGGCAATCACCAATCCCTTTGCATCAGGTTTGTTGCTGATGACGGCGGCCACCTGGGCTTGGTAGCGCATGGCCCAGTCGTCGCGCTGCGCGGTGCGCACGATGGCGGCCATGTTGGAGCCGCCGCCCGAAATCAGAATCACCAAGTTTTTCATGGGGCTGATTATCCCGAAGCCACCCCAGTGTTCATGCGGGGATGAAAAATAGAACGAGCGTGCTAAAACATGGACTTTGCAAATCACAGACCCGCCGTCGGAGAACCCCATGGATTTGGCTTTCACCCCCGAAGAACAGGCTTTTCGCCAAGAGGTGCGCACCTGGGTGCAAGCCCATTTGCCCGAGCACCTGTCCCACAAGGTGCACAACGCCTTGCGTTTGTCCCGTGAAGACATGCAGGCCTGGGCCAAAATCCTGGGCGCCAAGGGCTGGCTGGGCTACGCCTGGCCAACGCAGTTTGGCGGCCCCGGCTGGAACGCGGTGCAAAAGCATTTGTTCGAGGAAGAATGCGCCTTGGCGGGTGCCCCGCGCGTCGTGCCATTTGGCCCGGTGATGGTCGCGCCGGTGATCATGGCCTTTGGCAGCCCCGAGCAACAACAGCGGTTTTTACCGGGTATTGCCAGCGGTGAGGTCTGGTGGAGCCAGGGCTACAGCGAGCCTGGTTCAGGCTCTGACCTGGCGTCCCTCAAAACCCGCGCCGAGCGTGTGGGCGACAAGTTCATCGTCAATGGCCAAAAAACCTGGACCACCTTGGCTCAGTTCGGCGACTGGATTTTTTGCCTGGTTCGCACCAGCTCCGAGGGCAAGCCGCAAACCGGCATTTCGTTTTTGCTGATCGACATGAAGTCGCCCGGCGTGTCTGTGCGCCCGATCAAGCTGCTGGATGGCGAATGCGAGGTCAACGAGGTCTGGTTTGACAATGTCGAAGTACCCGCCGAGAACCTGGTGGGTGAAGAAAACAAGGGCTGGAATTACGCCAAATACCTGCTGGCGCACGAGCGCACCAACATCGCTGATGTCAACCGCGCCAAGCGCGAACTCGAGCGCTTAAAGCGCATCGCCAAAGCCGAGGGCGTCTGGGACGACATGCGGTTTCGCGATGAAATCGCCAAGCTCGAAGTCGATGTGATCGCCTTGGAGATGATGGTGCTGCGTGTTTTGAGCGCCGAAAAATCGGGCAAGCAGTCGCTCGACATTGCGGGCTTGCTCAAAATCCGTGGTTCAGAAATACAGCAGCGTTACAGCGAACTGATGATGCAGGCCGCTGGCCCGTTCAGTCTGCCCTTTATCGAAGAAGCCATGGCCGCTGGCTGGCAGGGCAACCATGTCGGCGCTGCCCACTGTGCGCCCTTGGCATCGACCTATTTCAACATGCGCAAGACCACCATTTACGGTGGCTCCAACGAAGTGCAACGCAATATCGTGGCGCAAACCGTCTTGGGTTGACCCACCCTCATTGACAAGGACCTCACCATGGATTTCGATTTTTCTGACGACCAAGCCCAGCTGCGTGAAGCGGTGCTCAAATGGGTGGAAAAAGCCTACAGCTTTGAGGCCAGACGCAGCGCGGTGGCGGCTGGGGGTTTTTCTGCGCCTGCTTACCAGGCCATGGCTGAATTGGGTTTGTGTGGTTTGTATGTGCAAGACGCCTATGGCGGCATGAACATGGGCCCGGTCGAAGGCATGCTGGTCATGGAAGAGCTCGGTCGTGGCATGGTGATGGAGCCCATCGCCCACACCTGGATCAGCACCGCGGTGTTGCAAGCGTTTGCGCCTGAACACCTCAAGACCGAGTGCCTGCCCCGCTTGGCTGGAGGCGAGTCACTGTTGGTGTTGGCGCACCATGAAAAGGGTGGGCGTTACCACTTGGACAAATGCCAAGCCACGGCCAAACCGCTTGGTCAATCTTGGCAAGTGACTGGCCACAAGAGTTTGGTGCCTGCGGCTGACCAAGCGCACGGCTTTGTGGTACCCGCCACGGCGAACGGCAAGCTGGCCCTGTTTTTGGTGCCCCGCAGCGCGGCCACCGACACCCGCCATGTCTACCAAGCGCAAGACGGCAGCCGCATGGGTGAGTTGCACTTGCAAGACGCGCCCGCGCAGTGCATCAGCACCGATGGCCTGGCCGCTTTGCAACTGGCGGTCGATGTCGGTGCCACGGCCTTGTGCGCCGAAGCGGTTGGTTTGATGGAACAAACCTTGGCGATCACGGTTGACTACATGAACACCCGCAAACAGTTTGGCGTGGCGATCTCGGGCTTCCAGTCGCTGCGTCACCGCGTGGCAGACATGAAGATGCAACTCGAACTCGGTCGCTCCATGAGCTATTACGCATCCCTCAAACTCAACGCACCCGACGCTGAGCGCAGCCTGGCGGTGTCTCGCGCCAAGTTCCAAATCGGGCGTTCTGCCCGTCATATAGGGCAAGAGGCTGTGCAACTGCACGGCGGCATTGGCGTGACCGATGAGTACATCATCAGCCATTGCTTCAAGCGTTTGACACAAATCGAACTCAGCTTGGGCGACAGCTTGCATCACTTGGGCTTGGTGTCAGCGCAGATGCAAGACACCGCAGGGGTATTTGCCTGAGGCTTGATAATGGCTCGATGCATCCGAAAGCCCTGTTAGACGCTTGCACCGAACTCACCCGTTTGCTGCTTCGCTTTGACCACCCTGCCGACAGTGTGGTGTCCAAATACTTCCGCGACCAACGCAAGCAAATGGCCTTGGGCCCACGTGAGCGTGGCGTGCTAGCCGAAACTGGTTATAACGTGTTGCGCCAAAAACTGCGCTTTGAGCACCTGGGCAAATCCGGTAGTGGCGTGAAAGAACGCCGCTTGGCGATTTTGGGTTGGGCCGCTTACCTGGACGCGCAAGCCAAGTTGCAGCAACCTCAGGCCACCCATGGCGATCGTGGTTTCATGAAGGCTGCCATGAGCGAGATGGAATTCAAGTGGCTGGCCGATTGCGACGCGGCAACGCAAGACGCTTTTTTGGCACCCCATCAACACAACTTGCCGCCATGGTTGGCCCAAGAGTTACAGGCGCAATTGGGGGACGAATTCTGGCCCTTGGTCGACAGCTTGCAGCACACCGCTGGTTTGGATGTGCGTGTCAACACGATGCAGGCCAAGCGCTCGGATGTGCAAGCCGAGCTAGAAAAAAACGGTATCGAGGTGCTAGCCACGCCTTTCTCCCCTTGGGGCTTGCGCATGAACAGCAAACCCAACCTGAGCAAACTCAGTCTGTTTGAAAAAGGCGTGATCGAAGTGCAAGACGAGGGTTCGCAATTGCTCGCCATGTTGCTCGACGCCAAACGCGGTGAGATGGTTGCGGATTTTTGTGCGGGTGCCGGTGGCAAAACCTTGGCCTTGGGTGCGTCCATGCGCAACACCGGCCGCTTATACGCCTTTGACACCTCGGCACACCGTTTGGAGGCCTTGAAGCCGCGGTTAGCCCGCAGCGGTTTGTCCAACATCCATCCGGTGGCGATTGCCCACGAGCGCGACGACCGGATCAAACGCTTGCGCGGCAAGATGGACCGTGTTTTGGTGGACGCGCCTTGCACCGGCTTGGGCACGTTGCGGCGCAACCCGGATTTGAAATGGCGTCAAACACCTGAGGCGGTGGCCGAATTGACCGTCAAACAGGCAGTGATTTTGGCCAGTGCCGCCAGGCTGCTCAAACCCGGCGGTCGCTTGGTCTACGCCACCTGCAGCTTGCTGCAGGCCGAAAACGAAGCAATCGCCCAGGCCTTCAGCGCAGCCCATCCCCAATTCAAGCCTTTGCCAGTCCAGGCATTGCTGACTGACTTTGAGGTGGATCAGGCTGGCCATTTGTGTGCCGCCGATGGTTTGTACCTGCGCTTGTGGCCCCATCGGCATGGCACAGATGGCTTTTTTGCGGCAGCCTGGGTGGCTGTTTAAAATCATGGATTACAGCGTTTGAAGGGGTGGACATGTTGTTGATTGATGGGCCTTGGTTGGACCTGGTACTGAATTGGCTGGCTTACGGTATGTGGGACTTGCCTGCCTGGCAACTGGTGTTGATCACCCTGGGCATGACGCACATCACGATCGCGGCGGTCACCATTTACCTGCACCGCCACCAAGCACACCGCTCCCTGGACTTGCATTGGCTGCCCGCGCATTTTTTTCGCTTGTGGCTGTGGCTGACCACCGGCATGACCACCAAGGCCTGGGCATCGATTCACCGCAAGCACCACGCCAAATGCGAAACCGACGAAGACCCACACAGTCCACAGGTATTTGGCATCCGAAAAGTTTTTTGGCAAGGCGCGGAGCTCTACCGCAAAGAAGCCGCCAACCCTGAAACACTTCGCAAATACGGTCACGGCACGCCCGACGACTGGATTGAAAACAAGCTGTATTCACGTTTTTCTTGGCAAGGCGTGGGCCTGATGCTGATCATCGACCTGGCATTGTTTGGCGCGGTTGGTCTGAGCATCTGGGCGGTGCAAATGTTGTGGATCCCAGTGACGGCTGCCGGAGTCATCAACGGCATTGGCCACTACCGGGGCTACCGCAATTTCGAGGCACCTGATGCCAGCACCAACATCTTTCCTTGGGGCATCTTGATCGGTGGTGAAGAATTGCACAACAACCATCACACCTACCCCACCTCGGCCAAGTTGTCTGTCAAAGCCTATGAATTCGACATCGGCTGGCTGTACATCCGAATTTTGGAAAACCTGGGTCTGGCTTCGGTGAAGAAAACCCCGCCAAAAATCCAGTATGCCGAGGTCAAACCTGTGGCCGATGAGCACACCTTGGAAGCCTTGATTGCCAACCGCTATGAAGTGATGGCCAGCTTTGCCCGTCAGTTGCAGCGCACGGTCAAACTCGAGATAGCCGCATTGCCCAAATCACCCACCGAGTCGGTGTTGAAAGCGGCCAAGCGATGGATGCACCGTGACGAGGTGCAAGTCCCAGCGCAGTTTCGCACCGCTTTGGCACAAGCCCGTGCCGCATTGCCAAATGTCGACACCATGGTGCGCATGCGCGAGGAACTTCGCCAGCTCTGGCTAAACACCCACGCCAGCCGAGCCCAGTTGGCACTGGACTTGCAAGCCTGGTGTCGACGCGCTGAGGGCAGTGGCATTGCCGCGCTGCGTGATTTCTCTTTGCAGTTGCGCACTGTCAGCCTCTGACAGTGCCCGGCTAAATCGCCGGATCATTACTTGAGTTTGATCTCTTTGTATTCCACGTGCTTGCGTGCCTTGGGGTCGAATTTCATGATCGACATTTTTTCGGGCATGGTTTTCTTGTTTTTGCTGGTGGTGTAGAAGTGGCCGGTGCCAGCAGTTGATTCCAGCTTGATTTTTTCGCGTCCGCCTTTGGAAGCCATGGTGTAGTCCTTTCGAAGTCGGAAAAAAATTAAGCTTGACCGCGTGCGCGCATGTCTGCGAGCACGACATCAATGCCTTTTTTGTCAATCAAACGCAAAGCGGCGCTGGAAACGCGCAAACGCACCCAGCGGTTTTCGGATTCGACCCAGAAACGGCGGTATTGCAGGTTGGGCAAAAAACGACGTTTGGTTTTGTTGTTGGCATGGGACACATTGTTCCCAGACATCGGGCCTTTGCCCGTTACTTCACATACGCGTGCCATGGAGACACTCCTTCATGTAACAGCCTGTCCTTGAAAGAACCGGCTTGACCTCGCCAAACAGGGGGGCGGTATCCCAAGGACAGGTGTCCAAACAGCCGGGTATTATAGCCTGACAGGATATGCCAAGCTTCGGACCTGCCCGCCTGGGCATGGCCGGGTGAGGGCCAACAACCAGTGGCATGGCTCAAACAGGCGAAGTCTGTGATTTTCGCAGGCGGCAGGCTTGGGAGCAGTATTTCACCGATGCCCAATTTTTAGCCCATGCTTTGCGCCAAGTCATGTCTTTGCCACACACCTGGCAGGGTTTGCTCGGCAGGTTTTGTTTGTTGCCTTTGAAGCTCATTGCTCTAAAAAACGCTGAGCGTCCAGGGCTGCCATGCAACCCGTGCCAGCGCTGGTGATGGCTTGGCGGTAAACATGGTCTTGCACATCGCCAGCGGCGAAGATGCCGGGCACGCTGGTTTGCGTGGCCATGCCTTGCAAGCCACTTTGGGTGACGATGTAGCCGTCTTTCATCGCCAAATGACCTTCAAAAATACCCGTGTTGGGTTGGTGGCCAATGGCGATGAAGCAACCATGCACCGCCAGTTCGCGGGTGCTGTGGTCTTGGGTGCTTTTGAGGCGAACCCCAGTGACGCCCGAGGCGTCGCCCAGCACTTCGTCCAGCACACTGTGGACTTCCAGCACGATCTTGCCCGCTTTGACCTTGTCCATGAGCTTGTCGATCATGATGGCCTCGGCTTTGAATTTGTCGCGGCGGTGAACCAGGTGGACCTTGGTCGCGATGTTGGACAGGTAGAGCGCTTCTTCGACAGCGGTGTTGCCGCCGCCGACCACGCACACCATTTGGTCGCGGTAGAAAAAACCGTCACAGGTGGCACAACCCGACACGCCTCGGCCCATGAAGGATTGTTCGGAGGGCAGGCCCAGGTACTTGGCCGATGCACCCGTGGCAATGATCAGCGCATCACAGGTATAGGTGCCGCTGTCGCCAAACAAGGTGAAAGGACGTTTGGAGAAATCCACCTGGTTGATATGGTCAAACACCATTTGGGTATTGAAACGCTGCGCGTGCTCCATGAAGCGTTGCATCAGGTCCGGGCCTTGCACGCCATGCACATCGGCGGGCCAGTTGTCCACGTCGGTGGTGGTCATGAGCTGACCGCCTTGGGCCATGCCGGTGATCAAAGTGGGGCTCAAGTTGGCGCGGGCGGCATAGACGGCGGCGGAGTAACCGGCAGGGCCAGAGCCCAAGATAAGTACTTTGCTGTGTTGGGAGGGGGTCATGGTGGGCATTGTTGAGGGAACAAAAAGGAATGATGGCTCATCCCTGATCAGCCGATTTTAAGTTCAGGGCTGCCTGCTGTCCTTGGCTTGCCTGTTAAGCTTGTGTCCGGCAATGACTTACCCCCTTCATACCCTTCGCAACACCAAAGAAACCCCACCCGAAATCACGGGTTGGCAACGTTTCTTGCAAGAAATCGCACTGTCTGTCGGTTTTGTCCTGCTGCTGTTTTGGCTCATCGCCATGGTGAGCCACACCCCTCAAGACCCGGCATGGACCACTTCAGGCTCATCGCTGACGGCGTACAACTGGGGCGGGCGCATCGGTGCGGCCATCAGCGATTTGGGTTTTTTTGTTTTTGGCTACTCTGTTTGGTGGTGTTACCTGGCTGCTTTGGTCAGTTGGTTGTCGGCGTTGGCGGTGCGTTTGCGCGGCGATGAAGCCCCGGTGCACCCGGAACATCTGTGGCGACTGACACGTTGGGCGTTTTGGAGCGGGCTGGTGTTGTTGATGTTGGCCAGTACCGGCTTGGAATGGACCCGGCTGTACCGGTTCGAAGCAATCATGCCCGGCCAGCATGCTGGCGGTATCTTGGGATTGTTGGTGGGTGGCGCAGCCAACAAATGGTTGGGTTTCAACGGTTCGGGCATGGTGTTCATCGTTTTCATGGTGATCGGTTTGTCCTGGGTGTTTGGTTTTTCATGGGTTGAATTGGCCGAAAGAATCGGCGCCCGTTTAGACCATGTGGTGCACACCTGGCGCGAGCGACGCGAGATGGCTGAGGATTTGGCGCTGGGGCAAGCCGCTGCCAGAGCCCGCGAAGGCGATGTGCGGTTCGAACGCGATGAGCATGACGAGTCGCCGCATTTGCCGATTCGCATCCTGGTCGAGCCCGAGTCCCCACCGCCGCTCAAAAGCGAACGGATTGCGCGTGAACGGCAAAAACCTTTGTTCAACGACATGCCCGACTCGCGCTTGCCGCAGGTCGACTTGCTCGACGAGTCGCAGGCCCGACAAGATTCGGTGGACGCCCAAACCATTGAGTTCACCAGCCGCTTGATCGAGAAGAAATTGCGTGACTTTGGCGTCGAGGTCAAGGTGCTGGCGGCCGCGCCAGGTCCGGTGGTGACCCGCTATGAGATCGAACCCGCCACCGGCGTCAAGGGCTCGCAAATCGTTAACCTGGCCAAAGACTTGGCCCGCTCGCTCAGCATGGTGTCGATCCGCGTGGTCGAAACCATCCCAGGTAAAAATTTCATGGCGCTTGAGTTGCCCAATGCCAAACGCCAGTCGATCCGTTTGAGTGAAATCTTGGGCTCGTCGGTTTACAACGAAGCCAAATCCTTGTTGACCATGGGTTTGGGCAAAGACATTGGCGGCAACCCGGTGGTGGCTGACCTGGCCAAAATGCCACACGTGTTGGTCGCGGGCACCACCGGTTCAGGCAAGTCGGTGGGCATCAATGCCATGATTTTGTCTTTGCTCTACAAGGCCGAAGCCCGCGATGTTCGCTTGTTGATGATCGACCCAAAGATGCTCGAGATGTCGGTCTACGAAGGTATTCCGCATTTGTTGGCACCGGTGGTAACCGACATGCGCCAAGCCGCGAATGGCTTGAACTGGTGTGTGTTCGAGATGGAGCGCCGCTACAAGCTGATGAGCAAGTTGGGCGTGCGCAATCTGGCTGGGTACAACCACAAAATCGAGGAAGCCAAAGAGCAGGGCGATGCCCTCACCAACCCTTTCAGCTTGACGCCCGACGACCCCGAACCGCTGGAGCGTTTGCCGCACATCGTGGTGGTGATCGACGAACTTGCCGACTTGATGATGGTGGTGGGTAAAAAGATCGAGGAGCTGATTGCCCGCTTGGCGCAAAAAGCGCGTGCCGCAGGTATTCATTTGATCTTGGCTACCCAACGCCCCAGCGTGGACGTGATCACCGGCTTGATCAAAGCCAACATCCCCACCCGGATCGCGTTTCAAGTCAGCAGCAAAATCGACAGCCGCACCATCCTCGACCAAATGGGTGCCGAGGCTTTGCTTGGCATGGGCGACATGCTGTATTTACCCAGCGGCACCGGCTTCCCCATCCGTGTGCATGGGGCGTTTGTCAGCGACGACGAAGTGCACCGTGTCGTGAGTTACCTCAAAACCCAAGGCGAGCCCAATTACATCGAAGGCTTGCTCGAAGGCGGCACGGTCGAAGGCGAAGCCCAAGGCCCCGATTTGTTTGGCGAGACCGCTGGTGAAAAAGACCCGATGTTCGACCAAGCGGTGGAGGTGGTGTTGAAGAACCGCAAGGCCAGCATTTCCTTGGTGCAACGCCACTTGAAAATCGGCTATAACCGCGCCGCACGCTTGGTCGAAGACATGGAAAAAGCAGGCTTGGTCAGTGCCATGAGCAGCAATGGCCAACGTGAAATTTTGGTACCTAACCGGGCGGAGTGAGCATGTTGAAAACCTGGCTGATCAGTTTTGGCTTGCTGGTGCTTGGCACGGCAAATGCCGACAGCTTAGAGACCTTGGCGCAATTTTTAAAGCAAACCCGAAGCATGAAAGCGGACTTTGTGCAGGTGGTCAGCTCGCCTGTCAAAGAGGGTCGGCCCAGCAAAAGCAAAACCTCTTCGGGCAACTTTGCGTTCATTCGTCCGACGGTTTTTCGGTTCGATTACAGCAAGCCGTTTGTGCAAAACATCGTGGCTGATGGCAAAAAACTCTGGTTGTTTGATGCAGACCTGAACCAAGTGACTGTGCGCGACCAAGCGCAAGCTTTGGGCAGCACGCCGGCGAGCTTGATCGCCTCTGCCAATGACCTGGCCACTTTGGGCAAAGCCTTCGATTTGAAAGCCGACGTGTCCGTCGCAGGCCTGGACTGGGTGCTGGCCACCCCTAAAAACCCAGAGGGCAGTTTGCAGCAGGTGCGTATTGGCCTGCGCCAGCAAGACGGCCAGGTGCTGCTCTCGCAACTGGACATCATGGACGCGTTTGGCACCCGATCGCAAATCCGCTTTGAACGGGTACAGGTCAACCCTGGTCACCTGACTCCCGCCCAATTTAGCTTTGTGCCGCCCAAAGGCGCAGACCTGATCCAGCCCTGAGTGGCCATGCGCCCGATACACAGCCATCACATGCCTTTGGCTGAACGCCTGCGCCCCCGCACCTTGGGGGAAGTCATTGGCCAGCAACAAGTGCTGGGCGAGGGCATGGCGTTGCGGGTGGCATTTGAATCGGGCCAGCCGCACAGCTGCATTTTGTGGGGGCCGCCTGGGGTGGGCAAAACCACCATTGCCCGTTTGATGGCTGACGCGTTTGATGCGCAGTTCTTGGTCATCAGTGCGGTGCTGGGGGGCGTGAGAGACATCCGCGAAGCGGTGGACAAGGCGCTGGCCGCACGTGACGGGCTGGAAAAACGCCGCACGATTGTGTTTGTCGACGAGGTACACCGTTTCAACAAAAGCCAGCAAGACGCTTTTTTGCCGCATGTCGAGTCAGGTCTGTTCACCTTCATTGGTGCCACCACCGAAAACCCGTCGTTTGAAGTCAATTCCGCGCTGTTGTCACGGGCGGCGGTGTATGTGTTGCAGCCTTTGTCGGAAGTTGATTTGGCGCAGATCATCGACACGGCCCAGGCCATCCACGCCGCGCCTGCTTTGGACGCCAACGCTCAGGTGCGCTTGATTGCCTATGCCGATGGCGATGCGCGTCGCTTGCTCAACACGCTAGAGACCTTGGCGGTGGCGGCCCAGCAAGAAGAGCTTGAACAGGTGAGCGAGGTTTGGCTGATGAAAGTGTTGGGTGAGCGCTTGCGTCGCTACGACAAAGGCGGCGAGCAGTTCTACGACACGATCAGCGCACTGCACAAGTCGGTGCGCGGCTCTGACCCAGATGCCGCGCTGTATTGGTTGGTGCGCATGCTCGATGGCGGCGCTGAGCCGAAATACATGGCGCGGCGCATGATCCGCATGGCCGCTGAAGACATTGGCTTGGCCGACCCGCGTGCGCTGCGCTTGGCCTTGGATGCGGCCGAGGTGTATGAACGCTTGGGCAGCCCCGAAGGTGAGTTGGCACTGGCCGAGTGCGTGGTGTATTTGGCCATCGCACCCAAATCGAACGCGGTCTACAAGGCCTACAACAGCGTTCGCAAGCTGATCAAGGCCGATGGTACCCGCCCCGTGCCATTGCACCTGCGCAATGCGCCCACGACACTCATGAAAGACCTGGACTACGGCAAAGCCTATCGCTATGCGCATGACGAGCCCGATGCGTTTGCCGCTGGCGAAAACTACTGGCCCGATGGCATGCAAGCCGCTAAGCTGTACGAGCCGGTGGAGCGCGGTTTGGAGGTCAAGATCGCCGAAAAAATGCGTCTCTTGCGTGCCAAGAACCTGCAGGAACGCAAGCCCTAGGCCTGCGCTTTGTCGGCCTCGCTGGTGAAGGAGTCGGCAAAGAAATCGTCTTCTGACAAGCCGTGTGCCAGGTAATCACGGCGGGCAGAATCCACCACAATGGGTGCACCACAGGCGTAGACTTGGTGACCAGCCAAGCTGGGTGTGTCTTGCAAGACCGCGTGGTGCACAAAACCTGTTCGACCAGTCCATTGGTCTTGTGGCAATGCATCGGACACCACGGGGATGTATTGCAGGTGAGGCATGTGTGGCAGCTGCGCCAACACCCAATCATTCATGTACAGGTCTGCGGGGCGGCGGCCGCCCCAGTACAAACGGGTGGGGCGGGTGATGCCTGCGTGTTGCATGTGTTCGAGCAAGGCTTTGATCGGAGCAAAGCCCGTGCCCGAGGCCAGCAACACCATCGGACTGTCACTGTCTTCACGCAAAAAGAAACTGCCAAATGGACCTTCGATGCGTTGGATTTCTTTTTCTTTCATGGCGCCAAACACATGGTCGGTGAATTTGCCACCTGGCATGTGACGGATATGCAAATCGACAGCCGTTTGATCGGGCAACAGGGTGTGTGGCGCGTTCGCCATGGAATAGGCGCGGCGTGAACCGTCTCGCAACAAGAACTCGACATACTGGCCAGCGTGGTAACGCATGGGTTCGGTGGCGGGCAGTTGCAGTTTGACCTGCATCACATCATGGGACATTTTTTCCAGCGACAGAACACGCACAGGCATTTTTTTGATTGGGAAGGCACCTGCATCGACCACCTGACGAGACGCCAGCACCAGATCGCTCAAAGGCGTGGCACGGCAGGTGAGGATCATGCCTTGCGCCAATTCTTCCGCGCTCAGGGCTTTGGCTTGGTAGTCAGCCATGCGCACTTCACCCGAGACTTTTTGGCATTTGCAAGAACCACAAGCGCCGTCTTTGCAGCCATAGGGCAGTCCAATGCCTTGGCGGATGCCTGCTGCCAAGATGCTTTCTTCCGCCTCGGTGGCAAAAAAGCGGCCACTGGGTTGAACGACAATCTGAAACGACATCTGGGATTTCCTTGTACCTGTAATCAACACGCGAAAGCAGCGATTTTGCCTTCAAACCAAAGCCCCCTCGGCGCCTTGCCTGCTCGCTTTCGACAACCCCGCGTTTTGATCGTGGGGTGCGGCGATGTGGGCCTGCGTTGTGCACGCTTGCTCAAGCCCGCTGCCCGCTTGTTTGCATTGACCAGCTCGACTGAGCGCATGCCCGAATTGCAAACCTTGGGCATCACGCCACTGCTTGGCAACTTGGACCAAGCCGATAGCTTGGCACGGCTGGCAGGCGTGGCCAACCATGTGGTGCACATGGCGCCGCCACCCTTGCAAGGCGTCACCGACCCTCGCACACAGGCCTTGGTGCACGCCCTGGCCAAACGCAGTCCGCCCAGCACACTGGTGTATGGCTCAACCAGTGGTGTCTACGGCGATTGCCAAGGCGAATGGATCGATGAAACACAGCCCTTGCTGCCCCAAACCCCGCGGGCGCAACGGCGCGTGGATGCCGAGTCTTGGCTGCATGCCTGGGGCGCGCGTGGCCAACCCCGGGTGCAGGTGTTGCGCATTCCAGGTATTTACGCCTTGGACCGCGAAGGCGGCACACCGCGCGAGCGCTTGACCAAAGGCACGCCTGTATTGCATGCCATTGAGGACGTGTTCACCAACCATGTGCATGCCGACGATTTGGCCCAAGCCACGGTATTGGCGATGTGGCGGGGCCAAGGCTTGCGGCCTGTGCATGTGAGTGATGACAGCGATATGCGCATGGCGGACTACATGGACTTGGCTGCCGAACTGTTGGGCTTGCCGCGTCCCCCGCGCATCAGTTGGGCTCAGGCCCAGCAGCAGTTGCCCGCCATGGCCTTGAGCTTCATGGCTGAATCGCGTCGCATGCGCAACCAGCGTATGAAACAAGAGCTGCGTTTGCGTTTACGTTACCCCACGGTGCGCGAGGGCCTGCTGGGCACACCCGTGGGGCAAGGCATGACGGGTTAACGCATCCCGATCTTGACGTCGCCAAAAATGCCATTGGCTTCTTTGGGCAGGCTGCGCCAATACTGGGATGTGGCCTGTACCTTGCCACCCAAGGCGGCAGCGGCTTCCCAACCCCAGCGGGGCTTGTACAAAAAGCCGCGACCGATCGCCACCAAATCGGCTTGGCCAGCGGTCAACACCGCTTCAGCTTGATGCGGGTCGGTGATCAAACCCACGGCAATCGTGGGCAAGCCGCATTTGTCTTTCACATGCTTGGCGAACGGCAGTTGGTAGCCTGGGCCCACTTTGATTTGCTGTTGCGGTGCGATGCCTGCAGACGAAATATGCACATAGTCAGCGCCTGCTTGTTTCAAGCGCAGCGCCAAGTCAGCGGTTTCCTCCAAGGTCCAGCCGCCTTCGATCCAGTCGGTGGCGGACAAGCGCATGCCAAAGCTGCCGTCAAACACCTCGCGCATGGCCTTGAAAATCTCCAACGGCAACCGGATGCGGTTGTCGAAACTGCCGCCATAGGCGTCGGTGCGTTGGTTGGCGATGGGCGACAAAAATTCATGCAGCAAGTAGCCATGTGCACCATGCAACTCGATCATCTCCACACCCATGTGTTGGGCGCGTTTGGCCGCATCCACAAACGCTTGTTGAATCGCTTTCAAGCCAGCCGCATCGATTTCATGCGGTGGCGCTTCGCCTGGCAACAACGCCAACGGAGAAGGCGCTGCGGTTTCCCAGCCGCCATGGGCTTTATCGATCAGCATGCCGCCATGCCAAGGTTGGGCGCTCGAACCCTTGCGCCCTGAATGTGCGATTTGGACACACACGGGCACCGGTGGCGCGAGTTTGCGAGCGCGGCCAAGCGTGTCGGCCATGGCCTCGGCGGTGGCGTCGTTCCAGATCCCCAGGCAATTTGGGGTGATGCGGCCTTGGGGCGTGACCGCGCTGGCTTCGATCATGAACAATCCAGCACCGCCGTTGAGCAAATTGGCCCAATGCATCAAATGCCAGTCATTGGCTTTGCCGTCTTCATGGCAGGCGTATTGGCACATCGGTGCGACCACGATGCGGTTGGGCAGGGTCAAAGTGCCGCGCGCTGGCTTAAACTCAAAAGGGGTGAACAACTGGCTCATCGGAAATCTTATAAAAACCAATATCTTAAGCCGCCATTCCTCAAGTTTGCAGGCAATGGGGTCGATACTACTCATACCCAATTCCCAAAGCCATGAACCGCACAACTGTTTTTCATTTCTCTTGCACCACCCTGGTCTGCTTGGCGCTGTGCGCATGCGGTGGTGGTGGCAGTTCGGGCACAGCGACACCAGGTGTTGGCGCGACTGCCGTGACCTTGCTCAAGGGCAAATTGATTGACAGCGCGGTGTCTGGCGTGACTTACACCGTGACCACCACCGATGGCAAAACCATCAAAGGGGTGACCGATGAGAGTGGCACCTTTGAGTACCAAGCCGGCGAAACCGTGACATTTTCCATTGGCAGCATTGTGTTGCCATCGGCTTTGGGTGACGCCACGGTGACACCTGTGAGCATGGCCAGTGGTGGTGATGGCCCAGTAGCCAGCAATGTGGCTTATTTTTTGCAATCCTTGGATTTTGATTTGGATCCCAGCAATGGCATCACGGTTGACCCACGCGTCCTGACCCTCCCGAGCATGGCGGCCTTCAGTGGCAAACCGATTGACTGGACACAAGCCACGGCCAGCTTCATTGCAAACAGCCAATTGCGAGCCCTGTGGAACCAGGCCAAAGAACTCAACCCCGCCAACGTGGTGGTACCACCCATTCCACCCAAAACGCCTGACGAGACAGACAAACATTTGGCGGAGACTTTGTTTGGCTCCTTAGACACCCAAGCGCCTCAAACAGAGGGTTGTGCTTTGACCAGTGGTATCGACAAGCCAAGTATCACGGTGTTGTCTACCAATCTGTGGGCGGACTTGATGGCCAAGCCCAAATCCATCGTGGCCCCGGGTTGGATTTACGATGGTGAAATCACCCAAGGCATCGCGGTCAGTGAACCACCCGGCGACTTGCGAATCTACAAAGCCACACCCGCTTCACCTGAGTACAAAGCCGCGCTGAAGTCGGTGGACGTGGGCAACCTGGACGCAGACCTGTGGTTCAGGCACCAAGGCGATCCGAATGTGGTTTTGCGCATTGCTGCCAAGGAGCGTTTGGGCGGCGACTCGATTTATTTCCCCAAGTACTCGGGCAGTGCGATTTATTTGCACTATGTCGCCACCGACAACTCTGCTTTGCAATTTCAATTTGCAACCGGTCTGCAAGCCATGGCCTTTTTCAGCTTCCTGGGCAACAACACCCATATTTTTTACCGTGGCACTGCTGGCAAAGATGGTTTGATCAATTCGGGCGGTGAGGACGGCTTCAACACCTGGACCCAGGAGCGTGGCGACAACTGGGTACGCCACCTTCCAGCCTCGCCTGGCAAACCTGCGGACCCGATTTTCAATTTGCCAGAGGTGCCGGCCAAAGCAGCAGACCCGAATTTCCCGCCCAATTTACGCAAAGGTGGCACGACACCAACCGGGCGGGCACTGGGAACCACGACCTGCTTCTTGAAACCCGGCGGTTCGGTGCTGTTGTGGCGCAAGCCCAGCACCTCGAGCGATTTGTTTTTCAGCCCACTGGCGTTGCGCAACAACGTTGGTGAGTTGGCACCTGTGTATAGCGATGCCAAGGGCTATCAGGGCTTTGCAGGCATCCGTGCGGGAGTCAAGATGCTGCGGGTGCTGAAATAAAAAAACCAACCCTTGTGGGGTCGGCTTCGATGAACTGGCTGGTGCCGGAGGCCGGAATCGAACCGGCACGGTGTTTTGCACCGGCAGATTTTGAATCTGCTGCGTCTACCAATTTCGCCACTCCGGCGAGAGTGAAAGGCGAAATTATGGCACAGTGGAGACATGAAATACCCGACCATTGAATCGGCCATCGGAAACACGCCCTTGGCCGCCTTGCAACGCATCGGCGCTGCAGACAACCAACAACGTGGCAATGTGCTGTTGGGCAAGCTCGAGGGCAACAACCCTGCGGGTTCTGTCAAAGACCGCCCAGCCATGTCCATGATCCAACGTGCCGAGGAGCGCGGCGATATTCGTCCTGGTGACACGCTCATAGAGGCCACCTCGGGCAACACCGGTATCGCCTTGGCCATGGCGGCCGCCATCAAGGGTTACCGCATGGTTTTGATCATGCCGGAAGACTTGTCGATTGAACGCGCCCAAACCATGAAGGCTTTTGGTGCGGAGCTCATCCTCACAGCCAAAACCACCGGCATGGAGGGTGCGCGTGATTTGGCTGATGAAATGCAAGCCCAAGGCAAAGGCTTGGTACTCGATCAGTTTGCCAACCATGACAACCCGCGTGTCCATTTCGAGACTACCGGACCGGAAATTTGGCAGCAAACCCATGGAGAAATCACGCATTTTGTGAGTGCCATGGGGACGACCGGTACGATCACCGGCGTGTCGCGCTACCTGAAAGAAAAAAACCCCAAGGTGCAAATCATTGGCGCGCAACCGAGTGAAGGCTCGCGCATACCCGGTATCCGCAAATGGTCACCTGCCTATTTGCCCAAAATTTACGATGACACCCATGTCGATGAATTGGTCTATGTGACTCAGCATGACGCAGAAGACATGTGTCGTCGTATGGCCCGTGAAGAGGGTATTTTTGCGGGCGTCTCGGCGGCAGGGGCGTGTTGGGTGGCCTTGCACATCGCCAAGCGCGTGGATAACGCCACCATCGTGTTCATCGTGTGTGACCGCGGCGACCGTTATTTGTCTACTGGGGTGTTCCCAGCATGAGTCAATTTCAGTATTGCCCGATGTGCGCGACAGCCTTGCAACTCATCACCCAAGACGAAGACGGCGGTCCCAAGCAACGCATGCGCTGTGTGGTGTGCCACTGGACTCATTGGAACAACCCGACGCCGGTGCTGGCGGCGATTGTTCAATACGGTGACCAAATCCTGCTGGCGCGCAATGCCGCTTGGCCGGACAGGCGGTTTGCCTTGATCACCGGCTTCATGGAGGCAGGTGAGACAGCCCAAGAGGGTATCAGCCGAGAAGTGGCTGAAGAAACCAACCTGACAGTCACGGATTTGAAACTGGTGGGTGTGTATGACTTTCAGCGCATGAACCAAGTCATCATCGCCTTTCACGCCGTGGCTGAGGGCGAGATTCGCTTGTCTCCAGAACTGCTTGAGTACAAGTTGATGAATTACCCAGACATCATTTGCTGGCCATCTGGCACCGGTTATGCCATGGGCGACTGGTTGCAAACCCAAGGCATCGAGCCGCGTTTCATGGGCTGGGAAGAGCGTGCCATGCAAAACTTAGAATAACGGCCATGCAAATCGACCAAGAACTAGACACACGCGGCTTGAATTGCCCCTTGCCGATACTCAAAGCCAAGAAGGCGTTGACCGCGATGCAAACGGGTCAACTGCTCAAAGTGGTGTCCACCGACAAAACCTCGTTGCGTGACTTTGCCGCCTTCTCCAAGCAAACGGGCAATGAGTTGATGTCGCAAGAAACCATAGGCGAAGACTTTGTCCATGTCTTGAAAAGACGCTGATCCTTTGGTTTTTGGTAGCCGCTCTGACCAGCACTAGCCCAAGCGCTTGAGTTGATCTTCCACCTTTTGCAAAGTGGCCTCAAAGTCCGCTACCCGTTGGCGCTCTTGGGTGATCACGGCAGGCGGGGCTTTGGCGACGAAGGCTTCATTGCTGAGTTTGCCTTGGGCTTTGGCAATCTCGTTTTGCAAACGGGCCACTTCTTTGCCCAAGCGCAGTTTTTCGGCGGCCACACTCACTTCGATGAACAAGCACAAACGGGTTTCACCCACCACGGCCACCGGTGCGGCCTTTGCGGCTGCTTGCCAAGCGGCTTCATCGTCAAACACTTTCACATCGCTGAGTTTGGCCAGGGACTGCAAGACAGCCGCATTCATGCGCATGAAATCGGTGTTGCCCAGGGCAAACATGGGCATGCGGGTCGATGGCGAGACATTCATTTCACCGCGCAAATGGCGGCACGCATCCACCAACAACTTGAGATGGTTGACATGGGCAATGGCTTGCGGGTCGATCTTGTTGGGTTGCGCCTTGGGGTAACCCGCAATGCTCACCGATGCGCCTGGCAGGCCAGCCACGGGCGCGACTTTTTGCCATAACTCCTCGGTGATGAAAGGGATGATCGGGTGGGCCAAACGCATGATGGCTTCCAAGGTGCGGATGAGGGTGCGGCGTGTGGCACGTTGCTCTGCCGGACCGCCGGTTTGGATTTGCACCTTGGCGATCTCTAGGTACCAATCGCAGTACTCGTTCCAGACAAATTCATAAATCGTTGTGGCCACATGGTCTAGTCGGTATTCCTCGAAACCTTTGGCGACATCGGTTTCTGCTTGTTGCAAGAGCGATGCAATCCAGCGGTCAGCTTGGCTGAACTTCATGTACTGGTAGAACGGCCCGGCCGCAATCGCTTGGCCGTTTTCTCCGATGCGCGGCGGTGCACATTCAGCCTTGGTGTGCTCCTTGAGGCCGCAGTCATGACCTTCACAGTTCATCAGCACAAAGCGGGTGGCGTTCCACAGTTTGTTGCAAAAGTTGCGGTAACCTTCGCAGCGTTTGCTGTCGAAGTTGATGCTGCGCCCCAAGCTGGCCAAGGCCGCGAAGGTGAAACGCAAGGCATCCGCACCATAAGCAGGGATACCGTCGGGGAATTCTTTTTCGGTTTGCTTGCGCACCTTGGGGGCGGTCTCGGGTTTGCGCAGGCCTTGGGTGCGTTTGTCAAGCAGAGGCTCGAGTGGGATACCGTCAATCAAATCAACCGGGTCGAGCACATTGCCTTCAGACTTGCTCATTTTTTTGCCTTGGGCATCGAGCACCAGGCCATGGATATAGACGTTTTTGAAAGGCACTTTGCCGGTGAAATGGGTGGTCATCATGATCATGCGGGCGACCCAGAAGAAGATGATGTCGTAGCCGGTGACCAAGACGCTGGAGGGCAAGTACCAGTCCTGGTCGCCTGGGCGCCCCAGGGTGCTGAACGGCACCAAAGCGCTCGAATACCAGGTATCGAGCACATCGGGGTCACGGGTCAGGTGTTTGCCAGGCGCTTGGGCTTGGGCCGCGGCCTGGTTGTGGGCGACATACACTTTGCCGTCCTCGTCATACCAAGCAGGTATTTGATGGCCCCACCACAGTTGGCGGCTGATGCACCAATCGGTGATGTTGTTCATCCACTGGTTATAGGTGTTGACCCAGTTCTCAGGGACGAACTTGACTTCGCCAGACTGCACCGCGTCGATCGCTTTTTGCGCAATGCTTTTGCCGGTGGGGTCTTGCGGACTCACTCGGTTCATGGCGACAAACCATTGATCGGTGAGCATGGGTTCGATGATTTGGCCGGTGCGCGCACAACGCGGCACCATGAGCTTGTGTTTCTTGACCTCCACCAACAAACCCAGCGCTGCCAAATCGGTGACCACGGCTTTTCGTGCAACGAAGCGGTCCATGCCACGGTAGGCGGCAGGGGCGTTGTCATTGACCGTGACATCCAAGTTCAAAACCGAAATCAGGGGCAGGTGATGGCGCTGTCCAACCGCATGGTCATTGGTGTCATGCGCTGGCGTGACCTTGACCACGCCGGTGCCGAAGGCGCGGTCCACATAGTCATCCGCAATCACAGGGATGGTGCGGTCGCACAACGGCAATTGCACCTGCTGGCCAATCAAATGGGCGTAGCGCTCGTCCTCAGGGTGAACCATCACGGCCACGTCACCCATCAAGGTTTCGGGGCGGGTGGTGGCAACCACCAAGCCTTTGGCGGATTCGCCAGACACGCTTTGCGGGCCATTGGCAAAGGGGTAGCAGATGTGCCATAGCGAGCCGTCTTCTTCTTCGCTTTCAACTTCCAAATCAGAGACCGCGCTTTGCAAGACAGGGTCCCAACTTACCAAGCGCTTGCCTCTGTAGATCAATCCTTGTTGGTAAAGTTCCACGAAGGTGTCGGTGACCACGGTGGTCAGTTTGTCATCCATCGTGAAATATTCACGGCTCCAGTCCACGCTGTCGCCCATGCGGCGCATTTGTTGAGTGATGGTGTTGCCCGATTGCTCTTTCCATTCCCACACTTTGGCAATGAAGTTTTTGCGAGCTTCTGTCGGTGACGGCCCCATGTCATGGCGGCTGATGCCTTGGGCTTGCAATTGCCTTTCCACCACGATTTGGGTGGCGATGCCCGCATGGTCGGTGCCAGGCACCCAAACCGTGTTAAAGCCCCTCATGCGGTGATAGCGCGTGAGGCTGTCCATGATGGTCTGGTTGAACGCATGGCCCATGTGCAGGGTGCCGGTCACATTCGGCGGTGGCAGTTGAATGGCAAAGGCGGGTTGGTCAGCCTGCGCTTGGCCCGTGCCACGAAAACCCGCCACCCCATAACCGCGCTTTTCCCATTCAGGTCCCCAGTGGGCTTCGAGGGCGGCGGGTTCAAAAGATTTGGACAGGCTGTCTAAGCCGGGTTGCGCGGGGGCGTTGCTCATAGAGGACTTTGCATGGTTACATGCCCACACAAACCTGGGACACGGCGTTCAAAAAGAAAAGTGTATTTTAGCGACGGCTGGCTTCACGCCTTTGTTGCAATCTCTTGCCAGACTTGGGTAAACGAATGATAGGAATATTCAATTTTTCAGATTGACACAAGCGATTGGACGCTTGTCACAGACAAGCATTAACCTACGCTCTGTCTTTGGCAATTTCGCCAAAGCATGTTCATCAACCCAAGGAGATTTCTCATGGCAGCACTCAAAGGCTCCAAAACGGAAGAAAACCTGAAAGCCGCCTTCGCAGGCGAGTCACAGGCCAACCGCCGTTACCTGTATTTTGCGAACAAGGCCGACGTGGAAGGCCAAAACGATGTGGCAGCGCTGTTTCGTTCGACCGCCGAAGGCGAGACCGGTCACGCCCACGGTCACCTCGAGTGGCTTGAGCAGTGCGGCGACCCCGCTACTGGCCTGCCCATTGGTGCCACCCGTGACAACCTGAAAGCCGCAGTGGCAGGCGAAACCCATGAGTACACCGACATGTACCCTGGTATGGCCAAAACCGCGCGCGACGAAGGCCACGACGAAATCGCTGATTGGTTTGAAACCTTGGCTAAGGCCGAGCGTTCACATGCCAACCGTTATGCCAAGGCATTGGCTGAGCTGGTTGACTGATCATCAGCATTGAGGGCAGGGCGTTGGGCTCAAAAAGCCACAGCGCTCCTCTCTGAATCCTGATCTTTCTTGAGAAGATTTCCTTCTCCCACCCCACTTTCCTTGAGGAACACAGCATGGCCCGCGAAGGCAGCTTGGAAGCCCCCACACGCCATCCCCTGGATTGGCTCAACCCCGACTTTTACGACGAGGAAGCCTGTCTCACCGAGATGGAGCGCATTTTTGACATCTGTCACGGTTGCCGCCGTTGCGTGAGTTTGTGCGGGTCCTTCCCCACCTTGTTCGATTTGGTGGATGAAAGCCCCACCTTGGAAATGGACGGCGTGGATAAAAAAGACTATTGGAAAGTGGTTGACCAGTGTTTTTTGTGTGACTTGTGCTACTTGACCAAGTGCCCTTATGTGCCACCGCATGAATGGAACCTGGACTTTCCCCACACCATGCTGCGGGCCAAAGCGATCAAGTTTAAAAAAGGCGAGGTCAGTGCTGGCGAAAAGTTGCTCGCTTCTACCGATGTCCATGGCCAATTTGCCGGCATACCCATTGTGGTTCAAGCGGTCAATGCCATCAACAAAACCAAAGCCGCCCGCTCGGTGATGGAGTCGGCTTTGGGTGTGGACAAAGACGCATGGTTGCCCGAATTGGCGACCAAAAAATTCCGCCGCCAGGCGCCCAAGGCCCAGGCCAGCCAAGTGGTGGATGGTGAAAAAACACCGGGCAAGGTGGTGATTTACGCCACTTGCTATGTCAACTACAACGAGCCTGGCATTGGCATGGATTTGCTTAAAATTTTGGACCACAACGACATCCCCTACGAATTGGTGTCCAAAGAAAAATGTTGCGGCATGCCCAAACTCGAATTGGGTGATCTGCAGTCAGTCGATGCCAACAAGCAAATCAACATACCCATCTTGGCCAAGTACGCGGCGCAAGGCTATGCCATCTTGAGTGCCGTGCCCTCGTGCACCCTGATGTTCAAGCAAGAGCTGCCGCTCATGTACCCCAACGACGCTGAAACACAGTTGGTCAAAGAGCACATCTGGGACCCGTTTGAGTACCTGATGGCGCGCAAGCGCGACGGCTTGCTCAAAACTGAATTCCCTGAAAGCCTGGGCAATGTCAGCTACCAAATTCCATGCCACGGCAGGGTGCAAAACATCGGCAAGAAGACCGAGGAAATGCTCAAGATGATTCCCGACACCACGATCAACACGATCGAGCGTTGTTCGGGTCATGCGGGCACCTATGGCGTGAAAAAAGCCAGCCATGCCTATGCCATGAAATTGGGTAAACCGGTGGTCAAAGCCATGGCAACGATGAAAGACGGCAGCCAGCCCGACTTCATCAGTTCCGATTGTCCGCTGGGTGGTCACCACATCGCACAAGGCTTTGAGGCCAGCGGTCAGGCCGTGCCCGAGCTCCAACACCCCATCAGCCTGGTGGCCAAAGCCTACGGACTGAAGTCATTGAAGTCATTGGGGTCAAATTCCAATGATTGATTAACCCCAATTGTTTGAAAGCCATTTATGCAAATCACCGGACACATCACCGCTGAAAACCTCATGAGCTTGGAGGCTTACAGCAAATTCCGCAAGACCCACAAGGCCGAGGTGCTGGCGCACCGCAAAATGCGCTCGGTGCATTTGGGTGACCATATCACCTTGCAATTTGAAAGCGAAACCACGGTTCGCTATCAAATCCAAGAGATGCTGCGGATTGAAAAAATCTTTGAAGAAGAAGGCATTCAGCAAGAAATCGACGCCTATGCACCCTTGGTGCCCGAGGGCAGCAACTGGAAGGCCACCATGCTCATCGAATATCCCGATGTCAACGAGCGCAAGCGCGAATTGGCGCGGCTCATTGGCGTGGAAGACCGCATGTTCATTGAAGTCGAGGGCCATGCGCGGGTTTATGCGATTGCCGACGAAGACTTGGACCGTGAAAACGATGAAAAAACCTCAGCAGTGCACTTTGTGCGCTTTGAGTTTGGCCCCGCCGCCAAGGCTGCCATCAAGGCGGGGGCTGCTGTCAAATTGGGCTGTGACCACACCAACTATCCCGCCCATACACAGATCGCGGAAGACGCTTTGGCATCCTTGGCTGGGGATTTGAAATAATCGCAGGATGCTGTTCCTGCTCTCCCCCGCCAAAACTCTGGACTACGAGTCTGCCTTGCCGCCCATCGCGGCGTCACAACCGCAGTTTCTGCCCCAGTCTGCTGCGCTGATTGCCACGCTGAAAAAAAAGACCCCCCAGCAAATCGCCGAGCTGATGGACTTGAGCGTTGCACTGGCCAAGCTCAATGTCGACCGCTACCAAGCTTGGTCACCCGTGTTCACCCAAGCCAACGCCCGACCAGCGGTGCTGGCCTTCGATGGCGATGTTTACGAAGGCTTGGACGCCAAGTCCTTGAAGCCCAAAGACTTGCAATGGGCGCAAGCGCATGTGGCGATCTTGAGTGGTTTGTACGGCGTGCTGCGACCGCTCGACCTGATGCAACCGTATCGGCTGGAGATGGGCACGGCACTCAAACTCGGCAAGGCCAACAACCTGTATCAATTTTGGGGCGCACAAATTGCAGCGCACTTGAATGCGCACTTGGCAAACGAGAAAGACCCGCTGATCGTCAACCTGGCCTCGCAGGAATATTTCAAGGCGGTGGACCGCAAGGTCTTGCAAGCGCGGGTGATTGAATGCGTGTTCCAAGACTATAAAAACGGCCAATACAAGATCATCAGCTTTTTTGCCAAACGCGCCAGAGGTTTGATGGCGCGGTATGCGGTCCAAAAACAAGCCAACACCCTTAAGGCCTTGCAAGGCTTCCATATGGAAGGCTATGCGTTCGAGCCCTCGGTGTCCAGCGACGATACTTTGGTCTTTCGCCGACACACCAAGGACTGAACACCATGCAAATTTTTGCCAACGGCTTGCGCCTTGAAGTCGAGGACACCGGTGAGCGTGACCGGTCTGCTGTGCTGTTGATCCCTGGCATGTCGATGCAATTGATCATCTGGCCTGATGAGATGGTGCAAGCCATTCACCAAGCCGGTTACCGCGTGATTCGCTTTGACAACCGCGACATGGGCTTGTCCCAGTCCATGGACAACTTGTCCTCGCCGCCGATCGCATGGTTCATGCTGCAACTCAAACTGGGGATCAAACCCAAAACGCCATACACAGTGCAAGACATGGCGCAAGACGCTCTGGCGGTGCTGGACCATTTGCAGATCAGGCAAGCCCATTTGGTGGGTGTCAGCATGGGCGGCATGATCGCCCAGCGGGTCTGCCTCAGCGCGCCCGAAAGGGTGCTGAGCATGACCAACATCATGAGCAGCAGCAGCGCCAAAGATTTGCCCGGTCCCACAGCCAGGATGCAGCGTATCTTATTCTCACCTCCCAAGCGAGGTGCCGCCGCCGCTCGGCAGCATGCCTTGCAATTTGTCCATGCCTTGGCAGGCCCGGGCTTTGAGCATCCAAAGGATTCGCAAGCGCAAATGGTGGACGACTCGATCAAGCGCAGCAGTCGGCCCATGGGTGCGTATCGCCAAATGCTGGCGGTGATGGCGGATCAGTCGCGCGCTGCCCTGCTGTCCAAGATCAACCAACCCACTCTGGTGATCCATGGCAAAGCCGATCCCTTGCTGCCATTTGCCTGTGGCGAAGACATTGCCAAGCGGATTGCCAATACCCGGCTGTTTCCGATCGAAGGCTTGGGACACGATTTCCCACCTGCCGCTGTGACCCTGATGATCAACCGTTTGCTGCCCTTCCTCAACGCCCATTCACCCGCATGAACAAGCCAGAAGACTCACAGCTGGGCAAAGCCGCGAGTTACGCCGATCAATACACGCCCAGCTTGCTCTACCCCTTG
This sequence comes from Bordetella parapertussis, assembly GCA_945873925.1. Lineage (GTDB taxonomy): Bacteria > Pseudomonadota > Gammaproteobacteria > Burkholderiales > Burkholderiaceae_C > Limnohabitans. The sequence goes on from CAMCES010000003.1 coordinate 51,683, forward strand.
CCACGCGCAGCGCAGCGCAGCCTGATTGGGGTGGGCGATCAACCTGTTTTTTTGGGTGCAGATTTGTGGACCGCCTATGAGTTGAGTTGGCTCAATTTGCGGGGAAAGCCCCAAGTGGCTATGGGTAGATTGGTGGTGCCTTGCGAATCGACCCATCTGGTCGAAAGCAAGTCTTTGAAGCTCTACCTCAACAGTTTCAACAACAGCCGTTTCGAGTCCTTGGCCCAAGTGCGCGATCTGATGCAACAGGATTTGAGTGCGGCGGTCTGGTCCGGTGGCACCGTGAATGCCGGCGTGGGCGTGCAACTCCTGGCACCAGCGCAGTTTGGTCTTGAAAAAATGCAAGAGCTCGAGGGTGTGGATATCGACCGTTTGGATTTGGACTGCACCGAATTCCTGCCTGCGCCCGATTTGCTCAGCGCAGCCCTGGATGAAAAGCCTGTGACCGAGACCTTGACCAGCCATTTGCTCAAAAGCAATTGCCTGGTCACCGGGCAGCCCGATTGGGGCAGTGTGGCCATCACTTACAGTGGACCGCAAATCGACCAGGCGGGTTTACTGCAATACATCGTGAGTTTTCGCAACCACAACGAATTCCATGAGCATTGCGTTGAGCGCATCTTCATGGACATTTGGACCCGCTGCCAGCCCAGCAAACTTTGCGTCTATGCACGCTACACCCGCCGCGGCGGTGTGGACATCAACCCGTGGCGCAGCAGCCACCCGCAGGCATTGCCTGCGCAGCAACGCAACGCTCGGCAATGAGCCTCAGTCTTTGAACGAGCTGAGTTCGGCCAGCGCAGGGTAGTTGCCAGTGCGCTTGGCTTGAAAAGATTCGATGGCTTCTTGCACATGGGCATTGCTCCAAATGCCGCTTTGCAACCAGCCCATTTGTTTCAAGGCATCTTCGGTGCTGTGGTCGCGCGCGTAGTGCAGCGCTTGTTTGGTGCCTGCTATCGCGACAGGCGGTTTGCCGGCGATCTCGGTTGCCGCTTGCATGGCAGCTGTCAAGGCGCTGGCCGCGTCTGGCAGGACCTCGTTGACCAAGCCGTGTTGCAGGGCTTGGTCTGCGTTCATGCGACGTCCGGTGTAGGCCAATTCTTTGGCCACGGTCATCGGAATGAGCTTGGGCAGGCGTTGCAAGGTGCCGACATCGGCCACCATGCCGATGTTGATTTCTTGGATGCAGAAAAACGCATCTGAGCTGGCATAGCGCAAACAGCATGCGGTCACCATGTCGACCGCGCCGCCGATGCAACCGCCTTGCAAAGCCACAATGACCGGTATGCGCAGGTTTTCCAGCCGGGTGAAGGTGGACTGCAATTCCCACAGCAGGTCGGCAATGGCTGCGCGGCCTTCGGCACTTTCGTCATCCATGCTCACCGAGGCGCCAAACGCATCCAAGGACATGCCCGCACTGAAATGCTTGCCCGTGCTGCTGATCACCAGCACGCGGGCTTCCTTGCTTTGGTGCAAGCGGTGCAACACGCCGTCGAGCTCGCGCCAAAAGGTCATGTGCATGGTGTTGAGTTCGGCTGGCCGGTTCAAGACCAGGTGGGCGATGTGTTTATCAATCGTCAGTTCAAAACAAGTCAGCTTGCGCATGGCGACATTCTTTCTGTGGGTTGGGTTCATGGGCGCTCAAGGCAAAGGATAAAGCCTTGACAGGGTCCAGCGTCTCGGGCGCGCCAGCCTTGACCAAGGCGCCGACACGGACCCCCAGCAGGCGCAAACGCCGGCACATGTCGACGCGTTTCAAACACTGGCCAGCGACTTGCCGGATTTCTGCTGCGCTGGCGGTGTAATGGTCCAAGGTGTGGTCGCGGGTCACGCTTTTGAAGTTGTCAAACCGCAGTTTGATGCCAATCGATTTGCCGACATAGCCTTTGCGTGCCAAATCAGCCGCCACTTGCTGGCACAGGCGGGTGAAGATCTCTCCCAGCGCAACGCGGTCATGCACCACGTGCAGGTCTTTCTCAAAGGTGGTTTCTCGGCTCATGGACACCGGTTCGCTGTCTGTCAACACAGGGCGTGCGTCCAGACCATGCGCGGCTTCGTGCAGCCAAGCGCCATAGGATTTGCCAAACTGTTGTAACAGCCAGTCGCGCTCTCTCAAAGCCAGGTCGCCGATGGTGAAGATGCCCTGGGCTTGCAGCTTCTCATCGGCTTTGGGGCCAACACCATTGATCTTGCGGCAGGCCAGCGGCCAAATTTTGGTGGACAGATCTTCCGCGTGGAGGATGGAGATGCCATTGGGTTTGTTGAATTCGCTGGCCATTTTGGCCAACAGCTTGTTGGGAGCCACGCCGATCGAACAGGTCAAGCCAGTGGCGTCGCTGATGGCTTTTTGCATCAAACGCGCCAATACCCGTCCGCCTTCGCGTTGCCCGCCTGGCACATGGGTGAAGTCGATGTAAATCTCATCCACCCCACGGTCTTCCACCACCGGCGCGATGTCGCGCACAATGGCTTTGAAGGTACGGGAGTAATGGCGGTATTGCTCAAAATCCACAGGCAGCAAGATCGCATCCGGACACAGCTTGGCGGCTTTCATCACCCCCATGGCCGAGCCCACACCAAAGGCGCGGGCTGCATAGGTGGCGGTGGTGATCACGCCGCGGCCGGTGTAGCTGTTCAAGCGTGGAAACACCTCCAGCGGTATGTCGGCCAAATCAGCCGTTGTCCATTGGCGTTCGGGTTGCAGGATCCGCATCCGATCCAACAGCGCATCGGCCGGGCGGCGACCACCACCGATCACCACCGGCAAGCCCTTGAGTTGGGGATAGCGCAGCAACTCGACAGAGGCGTAAAAAGCATCCATGTCGAGGTGTGCAATGCGCCTGGGATGCGCTGGTATTTCGGTGCTCACGGCAAAAGCATTGATCAGCGCCGGGCCTTAGGTAGCGGAACGGGGGGCTTCTGGCTCAGTCCAGTTCAAGCAAAACCCAGCATCAGCCCTTGAAGCTGTAACCATGGTGTCGCAGCGGCAGGGAGCGCACCCGTTCTCCGGTGGCCTTGAACAAGGCGTTCATGGCCGCGGGTATCACGCCACCGATCGGTGGTTCGCCCACGCCGCCCCAAAAATCTCCGGTGGGCACCAAGACGCTGATGATCTCGGGCGCATGGCCAATGCGGGCCAGCGGGTAGTCTGCAAAATTGCTTTGCACAACCGCGCCTTTGTCGATCGTGATGTCCTCGAACATCAGGGCGGACAAGCCCCAGATCACGCCACCTTCAATTTGCGCCTTGACCGCATCCGGATGCACCACATGGCCACTGTCAATCGCGACGGCGACCCGGTGCACCTGAATCTCTTTGCCCTTGACCGACAACTCCACGGCGGCAGCTGTGAAGCTGCCATAGGAATCAACCACCGCAATCCCCCGGTGCACACCTTTGGCAGCCGGTTGCTCCCAGCCGATGGCTTTGGCGGCAGCGTCAAGCACCGCCAGGTCTTTTCTGCCTTGGAGGAAAGGGCGGCGAAACGCATACGTGTCTTGGCCAGCAGCATGGGCCAACTCGTCAATGAAACATTCCCGGTACAAAGGGTTGTTGGTGTGCGCCACCGCACGCCAAAAACCAGGGGGCACATGGAACTGGTTGAGCATGTACTCGTTGGTGAAGTTGGGCACGGCATAGGGGTTGTCGCGAAACACACGGGTGTTGATCGGGTCAATGCCGTCTTTGATCATTGCCGGCAGCACAGTGATGGCAATCGATTGGTCTGCTTGCCGAACTTCCCAAGCTGTCCAATGCCCCTCTTTGGTCAGGGCGCCGCGCAATTTCACCAAAGAAACAGGCCGGTATCGGCCTTGGCGCATGTCCTCCTCGCGTGACCACATCAGCTTGATGGGGGTGCCGGGCATGGCCATGGCAATTTTCACCGCTTGCACCGTGTAGTCTTGATGAATCACACGTCGGCCAAAAGCACCGCCTGCATGCATTTTGTGAATCTGAATCTTGCCCACGGCCAGCCCTGAGGCCTTGGCTGCGGCATTGATCGAAGCTTCGCCGTTTTGTGTGCCCACCCAAACCTCGAGTTGGTCGGGCTTGTAAAGGGCGGTGGCGTTTTGGGGTTCCATGGTGGCATGGTTGACATACCCGGTGAAATACTCGGCCTCAATCACTTGGTCGGCATTGGCGAATGCCTTGGCCGTGTCACCGTCCTTGCGTGCGATCGGCGCGCTCGCTGCAGTCAGGTCTTGTTTCAACTTGCGCATGATGCTGTCACTGGTGACGGCGCCATTGGCGCCATTGTCCCAAGTCACTTTCACAGCTTGCACAGCTTTGTGCGCTTGCCACCAGTTGCCCGCGATCACCGCCACCCATTCGTCACTGGTGACGATTTTGCGCACACCAGGCATGTTGCGGGCTTGGCTGTCATCCACGCTTTTGAGCTTGCCACCAAACACCGGGCACTGGTGAATGGCGGCATGCAGCATGCCGGGCAATTGGATGTCCACCGCATACAACTGGGAGCCATCGACTTTGGCAGGCAGGTCCAAGCGGGGTGGCGAGGTGCCAATCAAGGTCCAGTCTTTCGGGTCTTTGAGCTTGACCTGGGTGGGAACCGGCAAGCTGCTGGCCAAACCTGCTAATTCGCCATAGCGGGCGCGCAGACCTGAAGGGTGGGTGACGACACTGTTGGTGGCTTGGCACTGCTCAGCAGGTAACTTCCACTGCTGGGCTGCCGCAGCGATCAGCATGGTCCGGGCTGCCGCACCGGCTTGGCGCAGGTACTCCTGTGAGTCGCGAATGCCGCGACTGCCTCCCGTGGTCATGTCTTTCCATATTTTGTCGCGCCGCATGTGTTCGTTGACATTGGCGTATTCAGTCCGAACCTTGGACCAGTCGCATTGCAACTCCTCGGCAACCAACATGGCCAAACCGGTCATCGAGCCTTGACCCAATTCGGTGCGTGCCATCCGAATGATCACGCTGTCATCGGCTTGAATCACCACCCAATGCGTGATCTCATTGACAGCGCTGCTGCTGGCCGCTGACGCCGAGGGTGCTTGAAAACCCAAGACCAAGGCGCCGGAGAGGGCCGAGGCTTGTTGCAGAAATTGGCGGCGGTCTGGCCTGTGAAACGGATCAGTCATGCGAGGCTCCATGGAAAGCATTGAGGGACATTCGAAACCGACCCTGGCGGGTCAACTGGGAAAAGAACCGGGTAACAAAATACCTTTGCCAACCGTGTTGATGTCAGTGTGGCCGCAAAACGCCATGCTGAGCTCCAACTCGCGATGAATGAGTTGCAAGGCTTTGCTGACCCCTTGTTCACCCATGGCACCCAAGCCGTAAAGCATAGCTCGCCCAATGTAAGTCCCTTGGGCACCCAGGGCTTTGGCTTTGAGCACGTCTTGTCCGCTGCGGATGCCGCCGTCCATGTGCACTTCGATCTGGCTGCCCACCGCATCCGCGATGCGTGGCAGGGCGTTGATGCTGGACTCGGCGCCATCCAACTGGCGGCCACCGTGGTTGGAGACGATCAAGGCGTCGGCGCCACTGCGCACCGCCAACTGCGCGTCTTCCACATCTTGTATGCCTTTCAAAATCAGCTTGCCGCCCCAGCGTTTTTTCACCCATTCCACGTCTTCCCAGCTGAGGGTTGGATCGAATTGGTTGGCGGTCCATTCGCCCAAGGAACTCATGTCGTTGACGCCTTGCACATGGCCGACGATGTTGCCAAAGCCTCGGCGAGGGGTACCGAGCATGCCCAAACACCAGCGGGGCTTGGTCAGCAGGTTGAGGAGGTTGGCCAGGGTGGGTTTGGGCGGCGCAGACAGGCCGTTTTTCAGGTCTTTGTGGCGTTGCCCGAGGATTTGTAAGTCCAGCGTGAGCACCAGCGCACCACAGTTGGCAGCCTTGGCCCGGTCGATCAAGCGTTCAATGAAATCGCGGTCGCGCATCACATACAGCTGAAACCAAAAGCCTTCGCCCACCTGTTTGGCGATGTCTTCGATCGAGCAAATGCTCATGGTCGAGAGTGTGAACGGGATGCCGAATTTTTTGGCGGCACGCGCGGCCAGGATTTCACCGTCGGCATGCTGCATGCCGGTCATGCCCGTGGGCGCAATCGCCACAGGCATGGCGAGCTTTTGGCCGATCATGGTGGTGGTGGTGTCACGTTTTTCCATGTTGACTGCGACCCGCTGACGGAACTTGATCTTTTGAAAGTCGTCTTCGTTGGCTCGGTAAGTGCTCTCGGTCCAACTGCCTGAATCCGCGTAGTCGTAAAACATGCGGGGCACGCGTTTCTCGGCCAACACCCGCAAATCTTCAATGGTTGTGATCACTGACATCCAATCTCTCCTTTACAAGGTCAACATGTTAGCCTCTGCGCCATGAAATTTTTATCTGACCTGTCGCTCTCCACACTGTTTGCTGGGGCGGTGACCGTGCTGGTAGGTATGACCAGTTCACTGGCCTTGGTGTTCCAAGCAGCGCTGGCTGCCGGTGCCGATGCCGCGCAAATGAGTTCCTGGGTTTGGTCGCTGGGCTTGGGTATGGGGGTGACCTGTGTGGGTTTGTCTTTGCGATACCGCATGCCCATCGTCACCGCCTGGTCCACCTCGGGCGCGGCCATGTTGATCATTGCAACACCTGGCATGCCGATGGCGGAGGTCATCGCCGCGTTTGTCATGTCCTCTGCCTTGGTGGCTTTGTTTGGTTTTTCAGGCCTGTTTGAGCGCTTCATGGACCGGGTACCGTTGTCACTGGCCGCTGGCATGTTGGCAGGCGTCTTGCTGCGCTTGGGGCTGGATGTGTTCGTGGTGATGTCCATGCAACTCTGGTTGCCCTTGATCATGGTCTTGGTGTATTTGCTGACCATGCGCTGGTCGCCGCGCTACGCGGTGGTGCTCACCATGCTGGTCGGCTGCGTGTTGGCAGCGACGCAAGGGCAGGTGCACTTGCAAGACATTGATTGGCAATGGGCACACCCGGTGTGGACCACGCCCAGCTTCACCATGTCGGGTTTCTTCAGCTTGGCCTTGCCGTTTTTCATTGTCAATATGGCCTCGCAAAACATCCCTGGCGTGGCCTCGCTGCGAGCGCATGATTACCACCCGCCGTTGTCGCCGGTCATCGGTTGGATCGGTGTCGCAAACATGTTGATGGCGCCGTTTGGCGCTTTCTCGGTCAACTTGGCCGCCATCACCGCGTCAGTTTGCGCCAGCCCTGAGGCGCATCCCGAACGAAGCAAGCGCTACACCGCTGCCATGGCCGCAGGTCTGTTCTATCTGTTGGCAGGTTTGGCGGGCGCATCGCTGGTGAGCGTGTTCGCCGCCTTTCCGAAGGCCTTGGTAACGGTGATTGCAGGCATTGCCCTGTTTGGCACCATCTCCAACGCTTTGGCCACGGCCCTTCAAGACGCGGGACACCGACAAGCGGCGTTCCTCAGCTTTGCCGTGACCGCTTCAGGCTTTAGCCTGTGGGGCATCAACTCAGCTTTTTGGGGACTGGTGGCTGGCTTGATTGCCTGGGGCTTGGCCAGCCAAAGACAGGCCTGAACCCCTGGCTTCAAGCCCAGATCACGTTTTTGCCGTTGGCGTACCAATCATCCAGCTGGTGCTGCACATTGAACTCAATGCGGCTGCGCTTGATTTTCATGGTGGGTGTGAGGCAACCGTTCTCGATGCTCCAAGCCTCGGTGCTGATGACCAGCATTTTCAGTTGTTCATATTCTGCGGAATGGGCGTTCACATGGGCCAACAAACTGGCCATTTCTTGCTCGACCTCGGCGCGCACACTGGCTTGCGAAACCTTGGGCCGCAGGTCTTCGGCCAACACCACCAGGGCGTAAGCTTTTTCAAACCCTGAACCCGACACCATGCACAACTCCACCATCGGGTTGGCATTCAATCGGTTTTCAATCGGAGCGGGGGCCACGTACTTGCCCTTGCTGGTTTTGAATTGCTCTTTCAAGCGGCCGGTGATTTTCAGCTGGCCATCCGGCAGGCGTGAACCCAGATCGCCGGTTTTGAAGAAGCCATCCGAGGTGAAGCTTTGGGCGTCCAAGTCGGGGCGTTTGTAATAGCCCAACATTTGCCCGGGCGACTTGATCAGCACTTCGCCTTCTTCGCTGATGCGCACTTGCACACCGGGGTAGGGCGGGCCAACATAACCCGGTTCGTTGAACTTGCCATGCTGGGTGTGTGAATAGGCGAAGTCTTCGGTCATGGCATAGCCTTCGACCAGGTTCAAGCCCAGACGGCGGTACCAGCGAATGAGTTCGGGTGGCAAGGGGGCCGAGCCACTGCCGGCCAACTCGACTTGGTCCAGACCCAAGCCCACCAAAATTTTGCGGGCCACCAAGTTTTTCAAGACGGGGATGCTCAGCAGCAGATTGAGTTTTTTGGCGGGCATCTTGGCAAACACGCCTTGTTGGAATTTCATCCACAAACGCGGCACCGAAATGAAGATGGTGGGTCGCGCACGTTGCAAATCTTGCACGAATGTGTCCAGGGACTCGGCAAAAAAGATGTGCAGTCGACCATGCATGAACGCGGTGGATTCGACGAACGCACGTTCGAAGACGTGGGCCAGAGGCAGGTAAGACAGCATCCGGTGGCCACGGTCGCCGCCCATGGTTTCCACCAGTCGGTCCAAGATCCCTTGGGTGGCCGCGCTGATGCGCTCGAAGGAATGCATCGCGCCCTTGGGTTGTCCGGTGGAGCCCGAGGTGTAGATGATCATGGCCAGGTCGGTGGGCTCGCGCCAGGGCTCGCCAGCCACAGGCTCGGTGCGGCCGGTGATGGCGTCCCAGGTGTCGTAGGTGGTGCTGGGGGCCAAAGGCAGGGCGATACGCGGCAGGTGCTCGGGCACGCCGGGGGCTTGTTTGTGCCATTCGTCCAACTTGCCTACAAACAACAGGCTGGACTCGGAGTGCTCCAGCACAAATTTCACGGTATCAGCGCTTTCAGTCGGAAAGATGGCGACGGTGGTGTAACCCGCCATCCAAATCGCCAATTCAGTCAGCAGGAAATGGGCGCAGTTTTTTGACAAGATGGCCACTTTGGCACCACGGGGCAAGCCCAAAGTCTTCAAATGCGCCGCCATGCGTCTTGACTGATCAACGGCCTGTGCCCAGGTGAGGTTTTGCACCTGTCCCTGACCGGTGGGCTGGGTCAGAAAGATGTTGTTGGCTTGCTCGCGTTCATTTTGATAGATGCGTTGAAGCAGCATGGGTGGGCTGGTCGTCATGGTTTGTCTCTTTATATGGTTCGGGCGGGAGTGGAATTAAAACCAAATGATACGCAGATTCCCGCTGAAAAACAGATGAAAACCCGCTTCTAAGGGTTTTCCCAAGGACGCGACAGACTTGTTCAGCCCAGACGTTGGGCATGTTGTGCGATTTGCGCTTGCACCTGCGCCGGTGCGGTGCCACCCAAGGTGTTGCGGGCGTTCAAAGAGCCTTGCAGGCTCAACACCTCGTAAACCTCTTTTTCGATACAAGCGTGAAAGCCCTGCAACACATTCAGCGGCAACTCGGACAAGTCACACCCTTGGCTCGCCGCCGCTTTCACCACATGGGCCACGATTTCGTGGGCATCGCGAAACGGCAGGCCTTTTTTCACCAGGTAGTCGGCCAGGTCGGTGGCGGTGGCGTGGCCTTTTTTGGCCGCGTCTTCCATGGCTTGGGCATTGACGGTGATGCCGCCTTCTTTGGTGCCTGAAGCGTTGGTTTGCCCGCCGATCATCTCGGCAAAGATGCGCAGCGTGTCTTTCAAGGTGTCCACCGTGTCAAACAGGGGCTCTTTGTCTTCTTGGTTGTCTTTGTTGTAGGCCAGCGGTTGACCCTTCATGAGGGTGATCAGGCCCATGAGGTGGCCCACCACACGACCGGTTTTGCCGCGAGCCAATTCGGGCACATCCGGGTTTTTCTTCTGCGGCATGATCGACGAGCCGGTGGTGAAACGGTCGGCGATGCGGATGAAGCCAAAGTTTTGGCTCATCCACACAATCAGCTCCTCGCTCAAGCGGCTGATGTGCACCATGCACAGCGTGGCGGCGGCGGTGAATTCGATCGCGAAGTCGCGGTCGCTCACCGCGTCCAGGCTGTTCTGGCACAACTGCGGCTCGCCTTGGGCGTTGACCATGCCCAATGTGCTTGCCACTCGGGCACGGTCCAAAGGGTAAGTGGTGCCGGCCAGGGCCGCCGAACCGAGGGGCAAACGGTTGACGCGGTGTCGAATGTCGCCCATGCGTTCGTCGTCACGCGAGAGCATTTCCACATAAGCCAGCAAATGGTGCGCGAAGCTGATGGGTTGCGCCACTTGCAAATGCGTGAAGCCGGGCATCACGGTCTGGGTGTGCTGAGCGGCGACGTCCACCAAGGCGCGTTGCAGGTTCTTCAGCAGTTCGCGGATCGCGTCGATCTCATCGCGCAGCCACAGGCGCACATCGGTGGCGACTTGGTCGTTGCGGCTGCGACCGGTGTGCAGCCGCTTGCCAGCGTCGCCCACCAGTTGGGTCAGGCGGGCTTCGATGTTGAGGTGCACATCTTCCAGTTCGAGCTTCCACTCGAACTGGCCACTTTCAATGTCTTGGGTGATTTGCGCAAGGCCACGTTGAATGTCGGCCAGGTCTTGCGCGCTGATGATGCCTTGGGCTTGCAGCATCTCGGCATGCGCCAAGCTGCCTTGAATGTCTGCGCGCCACAGGCGCTGGTCGAAAAACACGCTGGCGGTGTAGCGCTGCACCAATTCGCTCATGGGTTCGGAGAACAGGGCGGACCAAGCCCGGGATTTGCGGTCGAGCGAATTGGAAGAAGTCATCGGGGCATTTTAGGTGTGGCTTGCCAGGGCTTGGCTTGAACAGGGTTCTCCAGTGTTAAATTCTTCGCGCACCCCCATTTCAGGGGGCAACCATTGGAGACATGTGTCATGTGGAAACTCGGTGTTGGATTTTTGGTCTTTGCCGCCTTGGCACTCTTTGTGATTTTCAAAGCAGGTGACAGCGTGGACATGGGCGGTGAAAAACACGGGAGCGAAGCCATCTATGAAGCTGAGCCTGCCAAAGCGGCCCCCGCAGCAACTTCGGCCCCAGCTGCCGAGGCCCCTGTAGCTCCTGCCAGCAAATAAGCCTGGCTGCTCAGTAATGCTAGCAATGACAACATCGACAACGCCACCAAGGACAAACTGCGCCAAGTCGCATCCATGCCAGGTTTGCGGCCTTGGGCGGCTACGAAGCCCAAGCGCCGCTGCGCACCGAGCGCTTGGGTCAGCCCATCGCCTTGGCTGATGCACAAATTGCGGCTATGGCATTGGCCCATCAAGCCCTGTTGGCCACCCGCCATACCAAGGATTTTGAAGGTCTGGGCTTGACATTGATCAACCCTTGGCTGGTGACTTAACCGGTATTGCGCAAACCCGCCGCGATCCCGTTGATGGACAGGTGAATGCCTCTTTGTGCCCTCTCATCGGTGATGCCCGCGCGGTGACGGCGGATCAATTCCACCTGCAAATGGTGCAGCGGATCGATGTAGGGAAAACGGTGCTTGATCGAGCGCGCCAGTGAGGCATTGTTGGCCAGGCGTTGCTTGGCACCTGTAATGAGTTGCAAGGCCTGCGCCGTCAGCTGCCACTCGTTTTCAATCGCTTTGAAAATGCGTCGGCGCAGTTTGATGTCGGTGACCAACTCGGCATAGCGCGAGGCCAATGCCAAGTCGCTTTTGGCCATCACCATGTCGATGTTGGAGAGCAAGGTGCGGAAAAACGGCCATTGCTTCTCCATGCGTCGCAAAAGCGCCAAGGCTTGGGCGCGGCTCAAACTTGGGTGCTGGTCTAAAAACTGTTGCACGGCCGAGCCAAAGCCGAGCCAGCCGGGCAGGGTCAACCGACACTGGCCCCAGCTGAAGCCCCAAGGAATGGCCCGCAGGTCTTCAATCCGTTGGCTGGCTTTGCGTGAAGCAGGCCGAGAACCTATATTGAGTGCAGCTATTTCACGCAGTGGCGTGGCTTCGATAAAGTAGTCGGTGAAACCCGGTGTCTCGTAGACCAAATGCCGATAGGCCTTGAAGCTGTGGTCAGACAACACCTTGGCCGCCTCAATGAAAGAACGTGGCGCAGCCTTCTGGGATTGCAAGAGGCTGGCCTCTATAGTGGCAGCCACCAAGGTTTCCAAATTGCGCCGACCCAATGCCGGGTTGGCATATTTTGAATGGATCACCTCACCTTGCTCAGTGAGCCGGATTTGACCGCGCACCGTGCCCGGGGGTTGGGCCAAGATGGCGTCAAAACTCGGGCCGCCGCCGCGCCCCACGGTGCCGCCGCGCCCATGGAACAAGCGCAGGGTGATGCCTTGTTCTTCTTCCAACTCTTGAAACAGATTGACCAAGGCCAACTCGGCTTGGTAGAGCGACCAGTTGCTGGTGAAGATGCCACCGTCTTTGTTGCTGTCTGAATAGCCGAGCATGATGTCTTGCTCGCCACTGCTGCGTTTCACCATGGCCGCAATGCCGGGCAGTGCGTAGTAGGCCCGCATGATCTGCGGCGCTTGTTGCAGGTCTTCAATGGTTTCAAACAGCGGCGAGACGATCAATGCGGCCAGAGCCGCACCGTTCAAGTTGCCTTGCAGCAAGCCGGTTTCTTTCTGCAGCAGCAGCACTTCCAGCAAATCGCTCACGCTTTCGGTGTGGCTGATGATGGCGTGGCGAATGGCGTCTGCGCCAAAGCCATGGCGCACTTGCCGCGCGGTCTCAAAAATACGCAGCTCGGACACACTGTGGGCGCTGTAGCTGTGGTGTGGCAGGCGCAAAGGACGCGGGTCGTTCAAGCTTTGCAGCAGCAGCGCTTGTTTGTCAGCCTCGCTCAATTTGGCGTAATGCGCTTGGATGCCTGCCACCTTGAACAACTCGGCCACCACCAGGGCATGTTGGTCTGAGCTTTGCCTTAAATCGACCGTTGCCAAATGGAAACCAAACACCTGCACGGCGCGCATCAGCGGTCGCAAGCGTGGCACTGCCAGGGCTTGGGCATGTTGCGCGGTGAGGGCCTGGTCCAAGGTGTGCAAATCGGCCAAGAAACTGTTGGCATCCGGGTAGGCTTGTTGCGGTGGCAGGGCGTGGCGCGCGGCTTCTTTGCCGGTCAAGTCAAGCAGGCTGGCCGCCAGACGGGCATACATGAAGGTCAGGCTGCGGCGGTAGGGCTCGTCTTGCCGGTGTTCATTGGTGTCGGGTGAGGAATCGGCCAAGGTTTGCAAGGCGGGCGGCACACCGACCAGCATGGCCGAGGTGGACAACTCGCTGCCCAGCCAATGGATTTCGGTCAGGTAGTGGCGCAAGGCCACTTCACTTTGACGCTGAACCGCATACATCAAAGTGTCGGCATTGACATTTGGGTTGCCGTCGCGGTCACCGCCCATCCATTGGCCCATGCGCAAGAAAGGCGCAGTCGCTTGACCGCCGAGGTCTGCTTCTAGGTCGGCATACAGCTTGGGGATCTCTGACAAAAACGTGGACTCGTAATAACCCATGGCGTTTTCAATCTCGTCGGCCACGGTCAGTTTGGTGAAACGCAGCAGGCGGGTTTGCCACAACTGCAGCACACGGGCGCGCACCTGCGCATCTATTTTTGCCATGGCGCGTGCGCTGGTGGCGTCAGGCGCGCGCGAAACCACCTCGTCTCGCAACTGCAAGGCATGGGCAATACCGCGTTCCGCGTCCAAGATGCTTTTGCGTTGCACCTCGGTCGGGTGAGCCGTGAGCACCGGCGAGATGTGGGCCTTGGCCAATGCTTGGTGAATGGCTTTTGGGGTCCAACCGGCGGTTTTGAGTTTGCCAAGTGCCTGCTCGATGCTGCCCGCGCGCAGATTGCCAGCGCGTTCATGCAGCTGTTGGCGCCGAATTTGGTGCTGGTCCTCGGCCAGGTTGGCCAGGTGGCTGAAATAGGTGAACGCGCGGATCACGCTCACGGCTTGCTCGCTCGTGAGCGAGGCCAGTTGTTTTTTCAGTGCTCTGCCCGCCAGGGCATCCGCGTCTCGCCGAAACGCCACGGACAAACGGCGTATTTGTTCGACCAAGGCAAAAGCGGTATCGCCTTCTTGTTCGCGGATGACATCGCCCAAAACCCGGCCCAGCCATCGGATGTCGTCAACCAAGGGCCTGTCTTGCTGCACTACCGCCTCAGGTGAGCGGCCGGGTGCAGGCTGGCGATGGCGCGCGCTTGGGCGTTGAACAGGTTTGGGCATGAGCAATATCAGTGATCGCGATGAAAAACCATCAGTGAGCACATGCTAGCATTCAAGCGTCAAACCACCATCCATTGGGCACAGTTTTGAACCGGATTCACCTCACCATCGCCACCCGCGAGAGCCGTCTGGCTTTGTGGCAAGCCCATCACATGCAAGACTTGTTGCGTGAACAGGGTCACACAGTCGGCATCTTGGGCATGACCACGCAAGGCGATCAAATCCTCGACCGCTCCTTGAGCAAAGTCGGTGGCAAAGGTTTGTTTGTCAAAGAACTCGAAGTGGCCCTGGAAGAAGGCCGTGCCGATTTGGCCGTGCACTCTCTCAAAGACCTGCCCATGGACATGCCCGAAGGCTTTGAGCTGGCCTGTGTCATGCAACGCGAGGACCCACGCGATGCCTGGGTGTCATCCCACCATGCCAGCTTGCAAGACCTGCCCCAAGGTGCTGTAGTGGGTACCTCCAGCTTGCGCCGCACTGTGTTGTTGCGAGCCTTGCGTCCCGACTTGCAGATCGAACCCTTGCGTGGCAACTTGGACACCCGCTTGCGCAAGCTCGATGAAGGTCAGTACGCTGGCATCGTGTTGGCCGCGGCTGGTCTCAAGCGCTTGGGTTTGTCCGAGCGCATCCGTCATATCTTCGCCACCGCCGACATGCTGCCCGCAGCCGGACAAGGTGCATTGGGCATTGAAATCCGTACCGCGCGTGACGATGTGCGCCAGATTTTGGCCAACCTGGCCGACAAATCCACCTGGCTGGCGGTTGCTGCCGAACGCGCGGTCAGCCGCGCCATGGGCGGCAGTTGTTCCATGCCATTGGCCGCGTATGCAGCGTTCCGCGGCCCGGTCCTCGACTTGCAAGCCGCTTGGGGCAACCCAGACGACCTCACCGCGCCTTTGGTTCACGCCCACAGCCAAGGCGAGGTCCGCAGCTTGGAAGAGGCCGAAGAGATCGGTTTGTCCGCTGCCAAGCAACTGCGTGCCCAAGGGGCGCGTTGAATGCCACGCCGCCCGGGCGTCATCCTGACCCGACCTGCTGACGAAATCGCCGCTTGGCTTGCAGGCCTGCAAGCCCAAGGCCATCAGGTGCAGGCCTGGCCCCTGATTGAGGTGCGTGCCTGCGCCAACACCGGCTTGTTGCAAACCGCTTTGGCCGATTGGTCGCGCTACCAAGCGGCGATGTTCGTCAGCCGCTCGGCAGTGCAGCATGCGTTTGCCGTGGCCAAGCCTGCCTGGGGAACCACCCGTTGTTGGGCCACCGGGCCAGGCACCCGGCAAGCCTTGTTGGATGCAGGCGTGCCTGTGCAGCTGATTGACAGTCCATCCGAGCTGGCTGGCCAGTTCGATACCGAGGCTTTATGGCGCCAAGTGCACGCAGGTGTCCATACCCATCAACCGGTTGTGTTGTTGCGGGGCAGCGATGCCGATAAGCCCGACAGCAGTGCAGAAGGCGTCGGCCGAGATTGGTTGCTGCAGCAGCTCAAAGCCAAAGGCGCAACCGTTCAAACCATCGCGGTGTATGAAAGGCATTTGCCCCGCTGGGATCAAGCCCGCATGCAGCAGGCGCAAGCCGCCGCGCAAGACGGCAGCATTTGGGTGTTCAGCAGCAGCCAGTCTTTGGTGCATTTGCAACAGCTGTTGCCGCTGCAAGCCTGGTCGCAGGCGCGGGCCTTGGCCACACATCCGCGGATCGCCACTGCGGTACAAGCCATGGGCTGGGGCGAGGTGCGCATTTGCAAGCCGAGTTTGCCGCAGTTGCTCTCCTCATTAGAATCCTTTGGATGAGCAGTGCGCCTTCCACAGACCCCCCTCCACCCGCAGCGCACCCGCACGCCCCCTTGAGCCCCTGGTGGCGACAGTGGTTGCCACAACTGACTTTGGTGCTGTCCTTGTTGGGCTTGGGCTTGGGCTTTCAGCTCTGGCAAAAATTGACTTCCATGCAAGAAATACTCGCGCGACAAAGCGCTGAGGCGGGGCAGTTGTCCATGCAGGCCAACAGCCTGGCCAAAAACGCCCAAGACCAAACCCAAGAAACCGCCGCCCGCGTGGCCCTGCTGGATGCGCGCTTGAGTGAAGTGGCTTTGCAACGCAGCCAGCTCGAGGACCTGATGCAAAGCCTGTCCCGATCGCGCGATGAAAACCTGGTGGTCGATATCGAGTCTGCGTTGGGCTTGGCACAGCAACAAGCCGAACTCACAGGCAGCGTACAACCCTTGTTGGCGGCTTTGCAAGCGGCACAAAAACGCTTGGCCAAAGTCGCTCAGCCCCGCTTGGCCCCGGTCATGCGCGCTATCCAACAAGACATTGACCGCTTGCAATCAACCAGATTGACCGACATGCCAGGCTTGTTGATGCGTTTAGACGAGTTGGTGGTGCTGGTAGAGACATTGCCCGTCATGAATGCGGTTGGCCCCAACAGCAGAGCCAGTCGCACTGTGGACACCGTGCCGCCGCGCACTTGGGCGCAGATGGTCAAAGACGCGGATGCCTCTGCGGTCGTGCAGCAGCTGTGGTCAGAGCTGACTGGTTTGGTCCGTGTCAGCCGGATTGAAAATGCCCAAGGTGTTCTGCTATCGCCTGAGCAAAGTTTCTTTGTCAGAGAGAATTTGAAACTGCGCTTGCTCAACGCCCGTTTGAGCCTGCTCTCACGGCAAACCATGACGGCCAAAAATGATTTGGCCATGGCCGAGCGTGACATGCTGCAGTTTTTCGACCTGTCCCACAAGCAAGGGCAAACTGCCAAAAACCTGGTGCGGCAAATCGAGTCTCAAATCCTGGTGGTTGCCGCACCTCGCTTTGACGCCACCATGGCCGCCTTGGCCACGGCGGCGGCAGGACGCTGACATGCGCTTGGCCTTGTGGTTGTTGGCATTGTTCGGCGTGGCTGTGTTCGTAGCTTTGGGTTTGAGCCAGCAATTTGGCACGGTGACTTTCTTTGTGCCGCCTTACCGGGTAGATGTGTCCTTGAACCTGCTGCTCGTTGGGACGGTGCTGGGTTTTGCTTTGCTGTATGCGGCGGTGCGTGGTGTGTTCACGTTATGGTCGTTGCCAAGCTTGGCAAGTCGTTGGCGCACACAGCAACGCGAACGCGTGGCCCAAACCGCTTTGCTCAACGCCATGGTGCTGTGGATGACTGGCCGCTTCACACGTTCGCGCAAAGCTGCCTTGCATGCCCTGGGGCAGGTAGAAAGTTTGTTGTCGCTCGCACCCACTGAAAACCAGGCTTCTTTGGGGCTGATGCGCAGCCTGTTGCATTTGTTGGCGGCCGAATGCGCCCATTCCTTGCGCGACCATCCTGCTCGCGAACAACATTTCCAGCAGGTGCAGGCCCATGGCGATGGTGCAAAAGTCGAGCAAAAGCTGGAGTTGCGGGATGCCGCCCACCTCACCGCGGCGCGCTGGGCCTTGCACGACCGTGACAGCACCACCGCGCAGCAGTACCTGAATTTGTTGCCCCAAGGCACAGCGCGTCGGACATTGGCTTTGCGTTTGCGATTGAAAGCCGACCGTTTGGGTCAACACCACTTGCCCGCTTTGGACACCGCGCGTTTGTTGGCCAAGCACGGTGCGTTTTCCAGCACCGCAGCCAAGAGTTTGGTGCGCGGCCTGGCCATGGCTTGTTTGGACGACTGTCGCGACAACAGCCAATTGCAGGCTTCCTGGCAATTGCTGCTAGCGGACGAGCGCACCCAAGTCGATTTGGCGGTCCACGCCGCCCAGCGCTTGCTCGCGCTAGAAGGTGACCCCGCCTTGGCATTGAAATGGCTGCTGCCTGTCTGGCAAGAACTCACCCGCATGCCCGAAACCGGCAGCGCATTACAGCGCCAGCGCTTGGTGCAGGTGATCTCGGCCGCCTTGCATGCCATGACGCCCGACAGTGAATGGCTGGCGCGTGTCGAGCAGGCCCGCTTGGCCAACCCGCGCAGCATGGAGTTGCAGTATTTGAGTGGCATGGTCTGCCTGCGCCACGGTTTGTGGGGCAAGGCGCAACAAATGCTCGAACAAGTGGCTTCGCGCTTGGCTTCGCCTGAACTGCAACGTCAGACTTGGCGAGCCTTGGCAGAATTGGCCGAGCAAAAGGGCGACAACGCCCAGGCCTTGGCTTGCTGGAAGCTCTCGGCCAAGGTCTAGCTTGGGCTTGCGCTAGGAAGTTGTCGAACCGTTGTCAAATGGCATGGCCATTTGGCTCAGATCCCGCTTGGTTTCCACCAAGATCAAAGGGCCTTCGACCATCACCACCGCCGGTGGACGCTCGCGCGGCACATGGATGGGGCGGGGCTCAGCTGCGATGGCCGCTTGCACTTGCGCGATGCGCTCTGGGTTGGAGTTGACCCATTCCAGACCCGAGGATTGCGCCACGCTGTGCAACTCAGGCATTGGCAATGCGTAGGACGCGATCACCGGCATGCGCACGGCTGCGCTGGCGGCCGGCACCGCGCTTGCAGCGGTTTCGGTGTCAACAGGTGCAGGCTCGGGTGTGTAGGTATCGCTCGGTTTGTCTTTGCTGCGGGCTTGGCGCTCGCGGCCATAACGGTCAAGGCTGCGGCGCTCTCGGCGCTCGTGGACACGCTCACCGTCTTGACCGGCATGGTCAGCAGCTTGTTCATCCGAGGCTGGCGCATGGTTTTGCTCTGCTTGGCTGTCCGCGGCTTGCCTCGGGTCTTCCAAGCCGTTGGCATTCTCAGCCTGTGATGGGTTGCCGCGCTCGCCACGCCGACCACGGCCTCGGCGGCCATCGCGGCCTGCGCGTGCGGGTTTGTCGTCGCTGCTTTCAGCGGTGTCAGCTGGGCTGGTGGTCTCCAGGTTGCGCGGCTCCTCAGCGCGGGCTTCGCTGCGGTTGCGGCCTTCGCCGCGCTGGCCACGGCCTGAACGGCCGCGGCCTTCAGCACGGCCTTCAGCGGATTTGCTTTCTGGGCGCTCGGCACGTTCGGCATCGCGGCCTTCACCCCGCTCAGCACGTCGGCCACCTCGGCGACCATCGCCTCGAGCTTCACCGCGGCCTTCAGCGCGGCCACCTTCACGGCGTTCACCGGTTTTGCCGTTGCGGCCGGTAGCTGCGTCCTTTGTTGTGTTTGGCGCTGCAGGCGCGAACAAAGCTTTGAGCCAACCGAAAAAGCCTGTCTCGGTAGCCGAGGGTGCGGTTGCCGTGGCAGCGGCGCGTGGTGCAGCTGCACTGCGCTCGGCCCGGGCAGCGGCACGGGGGTCTGCCTGTGGTGCAGGCAAATCGGGCAGAACACCTTTGATGACCGGTGTTTGCTTGTTGGTCGGTTCTTGCGAGCGGCGGGTGACCGCGGTCGGGTCTTCGATCTCTTCGGCCATTTTGTAGCTGGCTTGCACATTATCCAAACGGGGATCATCGTGCTTCAAACGCTCGAGCTTGTAGTTGGGTGTTTCCAGGCCTTTGTTGGGAATCAGCATCACGTTGGTGCGCTGTTGCAATTCGATCTTGGCGATCTCTGAGCGCTTTTCATTCAGCAGGAACGAAGCGACTTCCACCGGCACTTGGGCATGCACCGCGGCGGTGTTGTCCTTCATCGACTCTTCTTGGATGATCCGCAAAATTTGCAGCGCCGAACTTTCGGTGTCACGCACATGGCCTGAGCCGCCGCAGCGTGGGCAAGGAATGGAGGCGCCTTCGCTCAGGGCAGGGCGCAAGCGCTGGCGGCTCATCTCCATCAAGCCGAACTTGCTGATGGTGCCAAACTGCACCCGGGCGCGGTCTTGGCGAAGGGCGTCGCGCAAGCGGTTTTCCACTTCGCGGCGGTTACGGCTTTCGTCCATGTCGATGAAGTCGATGACGATCAGGCCGCCCAAGTCGCGCAAACGCATCTGGCGCGCCACCTCATCGGCGGCTTCGAGGTTGGTGCGGGTGGCGGTTTCTTCGATATCGCCACCTTTGATGGCACGCGCCGAGTTGACGTCGACCGACACCAAGGCCTCGGTGTGGTCGATCACGATCGCGCCGCCAGAAGGCAGGATGACGGTGCGGGCATAGGCCGACTCGATTTGGTGCTCGATCTGGAAACGGCTGAACAACGGGGTTTCATCGCGGTAACGCTTGACCCGGGCAGCATGCTCGGGCATGACATGCGCCATGAACTGCTGCGCTTGGTCGTAGATGTCATCGGTGTCGATCAGGATGTCGCCGATATCATGGTTAAAGTAGTCGCGGATCGCGCGGATGACCAAGCTGGACTCTTGGTAAATCAGGAACGCACCCTTGGTTTGGCTGGCACCGTCGATCGCGGTCCACAGCTTCAAGAGGTAGTTCAAGTCCCATTGCAACTCGGGCGCGGTGCGGCCAATCCCTGCCGTGCGGGCAATGATGGACATGCCGTTGGGGTACTCGAGCTGGTCCATGGCTTCTTTGAGCTCGGCGCGGTCGTCGCCTTCAATGCGACGGCTGACGCCACCGCCACGAGGGTTGTTGGGCATCAGCACTACATAGCGGCCAGCCAGGCTGACAAAAGTGGTCAGGGCCGCGCCCTTGTTGCCGCGCTCTTCTTTTTCCACCTGGATCAGCATTTCCTGACCCTCTCTGATCACGTCTTGGATACGCGCCTGGGAGGCAGAGACTTTGCTGGAGAAATACTGCTTGGCGATTTCCTTGAAGGGCAAAAAGCCATGGCGCTCTTCGCCGTAATCGACAAAGCAAGCTTCCAGTGAGGGTTCAACCCGGGTGACCACCGCTTTGTAAATATTGCCTTTGCGCTGTTCGCGCCCTTCAATTTCGATTTCGTAGTCGAGGAGTTTTTGTCCGTCGACGATGGCCAGGCGGCGTTCTTCAGCCTGGGTGGCATTGATCAGCATCCTTTTCATGATGCGTTCCTTTACTTGCTAACAACCTACAGGTCCATGTCGGACCAACGACGCCGAAAGCCAATACCAGAAAAGAAAGAAAGGGAATGCCGCAGGGCGACGCGCTGGAGCCGACTTAACGGCGGCGGTGCGTCTGGGGCGGGGGGTGGATGCGGGCGAGTTGCAGGTGAACAGGCATGACCAACAGGGCCATGGGGTTCATTGGCGAACGGGCGAGGGACTGGAAAGCGGGCATTGATTCAGCCGGCGCGAGCCAGGAGAAGCAAAGTTTCAGCAGAACCAACACGGCGTTCATGTATCGACAATCTCACTTTGTATCCGTTGCAGGCTTGAATGGCAAACCTGCAACTGGGGTATTCCGTTTCTGTGTTTTTCCAAGGCATCGGCTTTGCGTGACCGCAGGGCAAACCGCAAAGGGGCGGTGAGGCTTGCGGCGACCACAGTGGGCATCGACCTCTCAGTGTTGGTGGTACGTGCTCTAATCTCTTATTCAAATCAAGCACTTAGAACCTGACACTGGTGGAGACCATTATAGACACAGAAGCCACCCCGCCGTCCCTCGCGGTCAAAACACTGACCGTGGACGAGGAACACGCTGGTCAACGCTTGGACAATTTTTTGCTGCGCCAATTAAAAGGCGTGCCCAAAACCCATGTCTACCGCATCATCCGAACGGGCGAGGTGCGGGTCAACAAAGGCCGCGCCAGCGCCGACACCCGGGTGCAAACCGGGGACCTGGTGCGCATGCCACCCGTGCGGGTGTCCACCCCGTCGCCTGACGCGCCGGTGGCACCGGGTCGCGAATTCCCCACCTTGTTCGAGGACGACCACATGCTGGCGATCGATAAACCGGCGGGTGTGGCGGTGCATGGCGGCAGTGGCGTGAGCTTTGGCGTGATCGAGCAGTTGCGCCAGGCCAGGCCGGGTGCGCGCATGCTCGAATTGGTTCACCGTTTGGACCGCGAAACCTCGGGCGTGCTGTTGGTGGCCAAAAAACGCAGCGCCTTGACCCGTTTGCAAGACCAGTTCCGTGACCGCGAAACCGGCAAGACTTACCTGAGCTTGGTCAAGGGCCAGTGGCCCTCTAATAAGAAGGTGATCGACCTGCCCTTGCAGCGCTATTTGTTGCCCAGCGGCGTGGGCGAGGGCGAGCGGCGGGTGCGCATCGCCCACAAAGACGATGCGAACGCCCAGCGTGCCATCACCTTGGTTCGGGTGTCGCGCCTGGTCGGTGACTACAGCTTGCTGGAAGTCACCATCAAAACCGGGCGCACCCACCAAATCCGTGTGCACTTGGCAAGCCAGGGCTACCCGATCGTGGGCGACGACAAATACGGCGACTTCGAGCTCAACAAACGCTTGGCCGCCCAAGGCTTGAAGCGCATGTTTTTGCATGCCTGGCGGTTACAGTTCGTGCATCCGCAACTGGGCCGCCCGCAGACGGTGCAAGCCGATTTACCCTCCGAACTCCAACAATTCATAGACCATGTCCAAGCTCCGCCCGCGCCAGTTTGACCTGATTGCCTTTGACTGGGACGGCACGCTGTACGACTCGACCCAAATCATTGTTCGTTGTATCCAAGCCGCGGTGGCCGATGTGGGCGGCGTGGTGCCCACGGACGAGCAAGCCGGCTATGTGATTGGCATGGCCTTGATGCCCGCGCTGGCGCATGCCGCGCCCGATGTGCCCAAAGACAAGTACCCGTTGCTGGGTGAGCGTTACCGCCACCACTACGCCAAGCACCACAACGACTTGTCCTTGTTTGCAGGCGTGTTGCCGATGTTGCAAGCCTTGCGCGAGCGCCAACATATCCTGAGTGTGGCGACCGGTAAAAGCCGCCGTGGCTTGGATGACGCTTTGCACCAGGTTGAGTTGCGCGGCATGTTTGACGGCTCGCGCACCGCTGACGAAACAGCGGGCAAGCCCGATCCGCGCATGTTGCATGAACTCATGGCTGAATTTGGCATACCGGCCGAGCGTACCTTGATGATTGGCGACACCAGCCACGACCTGCAAATGGCGCAAAACGCGGGCTGTGCCAGCCTGGCAGTCAGCTATGGTGCGCATGGCGCAGAAGGCTTAGAGCGGTGGTCTCCGCGCGCCGTGGTGCATTCGGTGCCAGCACTTCACGATTGGTTGATCGGGCATGGCTGAGGCATTGATCCCTTTGTGCGCCAGCGCAGACTTGCATGACAGCGGCTTGGCTGTGCCTTTTGATGTGGTGTTTGCCGGTCAGACCTGCCGCGCTTTCGCGGTGCGTTTTGAAGGACAAGTGCAGGCCTACCTCAACCGCTGTACCCATGTCGCCATGGAAATGGACTACCAGCCCGACCGGTTTTTTGACAACGAAGGGCGTTGGTTGTTGTGTGCCACCCATGGCGCGACCTACTCGCCCGATACCGGCGAGTGCGTCGGTGGGCCCTGCCGAGGCGGCTTGGTGAAAATTACCCTCACCGAAAACCAAGGCGTGGTGCACTGGCATACTGCCTATAACCTCAAGCCTTTGGAATTTTGAAATGAACCCCGATTCATCGCCCGACACCCCGCCCGCCACACCAACGCAGTCCAGCGTGGCTGCCACCTGGGAGCGAGAAACGCTTGAGCGTCTGGTGATGGCGCAACTCGAAGAGCAACGCACCGCCAGACGATGGCGGATCGGTTTTCGTGTGTTTTGGTCCTTGCTTGTGTTGGGCGCGGTCTGGTTTTCCTACCACCACAACAAAGCCACGACTTCATCCAATCCCCATTCACACACCGCTTTGATTGACATCAAAGGCGAGATTGGCGGTGAAACCAGTGCCAATGCCGAATGGGTCATGGAATCGTTGCAACTGGCCTTTGAAGATGAAGGCGCACAGGCCATTGTCTTGCGTATCGACTCGCCCGGCGGCAGCCCGGTGCAAGCGGGCATGATCAACGATGAAGTTCGCCGATTGAAAGCCCTTCACAAAAAGCCCGTGTACGTGGTGGTCGAAGAAACCTGCGCTTCTGCGGCTTACTACATCGCGGTGTCAGCCGACCAAATTTACGTGGACAAGGCCAGCATTGTGGGCAGTATTGGCGTGTTGATGGACGGTTTTGGCTTCACTGGTTTGATGGACAAAGTAGGCGTTGAACGCCGCTTGATGACCGCTGGAGAGAACAAAGGCTTTCTCGACCCGTTCAGCAGTCAAACCAAGCCCCAGCGAGAACATGCCCAAAACCTGTTGGACCAAATCCACCGTCAGTTCATCCAAGTGGTGCGCCAGGGCAGGGGCGGTCGCCTGAAAGAATCGCCTGAGTTGTTCAGTGGTTTGTTTTGGAGTGGGCAGCAAGCCGTTGAATTGGGTTTGGCCGATGGTTTTGGCACCTTGGATTCGGTAGCCCGGGAGGTGGTGAAAGCCGAAGACATTGTGGATTACAGCCGCCAAGACAATGTTGCTGAGCGACTGGCAAAGCGCTTTGGCGCGGCCATGGGCGAGGCCATGGTGAAAACGTCACTCAGTTGGATGCCGCACCTGCGCTGAACCCGGTCAAGGTCCAAAAGCAAACACCGCAGGCGTGTTTTTGTCAGGCGCTTTTGGGTGACGCTTCCACTGCGCGACCCGCATGCTTTGGATCTGCATCTGCGGCAAGCTCAGGTGGCTGCAGACCGCCAAGCGGGTGTGCTCTTGCAAGCTTTGCAGCAAGGCCGCCAACAGCGCGGCATTGCGATAAGGCGTTTCAATGAACACCTGGGTTTCGCCGGTTTTCAAAGCGTGTTGTTCCAGCGCTTTCAACCGCGTGTTTCGCTTTGCTGCGTCTTGCGGCAAATAACCCAAAAATGCAAACTGCTGGCCGTTCAAGCCGCTGGCGGCCAAGGCCAAGAGCAGGGCGCTCGGCCCCACCAAGGGCAGCACCTGTAAACCCAAGTCATGCGCTGCTCGCACCAAGGATGAGCCAGGGTCAGCCACGGCAGGCATGCCGGCTTCACTCAGCAAACCCAAGTCGTGGCCTTGCAGGGCGGCTTGCAGCATGCCACGCATGTCCACACCCGCCACCAGGTCGCCCACTTTATGGACTTGGCGCGGCAACTCGGTGATCTGCTGGGCTTGCAAAGGCACCCTCAAGGGGTTCAAGGCGTCTACCCGTTTGAGAAAAGCACGGGCACTTTTGGCGTTTTCAACGATCCAATGTTCAAGCTGCGAGGCCGCCTGCACCGTGGCCGTGGGCAAGACATCTGACAGGGGTACCTGGGTTTCGCACATGAAGTCCAAGGGCGTAGGGATGAGAAACAACTTGCCCATGGCGGTGGCGTTCATGGCGGGTTCAGTCCAACAAGGGGATGCCCGCTGCACGCAACAGGCGGCAGGTCTCAATCAGCGGCAGGCCCACCAAGGCGGTGGGGTCTTGGTTGTCGATCTGTTCGAGCAAGGCGATGCCCAAGCCTTCGCTTTTCGCGCTGCCCGCGCAGTCGTACGGTGTTTCAGCCCGCAAGTACGCCTCGATGGCATCATCGCTGTAGGTGCGAAATCGCACCTTGACCTGGACCAGGGCTTGGTCGGCGAAACCTGTCTCCATGCAGACCACCGCCACGGCGGTTTGGAAGATGACGGTTTGACCGCGCATGCGTTGCAGTTGCAGCACCGCGCGCTCATGGCTGCCCGGTTTGCCCAGGGGCTCGCCGTTCAAATCGGCCACCTGGTCTGAGCCAATCACCACAGCTGGCAGGTGTTGCAAAGCGACAGCGCGGGCTTTTGCCATCGCCAGGCGCTGCGCCAACGCGGCAGGGGCTTCATGGGGATGCGGGGTTTCATCGACCTTGGGGCGCACCACCTCGAAGGGCAAGCGCAAGCGTTGCAAGAGTTCGCGACGGTAGACAGACGTTGAGCCCAGCACCAGGGGGCGGGGGAGGGAAGGAAAATCCATGCACCATTCTCTTACACTCAATCCGATGAAAAACGATTGGAATGCCAACCGCCTGGACTTGTACTGTTTCACCAGCCTGGCTGGTGAGTTGCGCCTCGACACACCCTTGGTCCAGTTGCCGCGGGTGCTCGAGGCCTGCTTGGCGGTGCCGGGCATCGAGCAACGCGCTTGTGAATGGGTGTTGCGTGGCGAGCAGCGGACCGTGGCGGGCATCAGCCAGGCTTGGCTGCACTTGAGCGCCGAGCTGAGCGCTGTGCAGACTTGTCAGCGCTGCCTCGAGCCCATGGATGTCGCGCTGCAGGTGGACCGTTGGTTCCGTTTGGTGGCCGATGAGGCCACCGCTTTGGCCGAAGATGATGGCTGCGAGGAAGATCTGCTGGCCATGTCTGAGGAATTCGAGGCCCTGGCTTTGCTGGAAGATGACCTGTTGCTGGCCATGCCCTTGGTGCCAAGGCATCTGGCCTGCCATGCGCCGCTGAGTGCGGCCCTGGAAGACGACTTGCCCCATCCTTTTGCAGCCCTGGTCGCGCTCAAGACGCCAAAGCAGTGAAAAAGGGGCGGATGCCGCTATAATTGACATCCTTTGCTCGGCAGTCTCAGGCTGGCTTGGGCGACCCATTTGAACCATCGAACCACAGGAGCCTGCCATGGCTGTCCAACAAAACAAAAAATCTCCCTCCAAACGGGGCATGCACCGTTCGCACAATGCACTGAATCTGCCTGGCTTGGCGGTAGAGCCCACCACAGGCGAGGTGCACTTACGCCACCACATCAGCCCCACGGGTTTCTACCGTGGTCGCAAAGTGTTGAAAACCAAATCCGAAGCCTGATTGAGGCTTGCCATCAAGGCCCGTCGCAGCTTGTCTCGCGCGGGCCTTTTGCTTGATGGCACCCCCCCCAAGTGAACAACTCCCAGGTGCATTTACCGTGGTGACCGTGGCTGTGGACTGCATGGGCGGTGACCATGGGCCCTGTGTGACCTTGCCGGCTTGCCGCCAGTTTCTCGATCAACACCCACGTGCCCATTTGCTGCTGGTCGGCTTGCCTGCGTCCCTTGCTGGTTTTTCCCATCCCCGGGCACGTCATGTGCCTGCCTCCGAGGTGGTTGAAATGGACGACCCCCTGGAAGTGGCCTTGCGTCGCAAAAAAGACTCCTCCATGCGCTTGACGATTGAGCAGGTGAGGGATGGACATGCTCAAGTAGCGGTATCTGCTGGCAACACAGCTGCTTTGATGGCTATCGCACGCTATGTTCTTAAAACATTGGATGGCATTGACCGTCCGGCGATCGCTGGCCAAATGCCCAATGCCAAGGGCGGCGCCACCACCATGCTGGACTTGGGTGCCAATGTTGATTCCTCGCCTGAGCATCTTTTGCAGTTTGCCCTGATGGGCTCGGCCTTGGTTGCGGTGTTCAGTGGCATTGAAAAGCCCACCGTGGGTTTGCTCAACATCGGCGAAGAGGTGATCAAGGGCAGTGAAAGCATCAAAAAATCCTCTGAACTTTTTCGATCTGCTGCTAACAGC
Source organism: Bordetella parapertussis (assembly GCA_945873925.1). GTDB lineage: Bacteria > Pseudomonadota > Gammaproteobacteria > Burkholderiales > Burkholderiaceae_C > Limnohabitans. Next base: position 79,109 of record CAMCES010000003.1, read on the forward strand.
GGTGATCTCAATTTTTATGGCAATGTCGAAGGCAATGACATTTTCAAAGGCACGACCGATATCGTGGTGTGCGACGGTTTCGTCGGCAATGTGGCCTTGAAAGCCAGTGAAGGCCTGGCAGCGATGGTTGTGCATTTCTTGAAAAAGAGCTTTTCTCACAACATCTACACTAAAGTTGCAGGTATTGTTGCCTATCCTGCGTTAATTGGCTTTAAAAAGCTGGTTGACCATCGGCGCCACAATGGTGCGGCTTTGTTGGGTTTGCGTGGTTTGGTGTTCAAAAGCCATGGATCGGCCGACGAACTGGCTTTTTTGGCGGCCTTGAGCCGGGCGTATGATGCGGCGGACCATGATTTGTTGGCCAGGGTGCAGGCCCAATTGGCGCATGCGGCCCCGATCCTGGCCATGTCGTTGGTGGCCCCACCTTCGTCCTGACCACATTTATGAACCTCCATTCCCGTATCGCAGGCACCGGCAGTTTCCTGCCACCGCGTCGCTTGAGCAACGCTGATCTGGTGTCTGAATTGGCTCAGCAAGGTGTTGAGTCCTCGGATGAATGGATAGTCGAGCGCACAGGCATCCGTGCCCGACATTTTGCCGACTCTGCTGTTTTCAGCAGCGACCTGGCCCTACAGGCCTGCAAACAGGCGTTGAACGCCGCAGGGTATGGTCCGCAAGACATCGATTTGGTGATTGTGGCCACCTCCACCCCGGACATGGTGTTTCCCTCGACTGCATGCATCTTGCAGCACAAACTGGCGCAACTCAGCCCCGCAGCCGCTGACATCGCCGGCGTTCCGGCGTTCGATGTGCAAGCCGTGTGTGCCGGTTTCATTTACGCGCTGAGCGTCGCAGACGCCATGATCCGCGCCGGCAATGTCAGCCGCGCTTTGGTGGTGGGTGCCGAGGTGTTTTCCCGCTTGCTCGATTTCCACGACCGCACCACCTGTGTGTTGTTTGGCGACGGCGCTGGCGCGGTGGTGCTCGAAGCTTCTGAGCAGGCTGGCATTTTGGCCACGGACATCCATGCCGACGGTAAACACGTGGGGCTTTTGTGCGTGCCTGGGCATGTGCACGGTGGCCAGGTGTTGGGCGACCCGGTGTTGAAGATGGACGGCCCGGGCGTATTCAAGCTCGCCGTGGGCGTGCTCGAGGAGACCGCCCGCACGGTGCTGGCCAAAGCGGGTTTGCAAGACAGCGACCTGGATTGGTTGGTGCCGCACCAAGCCAATATCCGCATCATCCAAAGCACCGCCAAAAAACTCAAACTGCCGATGGACAAGGTCATTTTGACCGTGGCCGAACATGGCAACACCTCGGCAGCTTCGATTCCCTTGGCCTTGGACGCCGGTGTTCGCGCCGGCCAGGTCAAACCAGGCCAGTTGCTGATACTCGAAGGCGTGGGTGGCGGTTTTGCCTGGGGTTCTGTTTTATTGCGCTATTGACATGACAAAGTTTGCATTTGTATTTCCAGGCCAAGGCTCTCAAGCGGTGGGCATGCTAGATGCCTGGGGCGACCACCCGGTGGTGCAAGCCACCTTGGCGCAGGCAAGCCAGGCCTTGGGCCAAGACCTGGCGCTGCTGATCCACGCGGGCCCGAAAGAAGCCTTGGCACTCACCACCAACACCCAACCGGTGATGCTGGCGGCCGCCATCGCCACTTACCGGGTGTGGCAAGCCCATGGGGGTGCCACACCAGCGTTTGTCGCTGGCCATTCTCTGGGCGAATACGCCGCCTTGGTAGTCAGTGGGGCGCTGAGCTTGAAGGATGCGGTTTCTTTGGTGCGCTTGCGTGCCCAAGCTATGCAAGACGCGGTGCCAGTGGGCAGCGGTGCCATGGCCGCCGTGCTCGGCTTGGATGCGGCCAAAGTGATTGAGGTTTGCCAGCAGGTGCAAAGCCGCTTCCCGGCAGGCAGCCACGAGGTGGTGCAAGCGGCCAATTTCAACGATCCCGGTCAAACCGTGATTTCAGGCAGCCAAGCCGCGGTGGCCGCCGCCAGCGAGGCCCTGAAAGCCGCAGGCGCCAAGCGTTGCCTGCCCTTGCCCGTGTCTGCGCCTTTCCATTGCGCGCTGATGCAGCCGGCCGCCGAGCGTTTGCGGGTGGCATTGGCCGATGTCGAACTCCAAACGCCAGCGATTGCCGTGGTCAACAACATCGACGTGACCACCGAAACCGATCCCGATCGTATTCGCGATGCCTTGTACCGCCAGGCCTTTGGCCCGGTGCGCTGGGTGGAATCCATGCTGCACTTACAACAACAGGGCGTGACCCACGTGGTCGAGTGCGGTCCTGGCAAGGTCTTGACCGGGATGGTCAAGCGCATCGCCCCCGATTTGAATGCCAACGCTTTGTACGATCCCGCCACCTTGGCTGAAGTGTTGGCCTTGTTTCCTGCTACCCCATAATTCATGAGCACATCAGACAACTCCCCCCAAGTGGCCCTGGTCACCGGCGCATCGCGCGGCATCGGCGCGGCCATCGCCCTCGAACTGGCTCGCCAAGGCTTCCAGGTGTTTGGCACCGCCACTTCTGAGGAGGGAGCGGCACGCATCCAACAAGCCCTGACCGACCACCCTGGTTGCCAGGGCATGGTGCTGCAGGTCAATGACGTCCAGCAGCTGCAAGCCTTGGTGGACAGTGTGGTGGCCCAGGCGGGTGCTTTGCACGTGCTGGTGAACAACGCGGGCATCACCCGCGACATGCTGGCCATGCGCTTGAAAGACGATGATTGGGACGCGGTCATGGACACCAATTTGAAAGCCGTGTTTCGCTTGAGCCGCGCGGTCATGAAGCCGATGATGAAGCAGCGACATGGACGCATCATCAACATCACCAGCGTGGTGGGTGCTGCCGGTAACCCTGGTCAAGCCAATTACGCCGCCGCCAAAGCCGGTGTGGCGGGCATGACCCGCGCCTTGGCGCGTGAGTTGGGCAGCCGCCAGATCACGGTCAATTGCGTGGCACCTGGCTTCATTGACACCGACATGACCGCCTCCTTGTCGTCAGAGCAGCAACAAAGTTTGCTGGCACAAATCCCTTTGGGACACCTGGGCAAGCCCGACGATGTGGCCCATCTGGTGGCTTTTTTGGCCAGCGCCCAGGCCGGTTATGTCACCGGACAAGAAATACATGTCAATGGTGGCATGTACATGGCCTGAAGGCCTTAGTATTTGTCAGTAGCAAGCCGTACCGTCCGCGCGGCTAAAATCGCGGACTCGAAACACAACCCTCTGAGGGAACCATGAGCGATATTGAATCACGAGTCAAAAAAATCATTGCTGAACAACTTGGCGTTGAAGAGTCCCAAGTCACCTCTGAAAAAGCTTTCGTGGCCGATCTGGGTGCAGACTCTTTGGACACCGTCGAACTGGTGATGGCTTTGGAAGACGAATTCGGCATCGAAATTCCCGACGAAGACGCCGAGAAAATCACCACCGTGCAAAACGCCGTCGACTACGCGTTGAAATACAAAAAAGCTTGATTTTTCGAGGTTTCGCATGAGTCGCCGTCGCGTCGTCGTGACCGGTTTGGGCTGCGTGTCCCCTGTGGGCAACACAGCGCAAGCGTCTTGGGAACGGATTCTGGCCGGTCAATCCGGCATTGATCTCATCACACATTTTGATGCGTCGGCTTTCGCTTGCCATTTTGCCGGCGAGGTGAAAAATCTCAACCTCGACGAGTACATCCCGCCCAAAGAGGCTCGCACCATGGACCGCTTCATCCACTTGGGTGTGGCCGCTGGCTTGCAGGCGGTGGCTGACGCTGGCCTGCCCACGGGTGACGCCCTGGGCGAGGAAGCCTCGCACCGCATCGGTTGCCTGATTGGCTCAGGCATTGGCGGCTTGCCGCTGATCGAGAACATGCGCGATGAACTCATGGCGCGCGGCCCCCGCCGCATTTCGCCGTTTTTCGTGCCAGCCAGCATCATCAACATGATCTCTGGCCATGTGTCCATGCGCTGTGGCTTCAAGGGCCCGAACTTGGCGATTGCCACGGCTTGTTCCACCGGCTTGCACAGCATTGGCGAAGCAGGCCGCATCATCGAATACGGCGATGCCGATGTCATGATCGCCGGCGGCTCTGAAGCCACGATTTCCCCGTTGGGCTTGGGTGGTTTTGCCGCCATGCGCGCTTTGTCCACCCGCAACGACGACCCACAAACGGCCTCCCGCCCTTGGGACAAAGACCGCGATGGATTTGTCTTGGGTGAAGGCGCTGGTGTCGTTGTTTTGGAAGCATACGAATACGCCAAAGCGCGCGGCGCCCGCATCTATGCCGAGTTGATGGGCTATGGCCGCAGCGCAGATGCAGGCCACATGACCGCGCCCAACATGGATGGACCCCGCCGCTCGATGCTCAGCGCCTTGGCCAATGCCGGTGTGTCTGCCGATCAAGTTCAGTACCTCAATGCCCATGGCACCTCGACACCCTTGGGTGACATCAATGAAACCCATGCGATCAAGGCCGCTTTTGGCAGCCATGCCAAATCCCTGGTGGTGAGTTCGACCAAATCCATGACCGGTCACTTGTTGGGTGGCGCTGGCGGCATCGAAAGTGTGTTCACCGTGTTGGCGGTGCACAGCCAAAAAGCACCGCCCACCATCAATTTGCATCACCCCGACCCCGAATGCGATTTGGACTATTGCGCCAATACCGCTCGCGACATGCGGATCGACATCGCCGTCAAAAACAACTTTGGGTTCGGCGGTACCAACGGCAGTTTGGTGTTCAAACGCATCTGAACCGGACCAATGCCCGACTTCTGACCATGGTATCTGTCGGTGCCATTGGCCAGACCGGGTGAACAGCGTTAAAACCCTCAGTAGGCTATCTTGGAGAGAAACAAATGAATCAGTTCTTAGGCCGTTGTCAATCGCTGTTGTTTGTTGGCTTTGTCGCATGCATGGGCAGCGTTGGGCTGGTTTTACCCATCTCAGCTTTGGCTGCCACACCCGCCCCATCCGTTCGCTCACTGCCTGATTTCACCGATTTGGTCGAGCAAGTGGGCCCCTCGGTGGTCAATATCCGCACACTGGAGAAGCAAACGCCGCAGGCCCCCGTGGCTGGCGCGCCTGGTGATAACCAAGACGAGGAAATGCAAGAGCTTTTCCGCCGATTCTTTGGCGTACCAGTGCCTGGTGCGCCCAATGCGCCCGGTCAAAGACGCCCCAACCGCCCGCAACAACCGGATGAACAACCACGCGGCGTCGGCTCTGGTTTCATATTGACCGCGGACGGTTTCATCATGACCAATGCCCATGTGGTGGATGGCGTTGACCAAGTGATCGTGACCCTGACCGACAAGCGCGAATTCACCGCCCGCATCGTCGGCTCTGACAAGCGTACCGATGTGGCCGTGGTCAAAATCGAATCCAACGGTTTGCCGTTCGTGAAAATTGGCGATCCCAACCGACTCAAAGTCGGTGAGTGGGTCATGGCGATCGGTTCTCCCTTTGGCCTTGAAAACACGGTCACCGCTGGCATCGTCAGCGCCAAAGGGCGTGACACCGGGGACTACCTGCCGTTCATCCAAACCGATGTGGCTATCAACCCTGGCAATTCAGGCGGCCCATTGATCAATATGCGCGGTGAGGTGATTGGCATCAACAGCCAAATTTACTCCCGCTCAGGCGGCTTCATGGGTATCTCTTTTGCCATCCCGATCGACGAGGCGGTGAACGTGAGCACCCAGTTGCGTGCCTCGGGCCGAGTGCAGCGAGGTCGTTTGGGCGTGGGCATTGGCGAAGTGAGCAAAGAGGTGGCTGAGTCCTTGGGCATGGCCAAAGCGCAGGGCGCCTTGGTCAACAGTGTTGAGGCAGGCTCACCCGCCGACAAAGCAGGTCTGGAGGCCGGCGACATCATTTTGAAATTCGATGGCAAGATCATCGAAAAGTCTTCTGACTTGCCCCGCACCGTGGGCGGCACCAAGCCCGGTAGCAGCAGCCGCGTGACCGTGTTGCGCCGGGGCGTGACCAAGGAATACCCGATCACCGTCGGTGAGTTCGAGGCGGAGAAATCGGCTGCCAAGCCCAATGCGCCTGGTGCTGACAAACCAGCTGTACCTCAAGCCAGCCAAATGCTGGGCCTGAGCGTGAGCGATTTGACTGACGCGCTGAAAAAAGAACTCAAGCTGCGAAGTGGTGTGCGGGTCGATGCAGTCACCGAGCCGGCCTCGCGAGCCGGCATCCGCGAGGGTGATGTGATTGTTCAACTTGCCAACAATGAAGTGCCCGATGTCAAAACATTCGCCCAAATGGTGGGCCGCTTGGACAAATCCAAGCCGGTCAATGTGTTGCTCAGGCGTGGCGAATGGGCGCAATATGTCCTGATTCGCCCGCGCTGATGAGCTTCTAAACGGAGGGTTAACCCTTGGTTCATGGGCCTGATGGATTCTGCCAACAGCTTCGAAAAAATATTTTTGATGTGTGCGCACGCTAACAAACCAAACAAAATCCAGTTGAAATGTTTATAAGATCACATGTAAATCCATTGATTCAGACATATGAACTGGTTTTTTCCAAGCAATTTGATAGCCATACAGAGTTGTACAGATCGTTCCACAGCTCGCCCACAAGTTATCCCTGTCAATCGCCAACGAAATTGTGAACAAACTGTGTATAAAAATGCTGTCGTGGACCTGCAACGGGCTTGCCAGAGACCACATTGGGGTATTGCCCCGGGGCTTTCTGCCTACAATGAAGTCCCAACTATCGCAGTTGCCATAGATCGTTGGTTCCGGGCGCGTCATCACCTGACGCGCCCTTTTTTATGGCTTTCTCCTTTGTAAATTCAAACACTTAATTGCTTGCATTGATGAACCATATCAGAAATTTTTCGATCATCGCGCACATCGACCATGGCAAATCCACTTTGGCTGACCGCATCATCCAGCGCTGCGGCGGCTTGAGCGACAGAGAGATGGAAGCGCAGGTGTTGGACTCGATGGACATCGAAAAAGAGCGTGGGATAACCATCAAGGCGCAGACCGCTGCGCTGCATTACAAGGCCAAAGACGGCCAGGTTTATAACCTGAATTTGATCGACACACCCGGGCATGTCGACTTCTCGTACGAGGTGAGTCGCTCTTTGTCCGCTTGCGAGGGTGCCTTGTTGGTGGTCGATGCCAGCCAAGGCGTGGAAGCGCAAACCGTGGCGAACTGTTACACCGCGCTCGACCTTGGCGTCGAGGTGGTGCCGGTGCTCAACAAAATGGATTTGGCCTCGGCCGACCCTGACAACGCCAAGGCAGAAATCGAAGACGTGATCGGCATCGATGCCAGCGAAGCCATTCCTTGCTCGGCCAAAACCGGCATGGGTGTGGAAGAGATCCTCGAGGCAGTTGTCGCCAAAATCCCTGCGCCCCAAGGCAACCCAGACGCGCCGCTGCGCGCCATGATCGTTGACAGTTGGTTCGACACCTATGTCGGCGTGGTCATGCTGGTGCGTGTGGTGGACGGTCACCTCCTCAAAGGCGAGCGTTTCAAGATGATGGCCACCGAGGCGGTTTACAACGCTGACCATTTGGGCGTGTTCACACCTGCCAACGAGCCGCGCGACTCGCTGCAAGCAGGCGAGGTGGGCTTCATCATTGCGGGCATCAAAGAACTGCAAGCCGCCAAGGTCGGTGACACCATCACCTTAGAGAAAAAGTTACCCAACAACCTTGGTCCGGCCGGGCAAGCGCTGCCAGGTTTCAAGGAAATCCAGCCGCAGGTGTTCGCTGGCCTGTACCCCACCGAAGCCAACCAATACGACGCGCTGCGCGACGCCTTGGAGAAACTCAAGCTCAACGATTCCTCGCTGCGTTACGAGCCCGAGGTGTCGCAGGCGCTCGGCTTTGGCTTTCGATGTGGTTTTTTAGGCCTGTTGCACATGGAGATCGTGCAAGAGCGCCTGGAGCGCGAGTTTGACCAAGACCTGATCACCACCGCGCCCAGCGTGGTCTATGAGGTGCTTCGGGCCGATGGCGAGGTCATCATGGTGGAGAACCCCTCCAAGATGCCTGAGGCCAGCAAGATGGAAGAGATTCGCGAGCCGATCGTCACGGTGCATTTGTACATGCCCCAAGACTACGTGGGCGCAGTCATGACCTTGGCCAACCAAAAACGTGGCGTGCAACTCAACATGGCCTACCACGGACGGCAGGTGATGCTCACCTATGAAATGCCGCTGGGCGAGATCGTGCTGGACTTCTTTGACAAGCTCAAATCGGTCAGCCGAGGTTATGCGTCCATGGATTACGAGTTCAAGGAATACCGTCCCTCGGATGTGGTGAAGGTCGACATTTTGTTGAACGGTGAGCGTGTTGACGCCTTGTCGATCATCGTGCACCGCTCGCAGTCGCAGTACCGAGGCCGTGCAGTGGTGGCCAAGATGCGCGAGATCATCAACCGCCAAATGTTCGATGTCGCCATCCAAGCTGCCATCGGTGCCAACATCATCGCGCGTGAGAGCATCAAGGCCTTGCGTAAAAACGTGCTGGCAAAATGCTATGGTGGAGACATCAGCCGTAAACGGAAACTTCTCGAAAAACAAAAAGCAGGCAAAAAACGCATGAAACAAATTGGATCGGTTGAAGTACCCCAAGAAGCCTTTTTGGCGATATTGCAGGTGGAAGATTGATGTCCGCGCTGACCGCCCTCATCCTGACGTGTTTCGTGGCCTATGCCGGGGCTTGGTACAGCGGCGCCATCGAAGGCTCGTTTGCCCTGTTGCTGCTGATGGCCAGCACCGTGACCGGCATCTACTGGTTGGCTGAACAACTGTATTTCCTGCCGCGCCGCCGCCAAGCCGCCGTGCTGTTTGATGCCGAGCGGGCCCAGCGTTTGCAAGACCTGGCCAACCAGGGCATCACCGTGCAAGACGACGACAGCGCTGCCTTGCAAACCCG